>DASYUZ010000078.1:0-19300 GCA_036000665.1 Gaiellaceae bacterium
GACCGAGAGGAAGATGAACGCGTCCTCCGGGGTGAAGCCCCACTCGTCGACGAGCATCCGCGCGGCCTCCTCCGAGACGAGCTGGAGCGCCTCGGGGAACTCGTCCGCCGTCGCGTGCGGCATCCAGCGGTCGGCAAGCTCCGTCACCGGCCACGTCGCCTGTTTTCCCTTCAGCACGTCGAAGCGCATCGTCACCTCGCCCGCGATCTCGATCCCCGTGAAGCAGATCTCGCCGTCGCCCATCGACGCGTGCATGTCGCCGACGGCGAACAGCCCGCCGGGCCGGCGCACGGGGAAGTAGATCCGTGCGCCCGCACCGTGCAGGTGGTTGTCGAGGTTGCCGCCGTGCTGTCCTGCGAGCCCGGTCGACAATTCCTCGCCGCCGGTGGCGACCCCGACGACGCCGACCATCGGACGTGCTGGGAAGCGAACGCGCTCGTTCATCTCGACGACGCCGTCCTCGACCTTGAAGAGGCGCGTGAGGGGTGCCTGGACCTGATCGATCAGCTGTCCGTAGCCGGGGATCAGCGTCGCGACGCCCCACTCGACTGGCGAGACGTCCAGGATCTCCACGACCAGCGAGTCGCCGGGCTCGGCTCCCTTGACCGCAACCGGCCCCGTGGCCGCGTTCACGCGTTGGAAGTCGATCTCCGTGACGAGATCCTCCTCGCTCCTGATTTGCCCGTCAAAGCAGTCACGCGTCTCGAAGCGCACGGTCGCGCCGGGTTCCACCTCGAGCACCGGCTCCATGTCCGGCCCGAACGCCCAGACGATGTCCTCGCGGGAGACGACGTGATCGGCGGTGGCGACGGCCATCCCTTACGACCCCGCGGCAGGAGCAGGCGGCGCTTCGATGCGCTCCGCGGGCGGCTCCCGGTCGTCGACGAAGATCCGTCCCGCGTTCTCGAGCGCCTCGCGCCTGTTCGTCGCCATCCACCAGGTGACCACGATCCCGAGCGCGATCCAGATGAGCGCGAACCAGTTCGCGTAGCGCATCGGGTAATCGGGCAGCGGGCGGTACTGGTACCAGAGCGGCGCGATGAACGCGACCGCACCGAGCATGGGGACGACGCCGTGCAGCCACGGGTTCCACTCTTGCGGGCGCTCGCGGCGGTAGAAGACGAGGCATGCGATGCACGTCGTGATGTAGACGAGGATTACGAGGATCGTCAGCGCCGTCGCCATGACCACGAACCCCGTCAGCGGTCCCCACTTCCAGCCGAAGAGGAGCGCCAGCACGACCGCGAAGACGGACTGCGTGATGATCGCGACGTGCGGGGTCTTGTGCACCGGGTGCGTGCGGGCAAACGCGTGCGGCAGGACGCCGATCCGGCCCATCGCGTAGATCACGCGCGTCGCCGCGTTCACCCCGGCGTTTGCGTTCGCGATTGCAGAGTTGATGATCGCGAAAAAGATCAACACCCACCCGCCGCTCCAGTACACCTCGCCGAGATCGCGCCACGGGTTGGCCGCGGCGGTCGTTACCTTCGTGAAGTCGCCGAGCCCGGTCCCGATCACCCACGCGTAGGAACAGAAGACGTAGAACAAACCGATCAGGAACGCCGAGCCGACGACCGCGCGCGGAATCGTCCAGCGCGGGTGCCTTGCCTCCTCGCCGAGCGGCGCCGCTGCCTCGAAGCCGATGAACGCGAGGATCGCGAACACCATCCCCTTGAACGTGCCGGTGAGCGTGCCGACCTCGTTGTTCGTCGGGTCGAAGGGCGCGAGTGAGAGATCGCCCAGGTGCGAGAGGAGCATCCACGCGGACAGTGCGACGAAGACCGCGATCTCGAAGATCCCGAGCGCGACGCCCGCGTTCGTCGACAGTCGCACGTCGCGGTAGGTCAGGAAGAAGACGATCCCGGCCGCAAGGAGCACCCACCAGGCCCAGCCGATGTCCCAGCCGATGTCGTTCTTGACAACGTCCTCGGTCGCCCACGCGAAGATCAGGAACAGGAGCGGGGCGACGAGCGGCTCGAAGATCAGGTACACCCAGCCGACCATGAACCCGATCCTGGGGCCGAGGGCGCGCGACACGTACGCGTAGAGCCCGCCCGCAGACGGGATCTGCTTCGCGAGCTGCCCGATCGAGTTCGCGACGAGCACGCATGCGATCAGCGCGCACAAGACCGCCAGCGGAAGGGCGACGCCGGCGAACTGCACCGAGACGAGGATCGAGAACGCAATCGCCGCCCCGGGAGCCATGTGCGTGATCGACTGGAACAGGACCTGCGGGAGCCCGATCGAGCCCTCGCGCAGGCGGTCAAACTGGGTCGCTTCCATGCCGCCTCCTCGGGAGGTTGTGCCGTTGCGCGCGATCCTCTCGCGCCGACGGCCGTCGGGTCAATCCCAGGGAGGCGGGTTGTGCACCCAGCGGCCGCCGACCATCGTGGCGACGATCTGCACGTCGGGGAGCTGCTGCGGCTCGAGCTCGAACGGGTCGCGGTCGAGCACGACGAGGTCCGCGAGATAGCCGGGGAGGAGCCGCCCGCGGCGGTACTCGTCGCGCGAGAGCCACGGGGGCGTGACGCACGTTGCGATGAGCGCCTCCTCGATGGTCACGGCTTGCTCGGGGTGCCAGGCCGGGCGGTCGTCGAGCGTGCGCCGCACTCCCGCCACGATCCCGGCCCACGGATCGAGCTCCTCGATCGGTGCATCCGAGCCGTTCGCGAGCAGGGCGCCGGAATCCCAGAGCGACCGGTAGGCGTACGCGCGCTGCGTCTCACCCGCCCAGAAGCGCTCGGCGAGGTTGCGGTCGGAGGGTGCGTGGCTGAACTGCACCGAGGCCGCGATCCCGAGCCGCGCAAAACGCGGCACGTCCTCGAGTGTGAGGAACTGCGCATGCTCGATGCGATGGCGCAGATCGAGTGGGCGCCAGATCTTCTGCGTCGCCTCGAACGCGTCGAGCGCCTCTCGGTTCGCGAGGTCGCCGATCGCGTGCACTGCAACGGGAAAGCCCGCCGGCGCGGCCCGCCGGATGATCTCCTCGAGCTCCTCGCGCGAGGTGATCTGCACTCCCGAACCGTTCATGAGGCGCGCCGTCTGTGAGCCGAGCGTCCCGTCCATGAACACCTTCAGGTAGCCCAGCCGGAGCATCGGGTCGCCAAGGCCCGAACGCACGTCGGCCGACTCCAGCTCGAGGACCTTCTCGTGCGGGAGCGACTGCCACACGCGCAGCGTCAGTCCGTCCTGCGCGGCAAGCCGCTGCCAGAACCGGAAGCCGCCGACCCAACCGTCCTTGTCGTGGACCGCGACGACGCCGCGTGCGTTCGCGATCCGCATGGCCGTCCGCATCGCGCTCACGTACTCGTCGTCGGAGACCTTCACGAAGCGGTTGCGGAAGTGCCAGCACGACTCCTCGCGCAGCACGCCGGTCGGCTCGCCGTACTCGTCGACCTCGACGACGCCGCCCGGCACTTCCAGGTCTCCGTTCGCGTGCGCGAGCGCCGCCGAGTTGAGCCAGACCGAGTGCGAGTCGTGTGCCATCAGCGCGACCGGGATGTCGGGCGCGATCTCGTCGAGCGCGAACTTGGTCGGCTCGACCAGCGGCGACCAGTCGCCGCTCCGCCAGCCACGGCCGCGCAGCCACTCCCCGCGGCGCACCGAGCCGAGCGCGTCCCGAACGCGTGCGACGGCCTCCTCGAGCGACCGCGTGTCCTCGAGGCGAACTTCGTGCTGCGCGACGGACCAGGTCGCGAAGTGGACGTGCGAGTCCGTGAAGCCGGGCAGCACACACCGGCCCCCGAGGTCGACCACCTCCGGCGATGGGAGAGCCGCCTCGTGCGTCCCGACGCCGCCGGCGATCCGGTCGCCGGCGATCGCGAGCGCCCCGGCCGTCGGCAGCGACGGGTCCAGCGTCCGGATCACGCCGTTGTCCAGGATCACACCGGCACTGTAGTTTCGCTCCGGCGCGAAAGGAGGCCCGAATGATCGACCACACGACAGCTGCGGTCACTGACATCGATTCCGCAAAGCGGTTCTACGCGCAGGCGCTGAAGCCGCTCGGCTACTCGCTCTTGATGGAGTTTCCCGGGGTGGCCGGCTTCGGGGAGGGAGGAAAGCCCGACTTCTGGATCGGCGCGCGGGAAGGACACACGCCCACCCACGTCGCGTTCGCCGCCCCCGACCGTGCGACCGTCGACGCCTTCTATCAGGCTGCGATTGCGGCGGGCGGCAAGGACAACGGCCCGCCTGGGCTTCGCGAGCATTACCACCCCACCTACTACGGCGCGTACGTGCACGACGCGGACGGGAACAACATCGAGGCCGTCTGCCACAGGCCCGAATAACCCGACACTGGAGGCTTCGCATGCTCGACCACACCGCCGTCCACGTCAGCGACCTCGAAGCGGGCAAGCGCTTCTACCAGGCCGCCCTCGCACCGCTCGGCTACTCGCTGGTGTTCGAGATGGGCGAGTTCCTCGGCTTCGGCGACGGCGAGATGCCGGACCTCGGCGTCGTCCGCCGCGATCCCGTGGGCTTCAGTCACGTCGCCTTCCGCGCGCCGGACCACGCGACCGTCGACGCGTTTCACGCTGCTGCGCTCGCCGCGGGAGCGACGGACAACGGCGCGCCGGGGATTCGCGAGCACTACCACCCGAACTACTACGCCGCTTTCGTTAAGGACGCCGACGGAAACAACGTCGAGGCGGTCTGCCACACGCCTGAGTAACCTTTGCCGTGTGGCCGTCGACCAGCTGAACGACGAGCAGCGCGAGATCCGGGAGCTCGTGCGGACCCTCGCACGCGACCGGATCGCGCCCCGGGCGGCGGAGATCGACGAGTCGCACGAGTTCCCCTGGGACATCGTCGAGCTCTACCGCGAGCACGGTCTCTTCGGGCTCTTCTTCGACGAGCAGTACGGGGGCCTCGGGACCGGCTCGCTACTCGCGTTGATCGTGATCGAGGACGTGTCGAAGGTCTGCGCGACGAGCGGGCTGATCCTTGCAGCCCAGGAGCTGGGCTCGCTCGGCCTCAAGCTCGCGGGGACAGACGAGCAAAAGGCGGCCTATCTCCCTCGGCTCGCTTCCGGCGAGTGGCTCGCCGCGTATGCGCTGACCGAAGCCGGCTCAGGCTCCGACTCGGCGGCGATGCGCACCACGGCGCGCCGCACCGACGGCGAGTACGTCCTCAACGGCTCGAAGCGGTTCATAACGAACGCAGAGGTCGCAAACCTCTACACCGTCTTCGCGAAGACCGACCCCGACGCCGGCCACGCAGGTATCTCCGCGTTCGTCGTCGAGGCGGACGCGCCCGGCTTCGACGTCGCCCGGCTCGAGCCGAAGCTGGGCATCTCCGGCTCGACGACCGGCGAGCTCACATTCGAGGAATGCCTCGTCTCGGCGGCCAACCTCCTCGGCGAGGAAGGGGACGGATTCAAGATCGCGATGCGCGTCCTCGATCGCTCGCGCCCGGGGATCGCCGCGCAGGCGCTCGGGATCGCGCAGGGCGCGACGGACTACGCGCTCGAGTACGCGAAGTCGCGCGAGACGATGGGCAAGCCGATCGCGCAGCACCAGCTGATCGCCGCGAAGCTCGCCGACATGGAGACGGCGTGCGAGGCCGGGCGCGGGTTGCTCTACAAGTTCGGCCGCATGGTCGACGAGGGTGTCGACGGCGCGGAGCTGACGAAGCCGTCCGCGCAGGCGAAGCTCTTTTGCAGCGACACGGCGATGTGGGTGACGACCGAAGCCGTCCAGATTCTCGGCGGCTACGGATACATCAAGGAGTACCCGGTCGAGCGCATGATGCGCGACGCGAAGATCACGCAGATCTACGAGGGCACGAGCGAGATCCAGCGGCTCGTGATCGCGCGCGAGATGGTGAAGGAGAACCGCGCCTTCCTGCTCGCGGGCGTTGGCTAGATATGGGCTTCTTCCGCCGAAAGAGGAAGGACGCCGAGGCGACGCTGAACGTTGTCTCGAAAGTAGAGGATCCCGCGGACGCGGACGGCCTCGTCCTCGACCAGCTGCAGGCGATGGGCGTGAATCTCTCGAAGCCGCGCGATGCGCGCTTCTACCTCTACCTGCGCACGCGTGAAGACGCGCAAGCCGCGGCCGCCGCTGTTCGCGCGCAGGGCTTCGCCGTCGAGGTGACGCCGGCAGCGGGCGAGGCCACCGAGCATCCCTGGCTCATGCTTGCGAGCCGCGACATGATCGTCAGCGCGGACAGCATCGCCGAGGCGCGCAGGCTCTTCGACGGGCTCGCCGAGCAGCATTCCGCCGACTACGACGGCTGGGAAGCCGCCGCCGACTGACCTGTGGAACGATCGTGACGAAGTCGGCAAAGAACTGTCACACCCGTTCCGCAGCGCGGTCGCTAGCGTGACTTCTGGGGGCCTTCGCGCCCCCTTGGGGGCTGTCGCCCCCTCGGGAAACGGGCGCCGGGCAGAGCCCGCCGCCCTCTCAGGGTCGGTGTCGACAAGCGACCCCTTGGGGGGCGTGCGCTGATGGAGTTCGCGTACCTCGTGCGCCCGGCGTTCGATCGCGCGTTCCTCGCCTCGGCGACGCCCGACCAGCGCGAGGTCTTCGACCGCCACGGCTCGTACCTGGAGCGTCTGCACGCTGAGGGGCGCGTCCTCTTCGCCGGTCGCTGCTGGGACGGGCCCTTCGGCATCGTCGTGCTCGAGGTCGGGAACGAGGACGAGGCGCGCACGATCGTCGCCGAGGATCCATCAGTACGCCTCGGCATACAAAGCGCGGAGCTCTACCCCTTCAACGTCTTCCTCCGGTGAAAGAGGTCAAGCTCAGCAGCGCGGATCGCGTCCTCTTCCCCGAAGACGGGATCACGAAGGCCGATCTCTTCGAGTACTACCGCGAGATCGCCCCCGCGCTCGTGCTGCACCTGAAGGACCGGCCGTTCACGATGAAGCGCTACCGCGAGGGAATCCGCGGCGACGGGTTCTTCCAGAAGCAGGCGCCGAAGGGAATGCCGTCGTGGATCCCGACGCGCACGTTTCGCACCTTCCCGCGCGAGGGCAACTCGCGGCTCGTCGACTTCCCGCTCGTGAACTCGACCGAGGCGCTCCTGTGGATGGTCCAAATGCATTGCATCGACATGAACGCCTGGTACTCGCGCGTCGACAAGCCCGAGCGGCCGGACTACGTGGTCTTCGACCTCGACCCGCCCGACGACGGATTCGCGAACGCGATCCGCGTCGCCCACCTCACGCGCGACGCGCTCGAGCGGCTCGACCTGCGCTCGTACGTCAAGACGAGCGGCGCGTCCGGGATCCACGTGCTCGTGCCGATCACGCGGCGTTACTCGTTCGACGAGACGTACGAGTTCGCCGAGCGAGTTGCGCGCGCCGTCGAGGAGGAGAACCCCGGCCTCGCGACCACCGAGTGGCTGAAGCGAAAGCGTCCGCCGGGCTCCGTGCTGGTCGATCACCGCCAGAACGGTCACGGAAAGACCATCGCCTCCGTCTACTCCGTGCGCCCGCGGCCGGGGGCGCCCGTCTCGACCCCGCTCGACTGGGGAGAACTGACGGACGACGTGCGCCCGACGGACTTCGGGATGCGTGAGGCGCTCGGGCGCGTCGAGCAACACGGCGACCTGTACGAGCCGGTCCTGCACGGGGGCCAGTCGCTCGGCCCTGCCCTTCGCGCCCTGCGATGAGAGCGGTTGTCGTCGGCTCGGGCCCGAACGGGCTCGCCGGCGCGCTCGTGCTGGCGCGCGCAGGCCTCGACGTCGAGGTCTTCGAAGCCGAGGACACGATCGGCGGCGGCCTGCGCTCGTTCGAGCTCACGCTGCCGGGCTTCGTGCACGACGTCTGCTCGGCGATCCACCCGCTGGGCGAGAACTCGCCCTTTTTCCGCGAGCTCCGGCTGCCGATCGAGTGGGTGCACCCGCCCGCACAGGCCGCACACCCGCTCGACGACGGCACGGCGGTCGTGCTCGAGCGCGAGGTCGACGCGACGGCGGCACAGCTCGGCGTCGACGCGCCCGCATACCGCCGGCTCGTGGCGCCGCTCGTCCGGCACTGGGACGCCATCGAGCCCGTCCTGCTCGGACCGCTGCCGCCTCCGCCGCGCGCGCTCGCGCGAGTGCTGAGAACCCTGGGGCCGAAGCCCGCACGCGACGCGCTCAGCGCGGCGCGAACGCTCGCGGAGCGAGCGTTCCAGACCGAGCGTGCGCGTGCGGTCTTCGCCGGCCACTCGGCGCACTCCATGCTGCCGCTCGAACGCCGTCCGAGCGCCGGCTTCGGTCTCTCCCTGATCGTGCTCGGTCACGTCTTCGGCTGGGGCTTCCCGCGCGGCGGCGCGCAGCGGATCGCGGACGCGCTCGTCGCCCGCCTCGCCGAGCACGCGGCGCCGGTGCGCGCTTCGTGCCCGGTCGACGACCTCCCCGAGGTGGACGTCGTCCTCGCCGACGTCGCGCCGCGCGAGCTGCTCCGCCTCGCGCGCGGGCGCTTCCCGGAGCGGTACGGGCGGGCGCTACGCGACTACCGCCACGGGCCCGGTGCGTTCAAGCTCGACTGGGCGCTCTCCGACCCGATCCCCTGGCGCGCACCGGACGTAGCCCGCGCCGGAACCGTCCACCTCGGCGGCACCCTGGAGGAGATCTCCGCGTCGGAGTGGGCGGCCTGGAGCGGGCGCAAGGGCCCGGCGCCGTTCGTCCTGCTCGCGCAGCACACGCGCTTCGACCCGACGCGTGCGCCCGAGAGCAAGCACACCGCCTGGGCCTACTGCCACGTCCCGAACGGCTCGACCGAGGACTACACGAACGCGATCGAGGCGCAGGTGGAGCGCTTCGCGCCGGGCTTCCGCGAGACGATCCTTGCGCGGAGCGCCTGGGGGCCGCGCGAGCTCGAGGCGCACAACCGGAACCTCGTCGGCGGGGACATCAACACCGGAGCCATGGACCTGGGCCAGCTCTTCACCCGGCCCGCCCGGAAGCTGGTCCCCTACCGCACGCCGCTCGAAGGCGTCTACCTCTGCTCCGCGGCCACGCCGCCGGGCGGCGGCGTCCACGGGATGTGCGGCGCCTCTGCCGCCCGAATCGCGCTGGAAGACCTCGCGAGGCGCGACTAGGATCCTGGCCATGCCCGCGATGAGCGTTCACGTCCGCAGCGCGCACGAAGGCAGCTTCTCGGTGGGCTGGAGCGGCAAGCACAGCCTCGTGATCGATCGCACCGAGGCGGACGGTGGTCAGGGGATGGGCTTCAACGGCGGGCAGCTGCTCCTGCTCGCGATCGGCGCGTGTTTCGCGAACGACGTCTTCCGCGAAGCCGACAAGCGCGACCTCGAGGTGCTCGGCGTTCGCGTCGTCGTGGAGTGCGACTGGGAGGGCGACCCGCCGCGCGCACAGAACGTCCGCTTCTCGACGCGGGTCGAGGCCGAAGCCGACGAGGACGAGATCATGGACTTGATCCAGCACGTCGACCGGGTCGCCGAGATCCACAACACGCTCCGCACGGGGATCGAGGTCGAGCTCGCAGAGGCGGAGGCTGTCGCGATGCAGATCGAGGCGCGCTCGCGCTAGTTCTACGCCTGGGCGCGCAGCTTCGCCTTGTACGCGCGCTTCGCTTCCTGGTAGCGCGCGAGCGCCTCGGCCGAGTCGACGTCGCCCAGCGTCGGGTGGTTCGGGACGAGCCCCTGCGCCGCCTGCACGCCGAAGCGCTTCGCGAGCACCGACCCGAGCGCGATCACCTTCATGTTCCCGAAGCCGGGCAGGCCCTGGATGCGGGCCCGTAGCTCGTCGGCATCGCGCGCGTCCGACCAGACGCGGTCGGCGCTGCCGCCATAGTCGTCGACGATCGTCGCGCACAGCTCCTGCACGCGCCGCGCCATGTTCCCCGGGAACCGGTGCACGGCCGGCTTCTCGCGGAACGCGTCCTCGAGCCGCGCCGGGTCCATGCCGGCGATCGCCTTCGCGTCGAGCGTGCCGAGCCGCTGCCGGAGCTTCAAGGGACCGGAGAACGCGGTCTGCACGGGCACCTGCTGGTCGAGCGCGAACCCGATCAGAAGCGCGAGCGGCTCCTGCGCGATCAGGCGATCGGCCTCCTCGTTGCCCGTGAAGTGGAGCGCCTCGGGGTTCACCGGTACAGCTTACGACGAGGGCCCAGGCTCCGACGAATACTCGAAGTCCGCCGCGAAGGCGCAGTTGCCCGTGAGCTCCCACGCGAACGGCTCGTCGTCGACCGCGAGCTGGTCTGCGTAGAGCTCGCGTCCCTGCCGCTCGTAGCCCGGGACGATGCACGCGACCGGCTCGTCGGTCTCGACGAGGGTCGTCGCCCGGACCCGAGCCGCACGGCCGACGCGCAGCGCGCGTCCCGAACCGTCGGGAAGGAGCTCGATCGGACTCACGCGCACGTCGATCACCTCGCGCGCCTTTCGGACCCAGGGCAGGACGGAAACGTGCCCTCCGCCCGCGCGCCCCAGGAACACGTCGGTGAGCGCCCCACGCTGGCGCTCGTCACCGCGCTCGTCGACGTGGAGCACGAGGCTCCAGGGCGAGCCGGCCTCGTCGTCGTCGTACCGGTAGACGAGCACGGTCGCGAGCCCGGACACGTCGACGCCCTCGACGGTCCCCTCCTCGATCGACCACGAGAGCACCCCGTAGCAGAGGCCGTGCGTCGAGCGGCCACCCGGGATGCCGCCGATCATGCGGCAGGGGCAGATTGCGTCGCAATTACAGGACTCGAAATACGAGCCGCGGAGGCCGTAGCTCACAGCAACACCAGCGCGCCGACGGCCAGCGCAAGCGCGAAGGCGACGCCCGCCTGCGCACCGAATGGAGCAAGCTTCTGGACGGCGGCGAGCGCGCCGAAGGCGAGCATGCCCCAGACGCTCACCGCCCCGACTGCGATCAAGCCGACGAGCAAGCCGGCGCAGCAGCCGGTGCACCAGAGTCCGTCGCGCACGCCCATCGCAAGACCACCGGCCACGCCGTCACGCCAACCGACGACGATCCGTGCGAGTGGATTTCGGCACCGCGTCAGGCACCGGCGTGCGAACGGCGAGACCTGATACACGGCAGCGGCGCCGAGCGCGGCAGCGGAGGCTTGTCGTGACGGCCCGAGCATCGCAAGCGGCATGGCCGCCGTTCCGAGTGCCGCCCAGACCGCGGCGTATCCGAGCGCGACCGCCGCCGTGTGCCCGCGCGAGCCGGCGGTCGCGGCGGCGAGCCTCACCAGCGGGAGCGCGCTCGGGAGCATGGTCGCGCTCATCACTGCCATGCCCACGAGCACACCGGCCGGCGCTCCCACGGCGCGACTCTACGCCTCGCTAGCTGCGCAGCAAGTCCGCGACGCGCTCCGCCACCGCCGCCGTCGACAGGTTGGTGTTCGCACGCGGGATCGTCGGCATGATCGACGCGTCGGCGACGTACAGGTTCTCGTAGCCGAGCACGCGCGCCTCCCGGTCCACGACACGGCCGATCGCGCATGTCGCAACCGGATGGAAGAACCCGCGCGCGTTCTCGCGCACGTAGTCCTCGAGGTCGACGTCGAAGCCCGGCCGCACCTCGTTGGCGACGTACCCGGCGATCGGATCGCGTGCGACGAGCTCACGCAGATCCTCGAGTGCGCGCACGACCGCGTCCAGGTCCGCGTGATCCGAGAGGAATCCGTGCTCGATCTCGAGCGGCGCGCCGGGATCGCGCGATGTCAGCCGCACCGACCCGCGCGAGCGGGGCTTCATCGCGAACGCCGCGCCGCTGATCTCGGCGCCGGGCTCGAGCGCCGGGAAGATGAACGAGTCATCGCTTCCTCGCACAGTCACCTGCGCCATGAAGATCGGCCGCTCCGCCTCGAAGCGCGCGACGTCTTCGCGTAGCCGATCGGTCGGCTCCCAGCCGATGCCGGCGCCGACGTGGTCGACGAGGCCCTCGCCGGCGGAGAGCCCGCTGCGCAGCAGGATCGCCGGCGATCCATACGCCCCCGCGGCGAGCACGACGAGCTGTGCGGACAGCGGGCCGTGCGTCGTGGCCACGCCGACCGCGCTGTCACCCTCGAAGAGCACGCGGTCGGCGACCGTGTCGGCCAGGATGGTCAGGTTCTCGCGGCCGCGCGCCTGGTCGAGGTAGGCGAACGCCGCGCTCCAGCGCAGCGTGCCGCGTGCGTTGACGGGATGCACGATCGCCGCGCCGCCCGCGGCCTCTGCGAACGCGCGGTGCCACGGCGAGAGTTCTTCCCACGTCAGCACGCGCGTCCCGAAGGCGCGCTCGGCGCGCTCGAGGTACGGCGTCATCGCCGCCGCGTCCCAGCCCTCGCCCCACTCGTCGTAGTCCTCGTCGGTGCCCGGCAGGATCACGCAGGCGTTGTGCGCGGAGCACCCGCCGAGCACCCGGGCGCGCAGCTGCGACCGGTCCTCGCGCGCGGTCTCCCAGCAGTGCGACTCGAGCGCGAGCCAGCGCGCGTCGAGCAGATCCTCCGGCCAGCGGCCCTGCGCGTACGGTCCGTATTCCGGCCCCGCCTCGACGAGGCCGACCTTCCGCCCCCGATCCTCGCTCAGGCGGGCGGCGAGTACGCAGCCCGCAGTGCCCCCGCCGAGCACGACGACGTCGAACCGTGGAGGCACGCGCGGAGCGTACACTTGTTCGCATGGACGCGCTCGCGCCGTTCAGCCCGAAGACTCGCGCCTGGTTCCAGAACGCGTTCCGGGCGCCCACGCCCGCCCAGGAGCAGGGCTGGCCCGCGATCGCCTCGGGCGAGCACGTCCTGATCCAGGCCCCGACGGGCTCGGGGAAGACGCTCGCCGCGTTCCTGTACGGGATCGACAAGCTCACCCAGCAGCCCGGGGAGGGGGTGCGCCTGCTCTACGTCTCGCCGTTGAAGGCGCTGAACTACGACATCGAGCGCAACCTGCGGGGCCCGCTCGCCGGGCTCCACTCGGACCTGCGCGTCGGAGTGCGCACCGGCGACACGCCGCAGAAGGAGCGCGCGGCGATGCTGAAGACGCCGCCGGACATCCTGATCACGACGCCCGAGTCGCTCTTCCTGATGCTCACGTCGCAGGCGCGCGAGATCCTCAAGGGCGTCGAGACGCTGATCCTCGACGAGGTGCACGCGGTGGCGGGCACCAAGCGCGGCGCGCATCTCGCGCTCTCCGTCGAGCGCCTGCAGCGCCTGACCGAGCAGCCCTTCCAGCGGATCGGCTTGTCGGCGACGCAACGGCCGCTCGAGGAGATCGGCCGCTTCGTGTCCGGCGACCGGCCGATCCGGCTCGTCGACGCGGGCATCGCGAAGGAGCTCGACCTGCAGGTCGTGATTCCGCTCGAGGACATGCGCGACCTCGCGTCGAACGCCTCGCTCTCGTACCCCGTTCCCGCCGACGGACAGGAGATGGACGCCGGCACCGAGCTCGGATCGCAGTCGATCTGGCCCTCGATCTACCCGGCGCTGCTCGAGCTCGTCAAGCAGCACCGCTCGACGATCGTCTTCGTCAACAACCGCCGCCTCGCCGAGCGGCTCGCCTTGCGTCTGAACGAGCTCGCCGAGGAAGAAGTCGCGCGCGCGCACCACGGCTCGCTCGCGCGCGAGCAGCGAATCCTGGTCGAAGAGGACTTGAAGGCCGGCCGCATCCCCTGTCTCGTCGCGACGTCGTCGCTCGAGCTCGGGATCGACATGGGCGCCGTCGACCTCGTGATCCAGGTCGAGTCGCCCAAGGCGGTCGCGCGCGGCCTGCAACGGATCGGGCGCGCGGGACACGAGCTCGGCGCGGTCTCGCGAGGGCGCATCTTCCCCAAGTTCCGGGCCGACCTGCTCGAGTGCGCCGTCGTTGCGCGGCGCATGCTCGACGGCGCGATCGAGGAGACGAAGATCCCGCGCAACCCGCTCGACGTGCTCGCGCAGCAGATCGTCGCGATCTGCGCCGACGAGGAGATCGCGGTCTCGGACCTGCACACGCTCGTGCGTCGGGCGTATCCATTCGCGGACCTCTCGCGCGCCCAGCTCGAGAACGTCCTCGACATGCTCGCCGGCCGCTACCCCTCCGACGAGTTCGCGGAGCTGCGCCCGCGCATCGTCTGGGACCGCACCGCCGGCGTGATCCGCGGCCGCGGCGGCGCGCGCAAGCTCGCGGTCACGAACGCGGGCACGATCCCCGACCGCGGACTCTTCGGTGTCTTCCTCGTCGACGGCTCGGGACGGGTCGGCGAGCTCGACGAGGAGATGGTCTACGAAGCGCGCGCGGGGCAGACGTTTCTGCTCGGCGCGTCGACGTGGCGGATCGAGGAGATCACGCGCGACCGCGTGCTCGTCTCGCCGGCGCCCGGTGTCCCCGGGGCGGTGCCGTTCTGGAAGGGCGAGGGCATCGGCCGCCCGTACGAGCTCGGTGCGGCGATCGGGCGCGTCTCGCGCGAGATCGTCGCGCTCTCGGAGGAGAAGGCGATCGAGCGGCTGCGCACCGAGCACACGCTCGACGAGCGCGCCGCGCGCAACCTGCTCACGTTCCTGAACGAGCAGGTTGCGGCCACGGGCGTCGTTCCGAGCGACCGCACGATCGTGGTCGAGCGCTTCCGCGACGAGATCGGCGACTGGCGCGTTTGCATCCTGACGCCGTTCGGCGGTCGCGTGCACGCGCCCTGGGCGCTCGCACTCGGCGCGCGCGTGTCGGAACGGCTCGGGCTCGAGGCGCAGTCGATCTGGTCCGATGACGGGATCGCGCTGCACCTGCCCGACGCCGACGCGGCGCCGTCGACCGAGGAGCTGATGATCGATCCGGAGGAGATCGAGGAGCTCGTCGTCGGCGAGCTCGCGGGCTCGGCGCTCTTCGGCGCGCGCTTCCGCGAGAACGCCGCTCGGGCGCTCCTGATCCCGAGGCGCCGGCCCGGCGAGCGCACCCCGCTCTGGCAGCAGCGCCTGAAGGCGCAGTCGCTGCTGCAGGTCGCGCGCAAGTACGGCTCGTTCCCCGTCATCCTCGAGACCTACCGCGAATGCCTGCAGGACGTGTTCGACCTGCCGGCACTGAAGACGATCCTGCGCGGGCTGAAGACACGGGAGCTCGATCTCGTCGACGTCGAGTCGCAGTCGGCGTCGCCGTTCTCGTCGTCGCTGCTGTTCGACTACATCGCGACGTACATGTACGAGGACGACACACCGCCGGCGGAGCGCCGCGCGCAGGCGCTCTCGCTCGACCGCGACCTGCTGCGCGAGCTGCTCGGGCAGGAGGAGCTGCGCGAGCTGATCGATCCCGGCGCGCTCGAGGACGTCGAAGCGCAGCTGCGTGGTCGCGCGCGGAACGCCGACGAGCTGCACGACGTGCTGCGCCTGCGCGGTGACCTGCGCGAGGGCGAGTACGACGCCGGCTTCGCCGAGACGCTGATCCGGGAGCGGCGTGCGCTGCGCGTTCGCTTTGCCGGCGAAGAGCGGCTCGTCGCGGCGGAGGACGCGGGACGCTACCGTGACGCGCTCGGCGTGATGCCGCCCGGCGGCCTGCCCGAGGCGTTCCTGGGGTCGCAGCCAGAGCCGCTGCTCTCGCTCGTCGCCCGCTTCGCGCGCGGGCGCGGCCCGTTCACGACCGCGGAGGCGAACGAGCACTTCGGGCGCGACGTCGAGCCCGAGCTGCGAGCGCTCGAGCGCGAGGAGAAGCTGATCCGCGGCGAGCTCCGCCCGGGGGGCACCGAGCGCGAGTGGTGCGACCCCGAGGTTCTCCGCCGCCTGCGCCGCGCATCGCTGGCCGCGCTCCGCAAGGAGGTCGAGCCTGCAGAGCAGGCCGCGCTCGGACGGTTCCTGCCGAGCTGGCACGGGATCGACCGGCGCGCGACGCTGCGCGAGGCGCTCGTCCCGCTGCAGGGACTCGCGCTCCCGGTCGCGCTCTGGGAGTCCGAGGTGCTGCCGCGGCGAGTGCCCGGCTACCAGCCGATGCAGCTCGACCAGCTGTGCGCGTCCGGCGAGCTCGTCTGGGTGGGCGCCGGCCTCGACCGCGTCGCGGTCTACTTCCGCGAGGACGCGGCGGTGCTCGGGCGCCCGTCGGCCGCGGCCGTGCCCGACTCCGAGGCGGCGCAGAATCTCCGCGCCGCGCTCACGCAGGGCGCGATGTTCTGGCACGACCTCGTCGACGCCGCCGGGCTCGAGCCGGCCGAGGCGCTGCCCGCGCTCTGGGACCTCGTCTGGGCGGGCGAGGTGCGAAACGACGCCTGGACGCCGCTCCGCGCCGGGAAGCGCTACGCGACACCGCGGCCGGCCCGCACGCGCGCGCGCCGCTTCAGTCGCCAGCGTGCGACGGGCGTAACGGCTACGCAGGGCCGCTGGTCGCTCACCGACAACCTCTTCGCGGCGCAGCCCGACCGGCGCGCGCTCGCCGAGCTACTGCTCGAGCGGCAGGGGATCGTGACGCGAGACGGCGTGCGCGGCGAGGGAATCCTCGGCGGCTACGGCGCCGTCTACGGTGAGCTGCGCGCGCTCGAGACGCTCGGCGTCTGCCGCCGCGGCTACTTCGTGGAAGGGCTCGGCGGCGCGCAGTTCGCGCTCCCGGGCGCCGTCGAGCGACTGCGCGAGCTGCGTCCGCAGGAGGGCGACGAGCCGGAAGCGCTTGTGCTCGCTGCCGCCGATCCGGCGCAACCCTACGGCGCCGCGCTGCCGTGGCCGAAGCGCTCGGGCGCGCGGGCCGCCCGCGTCGCCGGCGCGCACGTCGTCCTGCTCGGCGGCGAGGCCGTGCTCTACGTCGAACGCGGAGGCAAGTCGCTCGTCCCGCTTCGCGATCCGGAGGACGACTGGCTCCGCGTCGCGCTCGCCGCGCTCGTCGAGCACGTGAAGCGCGGCCGCACAAAGCGCCTTGCGGTCGAGCGCTTCGACGGCGAGCCGGTTGGGGAGAGCGACGTCATGCCGCTCCTCCTCGAGGCGGGGTTCCTCGCGGGGCCGCGCCGCGCCGTCCTGCGGCCGTGAGGCGCGCGGCGCCGCTCGCCGCGGCGCTCGTCCTGGCCGGTTGTGTCGGCGCCCCCGAGCACGAGCGGGCGGTCGACGCAGTCGTTCGAGCTTCCGGAACCGAGCGCGTCCAATGCACGTCGAACGCGCGGCTCTGGTTCAAGGAGCAGAAGGTCAAGCTTTTCCTCTGCCTCGTCCGCCGCGAGCACGGCATCTGCGAGCGCTGGCAAGTCGACCGGCGTGGCCAACGCTACGTGGCCCGGCTCCAGGTCGAGCGCGCCGAATGCACCCTGCCGGCCGGGTAACCCCTTCGAGGGATCGACGGCGTCCCCGCGTGGGCCGAAACTGCGGGTAACAGCGTTGCGGCCACGCTTCGGACCCCGTTTCGGAGAGGCTCATGGACCCGACGCAGAGCAAGATGTTCCTGATGATGACGCTGGTCAGCCTGCTCTTCGCAGCGCAACTGCTCACGCAGACCGGCGCCTTCGCCGCGCTTCCCTAAGACGGCCGGCCGGCAAAGCCGTCCGGCCTCTTGGCGGCATCGCAAGCGATGCCTTGGGCCCAGCTGCTCACGCAGACCGGCGCCTTCGCCGCGCTTCCGTAGGCTCAAGCGAGTCGACCTAAAAGCACGCCGAAGAGCGCATGGCGCAAGGTCGCCTGGCCGAACGGGCGCAGGCGCATCAGCTTCGGCACGCCGTCGGTGCCGCGCGCCGGGTGGTGCCGGTCGACGAGCGCCGAGAGTGGATAGAGGCTCACGTGCTCGAGCAGAGCGAGCCGCAGGGCGGACCAGCCGCGGCGACGCTTCAGCTCGTGGTAGGCGAGCGCGAAGAGCGCGCCGTTCGTCGCGTGCAGCGCAAGGCCGACCGGGCGCCATGCGGGCCCGCGCGTGACGAGCTTCCCGAGCACCGCGACGTCCGAGTAGCCGTACCGGAACAGGCGGCGGTCGAGCGGCTCGAGCAGCGCCCACACGGTCGCGGCCGCAGCGCCCGCGGCGGCTGAGCGCGCCCGCGTCACTCGACGAACCTACCCGCTACCCTCGACCGGCGATGCCCGAAGGTGATTCGCTGCGCCGCGCGGCGGCGCGGCTGCAACCGCTCGTCGGCGAGCGCGTCGAAGTCGAGACCCCGCATCCGCGCGCGGCCGCGAAGCAGATCGCACAACGCCTGGACGGACGCCGGCTCGAAGCCGTCGAGGCCGTCGGGAAGAACCTGCTCCTGCGCTTCGAAGGCGGGCTCGTGCTGCGCAGCCATCTCCGCATGACGGGACGCTGGCGGCTGGATCAGCGCGGCGCGAAGCGCATCGGTCGTCCCTGGCTCGTCCTGCGCGGGGACCGGCACGAAGGCGTGCTCTGGAACGGTCCCGTGCTGGAGCTGTCGGGCGACGTCGTCCGCGGGCTCGGGCCCGACATTCTCGATCTGCCGCCCGATCTCGACGCGATCGTCGCGAACCTCCGCCGCACCGACCAGCACCTCGAGCTCGGAGACGCGCTGGTCGACCAGCGGCTCGTGTCCGGGATCGGGAACCTCTGGAAGGCCGAGGCGCTCTGGGAGGTGCGGCTCTCGCCGTGGTCGACGCTCGGCGCGCTCTCTGACCACGACCTGCGGGCCGCTGTCGAGGCCGCCGCGCGGCTGATGCAGGCCTCGGTCGCAGGCACGCGGTCTGGGCGCCGCGTCTACCGTCGGCACGTTTGCCCGCGCTGCGGCGGGCGGATCGCGTCGCGAGGCCAGGAGGACGCCAACCGCACGACCTACTGGTGCCCGGCGTGCCAGGCAGGAAAGGAGACGTCGGGCGCGTAGGCGAAGGGTCGATGGCCGTGCACGCCGCGCACCTGTACGTCTCGCTGCGCAACTTCTGCCTCGGGTCGTTCCGCGCGCTCGGTGCGGAGGACGGCGACCTCCCGTTCGCGTTCGAGCAGCACGCGTCGCGCGGGCGCCCGACGCTGTACGAGTACCGGCCGCTCGTGCGTGACTTCGTCGAGGCGCGCGCGTCGCGGCTCGCGCGACACGCGGACGCGCAGGTCGCGATCCAGGACCTGCGCGCCGAGCCGGCGGCCGCGATCTTCGGCGAGGACCCGTTCACGAGCGTCCTGCTGCCGCTGCTCCTGCGCGTCGCGGAGACGTGCGGCGGGTTCGACTGGGACGACACGGCGTTCGACCGCGCGTACACCGAGCTGGAGTCGACGCTCTTCACGGGCAAGCGCGCCTACGGCGCCGTCGCGCCGCTCGTCGGTCTTTCCGCCGGCTCGGAGATCCCGCTCGGTGACGGCCTGGTCGTTCGCCGCGCGGCGACCGGCGAGGTCGCGCGCCTCTGGCCCGAGGCGCAGGGCCTGCTCCCGCCCGACTTCGGCCGCGAGACCGACCGCCTGTGCATGCTGGAGCTGGAACGCGCGTTGGATCCCGGCCACGGGGCGCCCGACGCGCCCGGCGAGATCGGCGATGCCGTGACGGCGATCCGGCTCGCGACCTGCGGACCTGTCGCCGCGGGGCCGGTGCT
>DASYUZ010000079.1:0-3296 GCA_036000665.1 Gaiellaceae bacterium
CCGTCGATGTGAATCCCGAACGGGCCGCCGGACGCATTGTTCGTGAAGGCGATCTCGACGCAGTCGCCCTCGTTGGCCCGGATCACGAGCGGCTGAACCGGATCGTTGCCGAGACCGGTCGAGACCTTGCGGCTCGCCTCCTGGCCGCGGATGTCGGGGATCCGCGCAGCGAGCGCGTACATCTTCCCGGCCGGGTCGTGGTCGCCGAAGCGGTTGAGCGTAATGTCGAGGTCGATCGCCTGGACGTCGAAGCGCTTGAGCGGCGCTCCAGCGGGACACGGGTTGCCGGGCCCGATCGCAGCGGCCTGGACGGCGCTGCCCGCGCTTGCCGCGAGCGCCGCCATCACGACCACGACGGCGACCGGCCGCAGGCGCTGGAACGCCGCGAGGATGCGGGTCAACGGCAGGGCCAGGGCGAGTGCGAGCGTGGCGTCCCTGCCGACGTGGAGGGCGAGCGGGAACTCGTGCGCCTCGTGCGCCGCGAAGAGCCGTTCGTGCACGGGGCTTCCGGCGGCCATCGCGGCGCTCGCCGCGAGCGCGATCGCAGCGTCGAGAACCGCGGCGCGGCGCAGTGGCGAGGCACCGGGGTCCGCCCGCAGGAGGCGCTCGGCGAACCACGTCGCGGCCCAGGCCGCGAGGACGACCCCGGGCAGCGCGAGCGTCGAGTCGCGCAGCGCATGGACCAGGAGCGGCGGCTCGCCGTGCTCGTGTCCGCCCTCGGCGTGGTGGAGGAACACGACCCAGAAGCCGAGCGCGTATGTGAGCAGGACCGCCCGCCCGGCGGCCTGCCGCAACGTGCTGGAGACAATCACTGCCCTCGTCCTCCTCTGCCTTTGCCCGCCCTACCTCCTAGTGCACATGTGCCTCAACGTGCTTCACCGTTCGCTCTCTCGCCCGGCCGAGGTCGATCACGGTCGCGCGCGGTCGCCCTGGATCGCCGTATTCGAGCCACAGTCGCGAGCCGCCGCGCGGGACCACGAACTCGAGCTGCGCCTCGAGGCTCGCGCGGGGCTGCAGCGCCGTCGCGGGGGTTGACCCGCCGCTCGCCCGCGTCGTGCGGCGCAGCCCGGCCCAGAGGCGGAACTGCTCGGGGGCGTACGGCACGGGACGGCCGAGTGCGTTCGCCAGCACGACCGTGACCTGGACCCGCATCGACGTCGGCGGCAGGTAGCTCGGGTAGTGCGTGACGCCGGCGAGCGCTTTCGCGGTCAGTCCCGGAAGCGTTCGCACCTCCGCGACCGCCAGCGAGCCGAAGCTCGCCGGGACCGACCCCGCTGCGCCGTGCTGGTGCACCGCACCCGCCGTGCCTGCCGTGAGCAGGCGCGCAGAGAGCGCTGCACCCGCAAGTGCGAGCACCAGTGCGAGCACGACCACCGCCGACGCCCAAAGCCGCAGGCTTCGGACCCCGCAGTTGCCGCACTCGGTCTCTTCCCCGCTCGGGGGCCGCTCCGACCGAGACATTGTTGACGCCGGAGCGGGTTCTACCGGTGCTCAGTGATTTGAAACAAGTCCTACTTAGTCCGGGAACTAGTCTGGGAACCTCGACGACGTGGACGCGCTACGCGTTCGTGAGCGTGCGGAGGCGGAAGCCACCGTGGAACTCGTACGACGACGTAATCACAGCGAGCGCCTCGCGCTGCGCGCGGTCGGTGAGGCCGGCGGCGCGGTCGGTGAGGCCGGCGGCGCGGGCGTCGGACATCGGTGCACGCAGCAGCGCCTCGATCCCCGTGCGGCCCGCGCTCGAGAGTGCGAGCGCGCCCTCTGCGCACGTGCGGCAGACCGCGCCCCCGGCGCGCGGCGAGTAGCCGACGAGCTCGTCCTCGCGGCCGCAGTTCGCGCAGCTCGTCAGGTGCGGCAGGTAGCCGGCGAGCCAGAGAAGCTTGAGCTGGAACGAGAGCGCGAGCGGGTCGAGCGCCGGTCGTTCGGCGTGTCCGGGCGGCAGCTCGTCGAGGAGATCGAGGAATCGCGTCAGCGCCTCGAAGGCTCGGGGGTTTCGCTCCTGCTCGCTGAAGAGGCGCAGCATCGCCTCGGCGCCGACGAGGCCGACCGAGAGCCGGTAGCCGTCGTCGCGGGCCGCCTGGTGCGGACGGATCAGCTCGACGCCGGTCACCGTGTGCAGCTCGCCGCTCCCCTGGTGCAGCACGAGCTCCGCGTGCGACAGCGGTTCGAGCCGGGCGCCGAAGCGTGACTTCGTCCGCCGCACGCCCTTCGCAAGCGCGCCCACGCGGCCCCGGTCGAGCGTGTACAGATGGAGGACCCGGTCCGCCTCGCCGAAGCGCAGCGAGCGCAGCACCACCGCCTCCGTCGTGTACGTCCGCCCGGCCACCCGGCCAGTCTAGGCCGCAGCCTGGCTGGAACGAATCGCAGCGCTACGGCGTTGTAACTCGTAGTGGCCAGGATTCAGATGTATACGACGCGCTGGTGCGGCTACTGCACGCGCGCGAAGGTGCTCTTGGAGGGCAAGGACATCGCCTACGAGGAGATCTCGATGGACGACGATCCCGCCTTTCGCCGCAAGCTGCGTGACCTGACGGGCGGCTGGACGGTGCCGCAGATCGTCATCGACGGCCGTCCGATCGGCGGCTACACGGAGCTCCGCGAGCTCGAGCGCACGGGCGGGCTGGAAGCGCTCGCGGCGTCGGCGAGGAACGGGACCTTTTGCGGCCCCGTCCCTCGGCTCTCAACTCAACAGTTGTTCGGTTCCTTGCCGTCGCCGCCGGCGTCCGCATGGCGCGTGAGCGTGCGCGAGCCGGCGCTGACGAGATCGAAGTAAGCGCAACCCCGGTCGGTCGCGACGAAGCTGCCCGAGTCGTCGACGAGCACGACGTTCAGCACCTGGTGGTTCGGGAACGCGGTGTTGAAGAACGTTTCCATCGCATCCCACGGAGTGGTCATCGGGCCACCGAACTGGCTGAGATCCCACTTGGGCACGCCGTTGGTCATGTCCTCGAAGATCCACTGATTCGCCAGGCAGCCCCCGCCGAACGGCTTGTCCCCGAGGTAGCCGAAGGCATTTTGATCCGGCCCTCCCGGGAACTGGTTGAACTTGCCGTCGCCGTTGCCATCGATCCCGAGCTGGAACCGCGTCGAGCCGCCACCGCAGCTGCGGCCCACGTAGTGGTACTTGACCTCGACCTGGTTGTCGAGCATGTGAACCTTCACGCGGTTGCCGAGCTCGCGGACCACCCCGGCGATCGCGGACGGGTTGGTCGTATCGAACGAGATCACCTCGTTGGACGCGTTCTCCGGGTCGAGGTCGCGCTTCGCGGCTCCGAACAACTCGAAGCTGCTGCCCT
>DASYUZ010000080.1:0-2365 GCA_036000665.1 Gaiellaceae bacterium
GTCTCCGCGGCCGAGGAAGGGAAGGCATCCGGTGCGAACAGCGCGGTGCGCGAGGTCGGCGGCGTCTTCGGCGTCGCGGTGCTCGCGTCCGTGTTCTCGCGCTACGGGGGCTACGAGTCGGCGGCGACGTTCAACGACGGACTGGTCGTCGCGACCTGGGTCGGCGCGCTCGTCGTCGCGCTCGGCGCCGCCGCGGCGCTCGCGATCCCGCGCAAGCGGCGCGAAGAGGCTGTCGAGGCGGGCGAGCCGGCCTACGAAGCAGCCGCCTGAAGCACGTTCCAGCCGGCCGGGAGGCCTGGAGCCGACCACGATGGGTCGGGCTCCCATGTCTCCCAGCCGGTCGGGAACGGATCGGCCGCGATCACGCGCTCACCCTCTGCGCGGATCGCGGCCGCTTCGTCTTCCGAGAGAAAGCCGCGCCGCACCGCCTCACCGAACTCCTGCTCGTCCTTCCAGCGCCAGCTTCCGCCGCGCGAGCGGACGAGGTCGAGCAGCTGGTCGCAGGTGTCGAACCCGAGCGCCGTGCGCCGCAGCGGCTCCTGCAGGTTCACGTACCAGCCGTGCTCGAAGACCCAGATGCTGTATGCGTCTCCAGGTCGCGTCAGCTGCAGCACTCCGGGCGGCTGCCACGGACGATCGACGACCTGCTGGTGGAACGGAAGCTCCGCCCGCACAGCAGGGCGCATGTACGGCGTGCCCGGCGCGAGCCAGGTGACGAGCAGGTCGGGCTCGTCAGCGACGACGCGGACGGAGCACGCGAGGAAGACCTCGTCGCGCCAGACGCTCCGCATCAAGATCGCGTCGCCCGGCGCGAAGCGGTCGTTCACAGGGGCGGAGTGTAGGCTCACTCCCGATGGCCGAGACCGACGTCTTCGCGGCTCGCCCGGCGCCGTCCGAGGCGGAGGCTGCACCGGACGTCTCGATCGTGGTCCCGATCTACGACGAAGAGGCGACCGTCGACGAGCTCTACCGGCGGACGGTCACGGCCCTCGAGGAGGCGGTGATCCCGTTCGAGCTGATCTTCGTCGACGACGGCTCGCGCGACGGGACCTTCGCGCGCCTCGAGCGCATCCACGACGCCGACCCGCGCGTGCGAGTCGTCCGCTTCAAGCGGAACTTCGGCCAGCACCCGGCGATGCACGCGGGGCTCGCGCGGGCGCGCGGCGAGATCGTCGTCACGATGGACGGCGACCTGCAGAACGCGCCGGAGGACATCCCGAAGCTCGTCGAGGCGGTGGAAGCAGGCTCGGACGTTGCGTCGGGGCGGCGCGCGCGTCGCCACGACTCGTGGGGGCGCACGCTTCCCAGCCGGATGATCAACGGGATGCTGCGGCGCTTCACGCGCGTGGACATCTCCGATTTCGGGTGTGCGTTCAACGCATACAAGCGCGCCGCGGTCGAGCCCATGCTCGGCTCGATCGGGCGCCAGAAGTTCACGAAGGCGCTCGTCCTCTCGGGCGGCGCGAGCGTCGTCGAGGTGGACGTCGCCCACTCGCCGCGCCAGGGCTCGTCGCGCTACTCCCCGCTCCGCCTGACGCGGCTCGCGCTGCACGTGCTCGCGGGCTTCTGGCCGCAGCCGATCCAGTGGGCGGGCGTGGCGATCGGGATCGTCTGCACGCTGCTCGCGACCGGGCTCGGCGTGTACGGGATCTGGTGGTGGATTGACCGCTCGAACTTCCCCGGCCCGCTGCTCGGCGGCGTGGCGGTGCTGTTCGTGCTCGGGATCCAGGGCTTCATCCTTGCCCTCGTGGGCGAGTACCTGGGCCGGATTCAGCGAGAGGTCGAGCACAGGCCGCTCTACACGATCGAGAAGGAGCTCTAGCCGTGAAGCGCGTTCTCGTGACGGGCGGCGCCGGCTTCATCGCCGCGAACTTCATCCACCACCTCCTGAGGGCGACGCCCTACGAGGTGGTGTCGCTCGACGCGCTCACCTACGCGGGCAATCCCGCCAACCTGCAGGACGTGATGGCGCACGAGCGGCTCTCGTTCGTGCACGGGGACATTCGCGACATCGAGCTGGTCGCCGAAGTCGTTTCCGAAGTCGACGTGATCGTGAACGCCGCCGCCGAGTCGCACGTCGAGAAGTCGATTGCCGAAGGCGGCGCGGAGTTCGTGACCACGAACGTGGTAGGGACGCAGATCCTCCTGGATGCGATCCGGCGCACACCCGTCGAGCGCTTCATCCTGATCTCGTCGAGCGAGGTCTACGGCACCGCCGAGTACGCGCCGATGGACGAGCAGCATCCGCTCAATCCCCGCTCGCCGTACGCGGCGACGAAGGCGGGCGCCGACCGGCTCGCGTACTCGTACTTCGTCACCTATGGGCTGCCGATCGTGATCGTGCGGCCGTTCAACAACTACGGCC
>DASYUZ010000081.1:0-25302 GCA_036000665.1 Gaiellaceae bacterium
CTCGCGATCAATCCGGGTGCGACGCCCAGCTCGCGCAAGCGCGTGACGCTGCCCGCGGCGCTGTGTGCGTGCGAACCGGCGCGCCAGCTGCTCGGGGAGGAGCTTCACCGCTGCCGGCTCGATCGCGACCGCGTCCAGATCGACGAAGTCGAGCCGGCACTGGTCGGCGATCGCGCCCGCGATCTGCCGCGGCGTCAGGAGCCCGAGCTCGACCAGGACTGCTCCGAGCCGGCCGCCGCGATGGCTCTGCGCCTCGAGCGCCGTCTCGAGCTCGGCCTGGCTGACCAGACCGGCCATGATGAGGATGGAGCCGAGGCTCAGCCAGCGAACGGCGGCGGGATCGGCCGTCATGTGTCGATGGCCGCAGCACGAAAGCTCCAGGTTCGGATCGGCGGCTTCCCTCGGCGCCCTCCCCCTTCGGAGCGCCGCCGGACCACGAAAAAGGCGGGCCGCCGCATCGCCCGCCTTTCCGCTTTGGAGGGGGCTCCCGCCGTATCGGTGCCCCGGCTCGGAGGGGGCGCCCGCCGCATCGGCGCCCGTCCTCCAATCTCCTGCTCGCAGAGTGTCCCTCGGCCGCCTCGGTTGATTCCTCCCCCTTTCGCTGATTCATCGGCCCGCTTCACTTCCCCCATCCGGGGCAGGAACCGGGGCCGCTCTTCGGGCAGAGTGGGTGAGCGAGAGTTGTGGGGGGCCGCAGCCCACATTGCTCTCGCGGCGGACGGCGGCTCCTCACGGGGTCGCCGTCGACGTTTCGGAGCGGACGACTATCGGGTAGGCTACGGGATATGGTCGAACTCCGAGTGGCGTCCATTTCGGACCCGTTGCTTCGGGCCCCTCGCTCGCTGCCGCTCGTCCTTCAACTCGTGGCCCGCGGACAGACGATGGGATTTCTTCCGGAAGGTGAAGGACGCATCGAGCTGAGCCGGGACTATCTCGAGGAACTCGGGAGGCGCCTGCGGCTCGAGGGCATCGCGGCGCTGCCGACCGCGCGGCTCCTCGAGGTCACGCGTGGCGATGAGATCGACGACGACGACCTCCTCGGCGCGTTGAGAGCAACGATCGCGGCGATCGACGCGTCGCCTCGTCCGGAAGGCGAATGGGAACCTGCTCGCGAGCTGCTCGGCGACGGGCTGCTCGCGGGAATGACGAGGATCTCCGAGTCGTCGCTCCGTCGCTACGCAAGCGGCGAACGGCGCACACCGGACGACACCGCGTGGCGTCTGCACGTGATCGCGAGGCTGCTCGCCTCACTGGTCGGCTCGTTCAACGAGTACGGGGTGCGCCGCTGGTTCGAACGGCCGCGTCGTGCGCTCGAAGGCGCGACACCGGCCGAAGTCCTCGAACGCGCAGAGAGCGAGGAGGACGGGCGACTGGAGCAGGTGATCGAGCTCGCCGACCAGCTGCTCGGAGCCGCCAACGCGACGTGACTCAGACGTCGTGATCGTGTTCCGCACGGCCGACCGCCGTTGGCCATTCCTGTGGGAGAGCGACTTGCAGCCTCCGGGTCGGTGGCATGGGGAAGGTGAAGGCCCGGCGCACTACCTCGCTGACACACCGGATGGAGCCTGGGGTGAGACCGTCCGCCAGCTCGAGATCACGCATCCGCACGATTTGCTGGGACTGAGCCGAGACCTGTGGGCGATCGAGGTACCCGACGACCCGGCGTCGACACCGCAGCTTCCGTCTCACGTGCTGCGCGGCGATCCAAACAGCTACGCAGCCTGCCGGGACGAGGCACGCCGACTGCGCGGGCAGGGCCAGACCACGCTCACTGCTCCCTCGGCCGCACTCGTCGACGGCGGTGCCCGCGGCGAGTTCGTTCGCGGCGGTCAAGTTGAGGCGGACGAGCGGGACGGGCGAGTTCTCGTCCTCTTCGGGCCACGCCGGGATCTCCGCGGCTGGCTCTGCGCCAGCGGCGGCCGCCCCACGGAGCGCCTGCTCTCGCTCGTCAGACCGCTCTGGCCGTGACGCTTACGAAGCTACGGCGAACGCTGCCTCGACGCGGCGTCGGAACGCGCGCGGGTCGATTGCCGGGTAGCGGTGGAGCAACGGCTCGATCTCGTCGAAATACGCGAGCGCACGCGCCGGTTCGACCAGCCCTTCCTTGACGAGCGCGTGCACGTCCTCGAGATCCTGTGCATGGCTGCGCTCGAGCTTCGCCAGCGCCTGGGCGTACGGATCGAAGTGGCGAAACGTCACCTGTCCCTCGCGGCGACAAACGGGCTCCGCGGTTGCCTCCGCGTCGGCGGCCGCGCCTAGCTCGCGCATAAAGCGGTGAATGCGCTCGCTGTCTGCTAGGCCGCGCACTCGGCCGCGCGCTCGAAGCTCACGAGCCGGCGGACGAGCGCGTTGTAGCGGGAGTGCGCTCCGTCAGGATCGTCGCGACTCAGGAGCTCGTAGAGTCGGTGCTCGGGGTGAGGAAACGGCGGGGGAACCTCAAGCCCTAATCCCGCAAGTCGAGGCGCGCCGATCGATACGAGCAGCGCCTCGACGGACTCGACACCGCGGGCCAGATCGTCGATACCCGCGCGGACGAGATCAGCGCCGGGAAGCTCCGGTGGAATACGCACGCCGCGACGATAGCGCCACCTGCAGATCCGAGACGGCCGCCGCTCGGCGGCCGCGGCGTCACTCGGAGTGCTCTTGCTGCTCCGCCGGGGGTTCCTCCGGCGGAACCGTGACCATGTCCGGGGTCGGAGCGCCTGGGATGACCGTGATGTCGACCTCTTCCGAGCCCGGCTTGCGCGTGACCAGGATCGTCGAACCTGGGTCGAGCTCGCGGCCGAGCACGAAGTCGGCCAGCGGGTCCTCGATGTGGCGCTGGATCGCGCGCCGCAGCGGACGGGCGCCCATGGTCGGGTCGTAGCCCTTCATGACCAACAGCTCTTTCGCCTCGTCGGTCAGCTCGATCGTCACCTCGTGCGTCGCCATCTGCTCACGCAGCCGGCGCAGCATCAGCTCGACGATCGTCAGGATCTCGTCCTTCGTCAGCTTGTGGAAGACGATCACCTCGTCGATCCGGTTCAAAAGCTCCGGACGGAAGACCTTCTTCAACTCGCCCATGATCCGCGACTTCATGTCGTCGTACGACAGGCCCTGCTCGTCGCCGATCGAGAAGCCGAGCGTCTGGTTCTTCGAGATCGTCCCCGCGCCGATGTTCGAGGTCATGATCACGATCACGTTCCGGAAATCGACCTTGCGCCCCTGCGCATCGGTCAGCTTCCCGTCCTCCAGGATCTGGAGCAGGATGTTGAACACGTCCGGATGCGCCTTCTCGATCTCGTCCAAAAGCACGACCGAGTACGGCTTCCGGCGCACGGCCTCCGTGAGCTGACCGCCTTCGTCGTAGCCGATGTAGCCCGGAGGCGAGCCGACGAGCCGGGACACGGAGTGCTTCTCCATGTACTCCGACATGTCGACCTGGATCATCGCGTCCTCGTCACCGAACAGGAACTCGGCCAGCGTGCGCGCCAGCTCCGTCTTCCCCACGCCCGACGGGCCGAGGAAGATGAACGAGCCGGTCGGGCGCTTCGGGTCCTTGATCCCAGCGCGCGCGCGGCGGATCGACTTCGAGACGGAAACGATTGCCTCCTCCTGGCCGATCACGCGCTTGTGCAGCTCCTCCTCCATCCGGATCAGCTTCTGCGACTCCGCCTCGGTCAGCTTGAAGACGGGGATGCCCGTCCACATCGAGACGATGTCCGCGATCTCGTCCTCGCCGATCTCCGGCTGCTCCTCGGCCTCGGCCGAGTTGCGCCACTGCTCTTCGAGCTCTCGCTTCTTCTGCGTCAGCTTGCGCTCCTTGTCGCGCAGCGACGCGGCCTTCTCGAACTCCTGGTTCTCGATCGAATCTTCCTTGTCCTTGCGGACCTTCTCGATCTCGTCCTCGAGCTCGCGGTAGCGAGGCGGCGCGCTCATCGTCTTGATGCGCATGCGCGAGGCGGCCTCGTCGATCAGGTCGATCGCCTTGTCGGGGAGGTGCCGGTCCTGGATGTAGCGGCTGGCGAGCACCGCGGCCGCCTCGAGCGCCTCGTCGGTGATCTTCACGCGGTGGTGCGCCTCGTAGCGGTCGCGCAGGCCGCGCAGGATCTGGACGGTGTCCTCGCTCGACGGCTCGTCGACGCGGATCTGCTGGAAGCGCCGCTCGAGCGCAGCGTCCCGCTCGAGGTACTTGCGGTACTCGTCGAGCGTCGTCGCGCCGATCGTCTGCAGCTCGCCGCGCGCGAGCGCGGGCTTCAGGATCGACGCTGCGTCGATCGCGCCCTCGGCTGCGCCGGCGCCGACGAGGTTATGCAACTCATCGATGAACAGGATGATGTCGCCGCGCTGGGTGATCTCCTTCATCACCTTCTTCAGGCGCTCCTCGAACTCACCGCGGTACTTCGACCCGGCGACCAGGGCCGCGAGGTCGAGCGTGTAGATCTGCTTCCCCTTCAGGAGCTCCGGCACCTGACCGCCCGAGATGCGCGCGGCGAGGCCCTCGACGACGGCGGTCGTCCCGACCCCCGGCTCGCCGATCAGCACCGGGTTGTTCTTCGTGCGGCGCGACAGGATCTGCATCACGCGCTCGATCTCGGTCTGGCGGCCGACGACGGGGTCGAGCTTCCCCTCGGCGGCGAGCTTCGTCAGGTTGCGGCCGAACTGGTCGAGCAGCTTCGAGCTCTTCGACTTCTCGCCCGGAGCGCCGCCTCCGCCCTGCCGCCGGCCGGGGCCCGACAGCATGCGGATGATCTCGTTGCGGATCTTCTCGGCGTCGGCGTCGAAGTCCAGCAGGATGCGGGCGGCCACACCCTCGTTCTCGCGGACGAGGCCCAGGAGGATGTGCTCGGTGCCGATGTAGTTGTGGCCGAGGCTGAGCGCTTCGCGGAGCGCGAGCTCCAAAACCTTCTTGGCGCGGGGCGTGAACGGGATCTGCCCCGTCGTCACCTCGTCGCCCTGGCCGACGATCCGCGCGACCTGCGCGCGCACCTCCTCGACGGTGATGTCGAGCGACTCGAGCACGCGCGCGGCGAGTCCTTCCTCTTCGCGCAGCAGCCCGAGCAGGATGTGCTCGGTGCCGATGTAGTTGTGCTTCAGCGCCCTGGCCTCGTCCTGTGCCAGGACGACGACTTGCCGGGCTCGCTCCGTGAACCGCTCGAACACCTTGTCCCTCGACCCCCCTTTCTGATCGCGATCGGTCGAAGGTAAGAGGGCAATCGTACCCCAGGCCGCAGCGCCTACAGAGTGCCCGCTTAGCCACACTTTACGCCTCTCCCCGGCGAAATCCAGCGCTCCCCGGCAACGCGACGGGGCGGCCGAAACGGCCCCGTCGCATCCACGCTGCAATCTCGTCTCGAGCTAGCTTCGTGCCCTCCGTAGCGCCAAGCCGGAGCCCATGAGCAGGAGCCCGGCCAGCGCTATTCCGCCCAGCGGGATTCCTGTAAACGGCAGCGTCCCGGCCTTGCCGACACGGCGGATCGTCTTTGCTGCTTGCTTCGGTGTGACCGTGTGCTCAGCGCCTGCCACTCCGGCCGTGGGCGCGGGCGGCGGCGCCGCGGGTGGCGCAGGAGCTGCCGGGGGCGCAGGTGCCGTAGGACCTGCGGGCGCCGGCTGCGGCGACGGGGACGCCGTCGGGGACGTGGGATTTGTCGGTGCAGTCGGCGGCGCGGAAGGCGTCGCCTCGACCTCGAACGACACATGCAGGATCCCAGCTCCCGCCGCCGGCATCGACACATCGAACGTTCCGGGGCCCGCGAGCTGCACAGCGGAGAACGTCGCAGGCTTCCCGCGTGCCTTGACGCAGACCCGAACGAGCGTCATCCCCGGAGCCACCGAGATCGTCAGGCGTTGTTCGCTGCCCGACACAGTGATCCCAGGAGCAGCCGAACCATCCCAGCCATGGCTGACGTCCCACTTTCCGTCCAGGTTCGGGCAGACGTCGCTCGGCGCAGGAGGCGTAGGCGGCGTCGCCTCGACGGCGAACGAGACGTGCACGATTCCATCGTCCGGGCCGGACGTCGACACCCTGAACATGCCTGGCCCGACGAGGTGCAAGGCCGAGATCGTCGGCGGTGCCCCACGCGTCTCGACGCACAGGGTGACGAGCGTCGTGCCTCCGGCGACCGAGATTGTGAGGCTCTGGTCGCTTCCCGAAACCGTGATGCCTTGGACGGCCGAACCGGCCCAACCGCTGCCGACTTGCCACATTCCGTCCAACGTCGGGCACGCCTCAGCCGGTGGCGGCGGAGGCGGAGGCGGCGGCGGCGGCGGAGGAGGCTGCGCCGGCATCGCATCGACGTCGAACGAGAGGTGCCTGATAGCCCCGCCCACGTCCGCCTTCTTCAGCGTGAACGTCGCCCGACCGATGACCGGGAGGTCCGGCAACCCGGTTTGTGTGACGCCGTTCTCCGTCTCGACGCAGAGGTTGAGGAGCTTCCAATCGGCGGCAACCGTCACCGTCACGCGTGCGGAGTTCCCCGACACGCTGATCCCCGGCGCTTGGCCCTCTACCCACGAGCCGTCCGGTCCCGCCATTCCATCCAACGGCGCACAGACGCTGGGTGCCGGTGGAGGAGGCGGCGGAGGCGGAGGTGGAGGTGGGGGTGGGGGCGGCGGTGGCGGCGGAGGCGGTGGAGGTGGTGGCGGCGGAGGTGGCGGCGGCGGCGGAGGCGGCGGAGGCGAAGGCGGAGGCGGAGGCGGCGGAGGCGGAGGCGGCGGCGTTTCCACCGGAACCAACCTAATCGAGTAGTGACTAATGTCCTTCCCGCTTGGATGCGAGAAGGTCACAGTCTTGGCAGGAGGATTCACCTCCACCACGACCGGCCCGTCACCCTGGTTCGCTGAGCCCGCCTTCACACAGTAGGAAGAGATGAGGAATCCGTCCGGCGCTGTGACTGTGATCGTCTTGACGTTGCCGTTTACGTCCCATTTGCCGTCCCACACCGGACAGACGCCCCCCGCGCTCGCGTTGACGCGCGCGAGCGCCTGGGACGGGAGCGGCAGCGCGGCAAGCGCCGCCACCAGCACAATGAGCTTCTTCATACGTGCCCCTTCCCCGAATTTTTAATGACGCCAAGTAAGCCAGCGTCCGTTTATGGATCGCCTACAGCTGACTTACGACGTGTAAAACGTCCGAGGGCGCGATCCGGTTACGCCCGCGGCTAGCGGTGGATCAGGACCGGCGTTCCAGGCAGCGCGAGCGCGAAGATGCGCCGAATGGCCGAGTTGAGGACCCGGATACAGCCGTTCGAGACCCGCTGGCCGAGCAACTGGGGCTGGTTCGTGCCGTGGATCGCGACCGGCCCGCCCTGCGTCCAGCCGGTTAGCACGTTCGAGAACGCCGAGATCCCGACCGCTCCCAGGCCGAAGGGGCCTCCCGGGTCGTGCGGGATCAGGCGCTGGTTGACGTAGTAGCGGCCGATGGGCGTGGGGGTGCGGGGCGTCCCGATCGCCGCGCGGGTCGAGAGCACCTCCTCGCCGTCCTGGAATAGCGTCACTCGACGGGCCGTCACGTCGACCTCGATCCGGCCCCGCACTTTCGTGATCCCGAGAGCGGAGGCGCGAATGAAGCCGGTGACGCCGTTCGGCCGCATCGGGAGCTGCACGCGGTACCAGGTCGAGCGGCACTTCCTGTTCACCACGGCCGAAAGGACCCCGAAGACCGTCGGAACGCCGTTTGCGTTGGTGCGGTGGAAGCGTGCGAAGGGGTGGCGGCCGGGCGCGCGATACGCGCTCGTGAGCCGCCCGCCGGGGACGGCGGCGTACGCGACGGTATCATCGCCGAGCTTGACCGTCGAGCCGGCCACACAGCGCGCACCTTCGCCGGGCGGTTGCGCGACTGCGGCAGCGGCGCCCGCTGCCGCAGCGATCGCCGCGAGCGCCGTCGCGGCGAGCCGGAGTGTCCTCGACATGTCTCTAGAACGCGGCAGGCGCCGGTTCGGTCACGCACGCCGGCCGAGACGTTTGGAACGATCCGTCCGGGGTCAGGAGCATCGTGAGGAGCATCACGTCGACGGCGCCCGCGGCGATGGGTTTACCCTCGTAACACTCCTCTCCCCTCCCGTCGCCGCGGCGCCGGCCTTCTTGTTTTTGGCGCTTGCGAGCTTCATCTCGCTCAGCCTTCGGCGCTAGAGCGACCCGAGCGCAGCAACTGAGCGGACGGGCTGTCCTGTCACGGCCGCAATCGTCTCGAAGTCGCGGTCGTAGTGGACGACTGGAATTCCAGTGAGCTCCGCGGCAGCCGCGACCAAGAGGTCGGGAATCTTTACCTCCCGATGATGGAGCGGGCCGCGCTCGGCAAGGAGCTGGAACACGTCGATTGCGCGCCGCCAGACAGCTCTGTCGATCGAGACCTCAGGCAACGACTCGAGGGCCGCGCGCCGCTCCACGAAGTCCACTGCATCGCGCGCGCTCCAGAGGAGCTCGAGCTCGACGACCTCGCAGATCGCGATCTCTCCGTCTTCGACCAAGTCGTTGAAGTCCTCTTCGACCTGCGGGTCGCGGTGGCGTGTTGTCCAGGCGCTGGTGTCTGCGAGCTCCATCAGCTGCTCGTGCGCGGTGCGCGAAGCCTTTCGAGCGCTGACGCGTCGAGGTCGTCGAAGCGGAGTCCGGCGGCGCTACGGCGCCGCTCTCGGTTGACGACATCCGCGAGCGCCCCGTGCACGGTGTCCGTTGTTCCCGCCGTTCCCAGCACCTTGCGCGCTTCCGCCACGAGAGCGGTGTCCAGGTTCAGCGACGTGCGTCGAATCCGGCCTTCGATATGCTCTGCTGCATCTTCTCTAGGCATATCTGCGAGCGTACCAGGTATGTGCAACGAGCCGGCCACTTGGACGGCGGCCGTCGCCGGTGCCCTCGACTCTCCTGCGAACGCGTGTTCGGGGAGCAGTCCGCAGGGTTCGAGGCCGCCGAGCGTCCACTACACGGGAGCCACCGTCAGTCCCCACCGCCGCGGGACCGCCGGAGCAGGCGGGCGGTTCCGCGGCTTTCTTGGCTCCAAAGGGCGGCGCGGCGGAGGAGCCGGATGAAGCGCCGTCAGCCCCCTACCGCCGGGCCGCACTGGTGTAACGCAGGAGAGCCCATTCGCGTTGCGCAGCGGGGGATGATTCGCCCCGAACGGCTACCCCACTCTCTTACGATTCGAGAGCGGCAGTCTCGACCGGGACCGGGGCGCGCCGGGCGTGCTCGATCACGTCCGCGAGGATCTCGTCGAGCGTGTGCGTCGGGCGCCAGCCGATCGCGGCGCCGACCTTGTCGATCGAGGGCTCGCGGTGGAGCGTGTCCTCGATTCCCTGCCCGTAGACCTCGCTGTAGGGCACGAAGCTGAGCTCGGAGTCCGAGCCGGTCGCAGCCTTCACCCGGTCCGCGAGCTCCAGGATCGAGATGCGGTCCGTCCCGCCGACGTTGAAGATCTCGCCGGAGATCTCCGTCGCGTCCATCAGCGCCGTCAGCGCCCGGATCGTGTCTTCTACGTGGCAGAAGGAGCGCGTCTGCGTCCCGTCGCCGTGCACCTCCAGCGGCGTACCGGTGAGGGCACGCTGCACGAAGCGCGGGATCACCATCCCGTACTGCCCGCTCTGCCGCGGCCCGACCGTGTTGAAGAGGCGCACGATCACGCAGTCGAGGCCGCGTTCCTGGTGGTAGGCGAGCGCGAGGAACTCGTCCATCGCCTTGGAGTCTGCGTACGACCACCGCTTCTCGGTCGTCGGGCCGTAGACGCGACGGTCCTGCTCGGACAGCGGCCGCTCCTCGCGGTGGTCCCCGTACACCTCCGAGGTCGAGGCGACCAGCACGCGCTTGCCGAAGCGGTTGCAGTACTCGAGCACGGTCTCCGTCCCTTGCACGTTGGTGACCAGCGTGCGGACCGGCTGCTCGACGATCAGGCGCACACCGACGGCTGCGGCGAGGTGGTAGACGACGTCGCACTTGTAGACGAGCTCGTTCACGACCGAGGGCGAGAGCACGGAGTCGACCACGAGGTGGTAGTCCTCTCGCTCGCGGAGGTGATGGATGTTCTCGATCGCGCCGGTGGACAGATCGTCGAGCGCCCACACCTCGTGGCCTTCGGCGAGCAGCAACTCGGAGAGGTGCGAGCCGATGAAGCCCGCGCCACCCGTGATCAGCGCTTTCACGGGGCGCAACCCTAGCGGGTGGGGCTCAGCGCGTCGTTCCAGTACAGGTCGACCCGAGGAAGCGCGAAGGGAGAAGCCCGCGCGACGGTGAGCGCGAAAGCGGCCTCGTATCCGGCTCGGCGAACCGCCTCGCGCACGCGCGCATCGTTGTCGCCGTACGGGTAGGCGAAGAACCGGCACGGGCGGCGAAGCTCATCGGCGATCCGCTGGCGGGATTCGCGAAGCTCGCGGTCGAGCTCTGCATCTCCAAGCTGCGGCAGGTGCGGATGGCCCACCGTGTGCGAGCCGATCTCCACCTGTCGTTCTGCGAGCTCGCGCAGCTCGTCCCAGCGCATCGTCGCGAACTCGGAAGGGGCGGCGTCGACAACATCCTCGAGCTCCGGGACGCGCAGCGGCCGACCGTCGTCGGCGAAGTCGGAGCAGACAAACACGGTCGCCGGTGCGGCGAGGCGCTCGAGCGCCGGGAGCGCGGCCACGACGCTACGGAACGCGTCGTCGAACGTGACGTGGAGCACCTTGCCGCTTCCTGCGACGACTGCTTCCGCCCGAGCGGGCCGGTAACCGCGCCGTACGAGCGAGCTGACGTGCGCGTCGAGCTGATCCGGCGAGACGGCGAGCCGGTGCGGTTCGGCGCTCGAGACTCGGTGATAGCAGAGGATAAGCGGGCGGAAGCTCCGCCTCACTCGAGCACCTCGGCGAAGATCTCCTCGATCAGATAGGCGAAGTGCGGCGGCAACGAGCCGTCGGGGGCGGCGTGGTCGCGCAGGAAGAAGAGGTAGGCGTGCCACTCGTTGGCCCGCTCCGGGAACTCGGCCTCTCGCGCGTTCACGAGCGCCTCGAGGCGCTCGAGGCGGTAGACGCCGTCGAGCGGCAGCCCGGTCTCCTGCGCTGCCGGCTCGGGCGGCGGTGCGGGCTCGGGCGGCGGTGCCGGCTCGGGCTCCGGCACGGGCTCGGGTTCAGGCTCCGGCTCCGGCTCCGGCTCCGGCTCCGGCTCTGGTTCCGGCTCGGGCTCTGGTTCGTCCTGGGCCGCGGCTACCGCCTCGGCTTCGCGTGCCCTGAGCTCGACCTCGGCAGCGTGACGCGCGAGCTCGAGCTCGCGCGAGGTCACGGCCGCGACACGCTCGTCGAGCGCGCGCTCGCGCATGGCGAGGCGCTTCACTTCGGCAGTGTCCGCGTCAGCGGCGGTGTTGCGCACCACACGAGCCAGCGCGTCCAGCCGTCCGACGAGATGCCGCTCGAGCGCCGCCACGGCTTCGGTCCACGCCGCGGGGGTGGCAGCAGCAGCAAGCCGGCGGCGCCGCAGCGTCTCGCGCAGCACGGCCACCGCGAGACCGAGCGCAAGCGCTGCGAGGAAGGCGAAGGCCATGATCGGCCAGGGCCGCGGCCACGATCGCTCACTCGGCGCGACGGCCGTGCTGACGACCCGGACCGTCGGGTCGGGCGCCCCCTGCAGGGCGGTCAGTTGATCGACGCGCTTGCGAAGTGCGATTGCGCGCGGGGACGCGATGGGCAGCCCTTCGAGCTGAGCGCGGAGACGCTGGACCCGGAATTGCAGGTCGCTCTGGAACCGCGCCGAGAGCGCTGACACGGTCTCCTCGGCGAAGGCGTTCGCGATCTGCGCGACGCGGGCCGGGTCGGACGCATGCGCGGTGATGCGAACGACGTTGCTCTTGTCAACGCGCTTCGCACCGACGGCTTCGCGCGCCCCCTGCTCGGTGATCCGGAGGCGAATCGCGACCTCCCGCGCGACAGCCGGTGTCTCGACAAGCTCGGCGGCGGTGACCGCGGCAGGCGACTCGCCGTCCTCGAGCAGTCCCAGCCCGCGCAGCTCGTCCTTCCCCTGTGCCGGCGTGACGAGCAGATCCGCCTGCGCCTCGTACCGGTTCGGCGTGAGGAACGAATACGCGGCGGCGGCGCCCACCACGATCGCGACGACGGCGAGCACGACAAGCCCCTGGCGGCGCACCGTTCCCACGCATGGATCCTATTCAGGGCCCCTGCTAGCGTTCCCGCGCCGTGGCCGCCCTCTCCGGCTTCCCTCGCGTGGTCGTCACGGGCGGCGCGGGCTTCATCGGCTCGCACGTCGTCGATGCCCTGGTCGAGCGGGGTTACGGCGTCCTGGTCGTCGACGACCTCTCGACGGGACGGCGCGAGAACGTCCCGGAGGAGGCCGAGCTCGCGGAGCTCGATATCCGGGAGTCGGACGCGCTCCAGCGCGCGTTCGAGGACTTCGGGCCGAGCGCCGTCTGCCACCTCGCCGCTCAGGCGAGCGTGACGTTCTCGGTTCGCGAGCCGGCGGTCGATCTCGCTGTCAACGCCGTCGGCACGTTCAACGTCTGTGAAGCCGCGCGCGCTTCGGGGGCGTCCGTCGTGTTCGCCTCGACCGGAGGCGCGCTCTACGGCGACGAGGCGGAGCTGCCGACACCGGAGTCGACGACCCCCCGCCCGCTGTCTCCGTACGGGGCCTCGAAGCTCGCCGGCGAGGCGTACGTCGGCACCTGGGGCCGGCTGCACGGGCTCGCGAATGTGGTGCTCCGGCTTGCGAACGTCTACGGCCCGCGGCAGCAGCCGCACACCGAGGCCGGTGTGGTCGCGATCTTCAGCGCCAAGCTCGCGCGCGGTGAGCCGCCGACCGTCTACGGGGACGGGAAGCAGACGCGCGACTACACGCACGTCGCGGACGTCGCGGCCGCGTTCGTCGCTGCGCTCGAGAGCGGGCGTTCAGGGACCTACAACGTCGGCACGGGCATCGAGACAACCGTCTTGGAGCTGATGGAACATCTGCAGCGCGCAGCCGGCACCTCGCTCGAGCCACGGTTCGAGCCGCTGCGGCCGGGCGAGCTCCTGCGGAGCGCCCTCGACCCCCGCCTGATCGAGTCGGAGCTCGGGTGGCACCCGCGGATCGACCTCGCGGAAGGCCTCGCCGCGACGTACCGAACGTACGCGGGCTACTGACGCTCGCGAAGTGCCGGGAACAGGACTACGTCCCGGATCGTGTCGCGGCCGGTCAGCACCATGGTCAGCCGGTCGATCCCGAGCCCGAGCCCGCCCGTCGGCGGCATCCCGTACGCGAGCGCTTCGACATAGTCCGTGTCTCCCGCCTCCGTCTCCGCCGCGCCCGCCTGACGCTCCTCGAGCTGCATCGAGAAGCGCTGAGCCTGTTCCTCCGAATCGTTGAGCTCGGTGAACGCGTTTCCGAGCTCCATCCCGCCAACGAAGTACTCGAACCGCTCGACGATCGTCGTGTCCTCATCTGTGGTGCGGGCGAAAGGTGACAGCTCGATCGGGTAGTCGTAGAGGATCGTCGGCTGGATCAGCGACGGCTCGAGGAAGTGCGAGAGCGCGTGATCGACGAGCTGCGCCCACGTCTTGTCATGGCGCGTGTCGACCTCGCGCTCGTCCAGTCGTCTGCGCAGCTCTTGCTCGTCGCGCGTCCAGAGCCCGTGTTCCTCGAGCGCATCGACGAGCTTGATGCGGCGCCAGCTCGAGAGGTCGATCTCGTGGCCACGGAACGTGACGCGCGTCGTCCCAATCGTCCGCTCGGCGACGGTGCGGATCAGGTCCTCCATGCGCGCCATCGTGTCGCGGTAGTCCGCGTACGCCTCGTACCACTCCAGCATCGTGAACTCGGGCTGGTGCTTGTACGACATCCCCTCGTTTCGGAAGTCCTTGCCGATCTCATAGACCTTCTCGAGCCCGCCGACGATCAGGCGCTTGAGGTAGAGCTCTGTCGCGATGCGCAGGTAGTAGTCCGCGTCGAGCGCGTTGTAGTGCGTGACGAACGGCTCGGCAAACGCGCCGCCGTAGCGCGGCTGCAGGATCGGCGTCTCGACTTCGACGAAGCCCGCGTCGTCGAGGTAGCGGCGGATCTCCGTCACCACGCGCGTCCGGAGGAGCGCGTCCTTGCGAGATTCTTCGTTCGCGAGCAGGTCCAGGTAACGCTGGCGGTAGCGCGTCTCCACGTCCTGCAGGCCGTGGTAGAGGTCGGGCAGCGGGCGCCTGATCTTCGCGAGCAGCTCGAGCTCTTCGACCGCGAGCGAGGGCTCCCCGCGCTTCGTGCGTGCCGGGATTCCGGTCACGCCGACGATGTCGCCGAGATCGAGGTCGAGCGGCCCCGTCTTCTCCTCGCGGACGAGCAGCTGAAGCCGTCCCGACCGGTCGACGAGGTCCAGGAAGACCAGCTTGCCCATGTCCCGGCGAGCCATCACGCGTCCTGCGAGCCGCCGCGTGTCGCCGCGCTCCTCCCCCGCCTCGAGCTCTTCGGCCTCGGCGCGCACGGAAGCGATCTCGACGCGATCGGGAAACCGCTTCGGCAGCGACGACATGTCGCGCGAGTCTAGTGAGCGTCAGCCGCGCCGGAGCCGGCCGAGCAAGCGGCGCCGCGACGTGCTCGCCGGCCGTTCCGGAAGCCGCTCGTCGTCGACGATGGCCCGCGGCACGTCGACGGTCAGCCAGCGCGCCAGCTCGCGGCTCCCAACGGCGCGTGCCGCCGCCGCCATGCCGACGGTGCGCACCGCCGGAAGATGCGCGTCGCTCGCCACGAGGTGCGCGAGCCCGCCGTCCACGAGCGCGCGCCCGCACGCGGCCGAGGACGAACCGAGCCTCCCGTCGAGCGAAGCTGCAGTGACCTGCACGAGACAGCCCAGGCGCACGAGCGGCTCGAGCCGCCAGGGATCGGCCTGGACCTCTCTGTTCCGCTCGGGGTGGGCGATCACCGGCACGAACTCCTGCGCCCGCAATCCGAACAACTGCTCCTCGACCCCGAGCGGCCAGCCGACGTACGGAAACTCGACGAGCAGGTACCGCGGATTCCCACCCAGCCCGAACCGCCGCAACTCCTCGGTGCTCAGCAGCTCGAGCCGGTCGAGCGCAATCTCCCCTCCCGGCAGCAACTCGAGCTCGACGCCGGCGTCATCGATCGCATTCCGCACCACACGGACGAGCCGCTCCATCGTCTCCGCAGCAGTCGGATAGTCGTTGCGCACGTGCGGCGTCGCCGCCAGCCACCGAATCCCGTCCGCAACAGCGGCCCGCGCCATCACCAGGCTGTCCTCGATCGTCGCGGCGCCGTCGTCAACTCCCGGCAGGACGTGGGAGTGTAGATCGATCACGGCGGCGCGAGTCTAGTCGCCTCGTACGACCGTCCCGCGGCGACGAACCCTCAACCACCCTCAAGGGTGCCTGGCACCGGACGAGCCCCGAAGGCCCAGTCCCGTCAGGCCCAGATCAGCCAGCCGGACATGACCCCGATCGCGAAGGCGATGGCGAAGAGGACATAGCCGAGCAGGAGGGCGCGATGCGGCGGGCGCTCCGCTTCGTACAAGGCCACGGGCCGGGGCATCCGACGCAGGCCTCGCGTCCTGCGAACCATAGGCTCGACCGGCGCCGGCATCGTCATGAAGCCGCCGACACGGTGGTGAGGCGCTTCGGGCGCTGGGTCCTCGTTCCGCCACGCACGTTCCAGCCGCCGAGCAGCCCGTGCGAGCTGCGAATACCGCTGACGCGCGCCTGCGGCTCGTTCGAAGTCGCTCTCCCCGAGGGCTGCCGTCATCTCGCTCCGCAGATGGTCCAGTTCCGCGAGCACGTCGTCCGTGAACGGAGGCGACGTCGGCTGGTACGCCTCGAGCTCGACCCAGTCGACCGGATCGCCGCGGCGGCTCACACCCGAGAGCATGTGGATGACCTGGTTGCGAACCTTCTCGGCGTCAGCGTTGAACTCGAGCAGAACGCGCGCGGCGACACCTTGATGCTCACGCACGAGGCCGAGCAGGATGTGCTCCGTGCCGATGTAGTCGTGGCCGAGAGAGAGCGCTTCTCGCAACGAGTGCTCCAGCACCTTCTTCGCGCGCGGCGTAAACGGAATCTGCCCCGTCGTGGCTTCGTCACCGTGGCCAACGATCGCCGCAACGATCACGCGCGCCTCCTCGACCGTGATCTCGAGCGACTCGAGCACACGCGCGGCCAGTCCTTCCTCCTCCCGAAGCAACCCGAGCAAGATGTGCTCGGTGCCAATGTAGTTATGCCGAAGCGCGCGAGCCTCGTCCTGCGCAAGGACGACCACCTGACGAGCGCGCTCGGTGAACCGCTCGAACACCCAAACCACAGTACGCCGCGAGGGCGGGCTTCGCCCGTCCTCGCTACAGCGCATACTCGGGTCAGAAAAAGCGGCGGAAGTTGAGCCGCCGAAGGCGGCGACTTACGCCGCTCGAATTTCCATGATCTTGAACTTGAGCGCGCCGCGGGGCGTTGTGACCTCGACTGTCTCGCCCTTCTTGCGGCCCAGGATCGCTTTGCCGACCGGCGACTCGTTCGAGAGCTTGTTCTCGGTCGGGTTCGCCTCGGCGGAACCGACGACGTGGTACTCGAGCGTCTTCTTGGCGTCGATGTCGCGCAGCTTGACGTGCGAGCCGACGGAGACGGCGTCCTTCGAGATCTCCTTCTTTTCGATCACGCGCGCGGCCAGGAGACGCTCCTCGAGCTGGGCGATCCGGTGCTCGAGCATCGCCTGCTCGTTCTTCGCGTCGTCGTACTCCGCGTTCTCGGCGATGTCGCCGAACTCGCGGGCGATCCGGATGCGCTCGGCCACCTCGCGGCGCTTGTCGTTCCGCAGGTAGTCGATCTCGTGCTTGAGCTTCTCGTAGCCCTCTTTGGTGAGGATGACTTCCTTCACTGCTTCCTCCGATAGAAAAAGCGCGGCGCTCAGGCGCCGTCGCGGGCGCGAAGTGTAGCCTCGGGCCCCAGCCTCGTCAATCCTTCCCGGCTACCATTTCCGCGCTCTATGCAGGTGAATCTTCACGAATCCTGGCGGATCCGCGAGATCGAGATCCCGACCCGCCTCGTCCTCGCCCCCATGGCCGGGGTGAGCGTCCAGGCCTTCAGGCGCCAGGGGCGGCGCTACGGGGCCGGGCTGGTCTGCTCGGAGATGGTCAGCTGCGCGGGCCTCCACCACGGGAACGAGCGCACCCTCGGGTACCTGCGGATCGCCTCCGACGAGCATCCCCTCGCCGTCCAGATCTTCGGCGCCGATCCCGCCGTGATGGCCGAGGCGGCCCGGATGGTGGCCGACGCCGGCGCGGACCTCGTAGACATCAACTTCGGTTGCCCGGTCCGGAAGGTCACGAAGACCGGAGCCGGGGCGACGCTGCTCGAGGAGCCCGACCGGGCCTGCCAGATCGTGGAGGCCGTCGCGGAGGCCGTCGACCTGCCGGTCAGCGTGAAGATGCGCCGCGGGCTCGAGGACGGCTCGCGCGCCTACCTCGAGGTCGGCCCGCGGCTCGTCGAGGCCGGCGCGGCCACGCTCACCCTGCATCCCCGCTCCGCGAAGCAGATGTACACCGGCAGCGCCGACCACGCGCTCACGGCCGAGCTCGTCGAGCGCGTGAACGTGCCGGTGATCGCCTCCGGGGACATCACCTCCCGTGCCCGCGCGCAGGCGGTGCTCGCGACGACGGGCGCGGCCGCGGTGATGGTCGGGCGGGCCGCCCAGGGCAACCCGTGGGTGCTGCGCGAGATCCTCGAGGACGACGCGCCGGAACCCTCGCGCGAGGAGGTCGTCGCCGAACTCGTCCTCTTCATGCGGGAGACGGTCCGGGAGCTCGGGGAGCGGAAGGCGTCGAGCTTCCTGAAGAAGTTCTATGCCTGGTACCTCGGCCGCGGCCGCTTCCCGCGCCCGTTCAAGTCGGAGCTGACGCAGATCAACGATCTCGCCGAAGTCGAGCGGCGCCTCTTCGTCGCCGCGCCTGGGGCGCGCTTCGTCCTCGCGCGCCTCGAACAGGAGCTGCCGCCCGGCGACGAGGTCACGCTCGACCTGCCGATCTCGATCTACGGCGGCGGTTAACGGCCGAGCACACCGGGAAGAACCCCTGCGTATCCGAGAAGGGGGTTCGATGAAGATCATCGGAGACCGGACGGCGACCGACGACACCGTCGAGACGCCGGCGGAAGCGGCCGACCAGGCGGCGTACGAGGCGGAACGCGCCGATACGGCCGAACGGCGCGACGTGGCCGTTGCGGAAGGGCCGGCCGTGCATCCGATCGCGGCGGCCCGCGAGCGCTTCGGCGGCATCGACCTGCCGGCAAGCCTGGTCGGGATGCTGACCGCGCTCGCGATGGTCGTGCTCCTCGGCGGGCTCGTCGGCGCCGCGTTCGGCGCGATCGGCTACCAGACGGGCCTGAACGGGAACGACGTCAATGACATCTCGGTCGGCAGCCTGATCGGCGGACTCGCCGTGCTGTTCGTCTCGTACCTGATCGGCGGGTGGACGGCCGGACGCATCGCCCGGTACGACGGTGCGCGCAACGGACTGATGACCGGCGTCTGGACGATCGTTTTGGCTGCGGTGCTCTCGGGTCTGGCGGCAACGCTCGGCAATGAGTACGACGTGCTCTCGAACGTCGACCTGCCGCAGTGGTTCAACCGCGACGCGGTCACCACTACGGCGATCGTCAGCGGTGCGATCGCGATCGCCGCGATGCTCCTCGGCGGCCTGCTCGGCGGGCTCTGGGGCACGCGCTACCACCGGCTCGCCGACGAGACGCTCCTCGACGCGCGGTAAATGCGCTGAGGGCGGGTTTCCTCCGCCCTCAGCGATTTCTCGCCCAGACGAGTCGCAGCCCCTCGAGCGTCAGGAACGGGTCGACGCGCCCGATCGTCCGCGAGTGCGGCGCGATCAGCTCCGCAAGACCGCCCGTCGCCACTGCCGGCGCATCGACGCCGAGCTCGCCGCGGATCCGGCCGACGATCTCGTCAACCTGGCCGGCGAACCCGTAGACCAGTCCCGACTGCAGCGCGGTCTGCGTCGTCTTCCCGATCACCGTCGGCGGTGCGGCGAAGTCGACGCGGAAGAGCCGAGCCGCGCGTGCGAAGAGCGCGTCCATCGAGATCTCGACTCCGGGCGCAAGCACGCCGCCCACGTACTCGCCCTCCGGGGACACGACGTCGAAGTTCGTCGAGGTGCCGAAGTCGACGACGATGCACGGCGCGCCGTACCGCTCCTTCGCGGCGACAGCGTTGACGATCCGGTCGGGCCCGACCTCGCGCGGGTCGTCGTAGCGGATCGGGATCCCCGTGGCTACCCCGGGCCCGACGACAAGGATCGACACGCCGGCGCGTTGTGCGAGCAGCTCGTATTCCCGCACGAGCGCAGGCACCGTCGACGAGAGGCAGATCCCGTCCACGTCGTCAAGCTCGAGCAGACCGTCCACGAGCACGAACAGCTCGTCCGCCGTCCGACGACGCTCCGTCGCGAGGCGGAAGTGGTCGCGAAGCTCGTTGCTGTCGAAAACACCAAGCGCTGTTTGTGTGTTCCCAACGTCGAGCGCTAGCAGCATCGGGTACGGACCCTACTTCGCCGCGCCGGCGGGCTTCGCCCGTCGGCGCTCATGCAACTCACTCGGAAGGCCGTTCCTCAATCGGCGTCAAGTCCGGAGGACTTGGAGCCGTTACTCGTCGTCGGACGGCAGCGCTTCGCGCATCCGTTCCGCAAGCGCGTCCGCGGAGAGCGTCGGATCTTCCTGGCCGTGCAGCTCCTCGACGCTCACGTCACCAGACGTGTAGATCTCGGCGCGCGGGATCATCCGCGTCGGCCGGTTCTTGTCCCACACCCAAACGTCCTCCATCTTCAGCTGGAAGAACGGGTAGCCCGGTTGCGGAACGTACTGCAGGTCGAGCTTGTTGCAGAGGTACGTCGCGTCCTGCGTGAGGACGCAATAGCGAAAGAGACCGAAGACCGCCGAGTACTCCCGCTTGAGCCGGAGCTCGGCGTCGGCCTCGAATTCCTCGAGGTCATCCAGGTGGGACATACCCTGATTCTAGTTTTCGAAGGACGGTCTCCAGAGCCCCCATTCCGGGGAGGATCAGGCCCGGGTCCAGCTCGACCAGGGGCTCCAGGGCGAAGGCCCGCTCGGCGAGCCGCGGGTGGGGCACGGTCAGCCCCGGCTCGTCCACGGTCTGGTCTCCGTAGGCCAGGAGATCCAGGTCGATCGTCCGGGGGCCGAAGCGGGGTCCCCGGGTCCGGCCCAGCGAACGTTCGACAGCGAGGAGGGCCTCGAGGAGCGCCCGCGGGGGGAGCTCCGTCTCGAGCGCGACCGCACCGTTCAGGAAGCGAGGCTGGTCCAGGTAGCCGACCGGGTCGGTCTCGCGGAAGGTCGAGACCGCGATCACCTCGATCCCGGGGGTCTCGGCGAGCCGCTCGACCGCCGCCCGCAGCGAGGCCTCGCGGTCGCCGAGGTTGGCGCCAAGGCCGACGTACGCCCGGGTCACCCGCCGAGGGTAACGGCTACCCTGCGCGCCTTGAAGGGGGTTCTCGTCGTTTTCGTTGCGGCGCTCCTCGCGGCCCCTTCGGCGCTTGCTGCGCGCGCGGCCGAACCGCGCCCGCAGGCGCCCGGCCTGCTCTCGATCGGCGCCTACAACCACGCACTCGTGCAGCTGAGCGGCGGCACGCTCGCGGCCGAGGGCGGCACGCTCGTCTCGCGCCGGCTCGGGATCTGGCGCCTGCCGACGCGCACAGCAGAGCGGATGCTGCCGCGCTTGCTCGACGCGGGCGTGGTCAGGGCGGTCGAGCCGGACCAGCCCGCACGCCCGCTCCGCGCGACCCAGACCGATCCGCTCATCGGCCTCGAGTGGTGGCGATCGGCCGTCGGCGCGGACAGCACGCCGCCGCCCGGACCGGGCCAGCCGATCACGATCATCGACGCCGGCCTCGACGTGACGCACGAGGAGTTCGCGGCGCGGCCGAACACGTTTCTGTTGACGCGGCAGAGCCTGACCGACACGCCCGAGGAGTTCCACGGCACCGCCGTCTCGTCCGTGGCCGCCGCTCCCGAGAACGGCGTCGGGCTCGTCGGTGTCTATCCCCAGGCGGTCCTCCGCGAGGCCGACGCACACCAGTTGACGGTCTCCCAGATCATCGCGGCGCTCGAAGCGGCACTGAACGCCGGTCCGAGCGTGATCAACCTGAGCCTCGGAGTCTCCGACCGCAGCAACCTGCTCGAGGACGAGATCCTGACCGCCTTCCGCACAGGATCGATCGTCGTTGCCGCGGTGGGTAACGAGCGGCAGATCGGAAGCCCGCCCTCGTATCCGGCGCCGTATCGCCACGTGCTGACGGTCGCCGCGACCGACGAGACGAACCGAGTCGCAACCTTCTCGAGCGCCTCGGAGGCGTTGGATCTCTCCGCTCCCGGGGTCCGCATTCCCGTCGCGGTCCCGCTGTCGTTCACCTCGACGGGCTACCAGTTCCTCAACGGCACGAGCTTCGCCGCGCCGATCGTCACGGGCGCGACGGCCTGGGTCTGGACGGCGCGACCCGACCTCCACTACACACAGGTGTTCGACCTGATGCGCTACTCGGCCAGAGACATCGCTGAGAAGGGCTTCGACCGCGACACGGGCTTCGGGCTGCTCAACATCCCTGCCGCGCTGACGCAGGAGGCGCCGAGCAGCGACGGGCGAGAGCCGAACGACGACATCCGCATGATCAAGGCGAACGGGCTCTTCCAGAACGCGACAGATCCGATCACGCGTCCGGGAAAGACCACTGCGTCGTTCCGGGCGCGCCTCGATCCCACGGAGGACCCCGAAGACGTCTACCGGCTGTACGTGCCGCCCGCGCGCACGGTTCGCGTAACCGTGACGCTCGACACAGATGTCGATGTCGACCTCTGGAAGCCGAGCGCGGGCACCGTCTTCCTGCGCGGCGCCGCGCGCACGCGCAACCTGTTCGCGTCGAGCCGCACACGCGGGAAGAAGCCGGAGAAGGTCTCGGTGCGCAACACGTCGAATCGCGGCTTCTACGCGTACCTCGACGTCTATCTCCCGAAGGCGCGCGCCGCGAGAGCGGAGTACCGCGTCAGCGTCTCGACCGCTCGACGGTAGCGGCGCTGTACTCGACCGGCGGGTCGAGCTCGACCTCGGGCTTGCGCACGCGAACGCGCACCCGCTGCACGGACGCGAAGCGCGCGAGCACCTCGTCCGCGACCGCCGCGGCGAGCGCCTCGAGCAGCGCGAAGTGCCGCCCGTCCGACACCTCGCGGACGGCTCGTGCGACCTTACGGTAGTCCACCGCGTCCTCGATCCGGTCCGAGAGCACCTCGTCGTCCACGTCGAACGCGACGTCGAACAGGAAGCGCTGCCCACGCTCGCGCTCCTCGGGCTCGACCCCGTGGCGGCCGAAGAGCTCGAGCGCCCGCAGCTCGACCTCGATCATCCGTGGACGGCGTGCGCGACGGCCAGCGCCTCGACATGTTCCTTCACGTCGTGGACGCGGAGGATCGTTGCCCCTCGCTCGTATGCCGCGATTGCCGCCGCGAGGCTCGCGGAAAGCGGTCCGGTCGTCGCATCGGGGTCGCCGAGGATGCGTCCGAGCGAGCGCTTGCGCGAGAACCCGATCACGATCGGCCGCCCGAGCGCGACGAGCTCGTCCAGCCGCCGCAGGAGCTCGAAGTTGTGCTCGACGGTCTTGCCGAAGCCGATCCCGGGGTCGAGGCAGATCCGCTCCTCCGGGATCCCCTGAGCAACCGCGTGGCGCAGCCGCTCCTCGAGGAACGCGGCCACCTCGGAGACGACGTCGTCGTACGTCGGGTGCAGCTGCATCGTCCGCGGCTCACCCTTCATGTGCATGAGGCAGAGGTACGCGCCGTGCTCGGCGACGACACCCGCGAGCTCCGGGTCTGCCCGCAGCGCGGTCACGTCGTTCACCAGCTCCGCGCCGAGCGCAAGCGCGCGCCGGGCGACCTCGGCCTTCGCCGTGTCGATCGAGACCGGCAGCTCGCCGGCGAGGGCCTCGAGCACGGGCAGCACGCGGCGCAGCTCCTCGTCGAGCGAGACGCCCTCCGAGCCCGGCCGGGTCGACTCGCCGCCGACGTCGACGATCGCCGCCCGGTCGTCGACCATGCGACGCGCCGAGGCGATCGCGTCCCGAGCGTCGTAGTTGACGCCGCCGTCCGAGAAGGAGTCCGGGGTGACGTTGACGACACCCATCACAGAGGGGCGCGGGAAGCGCTGGTCGAGCGGCTGGCGCAAGACGGCTCTCGTGTACCACAACGAGCGATGTTCGGCGCCGCGCGACGAGGGTATGTTCGGCTCACGGGATCGCGGCCGACCCGCCGTCGACATGAGCCAGCCGCGCGACCGCTCCTTCCGCCTCCTGCTCGCCAGCACCCGCTGGGCTGTTCACGCGTACTTCATCAGCCTGCGGCGACGCGGCCTTCCGGGTCTGGTCGTCGCTCCGATCCCGCCCGACGCCGAAGCGCCCGATGAGCTCGCGCTCGCCCGTGCGACCGTGGTCGCCATCGACGCCGGGCTCGACGCGCCGCGCGCCGTCGCGTTGGCGCGCGCGCTCCGCGAGCTCGACCCGTCGGTCCCGGTCCTCGCCGTGCTCTGTTGCCCGCAGTCGGCCACTCCGTGGCAGCTCCAGGCACTCGTGCGCGTCGGCGCGAGCGTGCTCGACCTCGAAGCTCCCCCCGACGAAGCGGTGCGGGTGCTCCAGAGCGTTGCGCGCGGCTCCTCGGTCCTCCACGTCCACCTGAAACGCGACCACCGCGCGTTCCTGCACGAGGTCCTGGTCGGTCGTGAGGGCGCGACCGACGAGAAGGTCCGCCTGCTGGAGCTCCTCGCACGCGGACTTCCCGACCACGAGATCGGACGGCGGCTGCATCTCAGCCCGCACACGGTCAAGCACCGGATCGAAGACCTGCGCGCCGAGCTGGGCGCCCGCAACCGGATCGAGCTCGCGGCCTGGGCCGGCCGGAACGGTTTCTATGCGCCCGAGGGCCACGCCGTCGACTCGGTGCCGGTGCAGGTGCTGCGCTCGCCCCCTCGGTAGGGCCGCCCAAACGGCCGGATCGGGCTCCGAACCGGGCCGGAACCGCCTTTTGAACGGTTCCCTCAGCGGCCATATCACTGAGGTCCTAGCGAACCCTCTGCGGCCGGTCTCTAGGAGCCCCTGCAATCAGAGGAGGGTTCGATGAAAGGGATCTGGAGACAGATTGTCCTTGCCCTCGCGGCCGCGCTGCTTGCGCTCGCCTTCGCGGGCGCAGTGCCGAGCAGCGCAGTCTCTGCGAGCGCGACTACGTTCAGCGGCCAGGCGACGGTCGTCAAGGGCACGGTGCTGGGCTTGCCGGTGACGCTCGTCGACACCGGTCCCGTCGCGGTGACCGGAGGGGAGCTCGAGCAGAACCTGCTCTGCTACCCCAGCGGTTCGAACTGCACGATCGGCGGACTGCCGGACCCCACGGGGGGCGCCCTCAACGCGCAGGTGCTGCACGCCGCCGTCGTCGCGCACGGAAACACGAGCCGCGCCGAGGCGACGGTCGCGCAGGTCGGCCTTGTGAACGTCGCCGGCAACAACATCAGCGCCGAGTTCGTCTCCGCCCGCGCCGAGGCCAAGTGCACGGGCGGCAGCGCTTCGGTCAGCGGCAGTGTCGAGATCGTCGAGCTGACGATCAACGGGACCACGTACGAGGTGGGCGCCGACGTCAGGCGCGAGATCGCCCTCCCCGGCGGCGGCGTCGTGATCCTGAACGAGCAGACGCTCGTCGCGTCGGGCGGTGACGGCCAGATCGACGTCAACGCGATCCACGTGATCATTCCGCTGGCGAACACGGATCTGATCATTGCCGCAGCGCACGCCGACATCCACTGTGCCGCGCTGCTCGAGTGCCCCGGCAAGCACTCGTTCGTCACGGGCGGCGGGTGGTTCCTGCCCGGCAAGCAGCACTTCGCGGTTGCCGGTCGGGACGGCGAGGCGTGGGGTCACGTGATGTGGAAGCCCACGGGCCTGCACATCAGGCGGCCGTTCGCGAAGGTCTTCCGCGACTTGGCCACACTCAGCACCGAGCTGAAGAGCCATCCCAAGCTCACCAAGCCGAGCGTGCTGGATCCAGCAGCTGCTTTCGAGGGCGCTGCGATCTTGTGGTGGACCGCAGACGGGACGCCGGACGCGAAGATCGTCGGCGAGGCGCTCGCGATCGACATGGGCGAGCCGGGACGGTCCGACTTCTTCGCGATCGCCGGGCTCGACAGCTCCGGCGAGCTCGCCTCGAACGGGGCCGGCCCCCTCTCCGGCGGCAACGTCCAGATGCACGGGAAGTGCAGCGCGACCGGCGCCTGAGGTTCGCGCGAGAGTGGCGGGCCCTGTAGGGCGCCTGCGGGGCCCGCCGTTTGACAGCTCCGGATACTTTCTCCGGTGGAGGGCCA
>DASYUZ010000082.1:0-22904 GCA_036000665.1 Gaiellaceae bacterium
TCGACGCCGACGGGACGCGCGCCGCGCTTCGCGAGCCACGCGGAGAAGTACGCCGTCCCGCAGCCGAGTTCCACGACGTCCAGCCCGGCGACGTCGCCAAGAACGTTCAGCTGCGACTCCGGGATCGCGAAGACGCCCCACTCGATCTCATCCTTCGCCCATGCGTCGCGAGCGCGCGGTCCGGTGTGCTCGGCATTCGCCTTCGTCCAGACCTCGACGTTGCGGGGAACGTAGTCGGGGTAGTCAAACAAGCTCATCATTCGAGAACCAGAGCGCGATCTCGCGTTGCGCGGACTCCGGCGAGTCCGAGCCGTGCACGAGGTTGTCCGGCATCGACAGTGCGAGATCGCCGCGGATCGAGCCGGGCTCCGCGTCGGCCGGATTGGTCGCGCCGATGGTCTTCCGCAACGTCGCGATCGCCCCTTCGCCCTCGACCACGAGCGCCCACGTGGAGGCGGAGGTGATGAACTCGACGAGCTCGCCGAAGAACGGCTTCTCCCTGTGCTCGGCGTAGTGCTTCTCGCCGAGCTCGCGCGAGACGCGGAGGAGCTTGCCGGCGGCGACGCGAAAGCCGCGACGCTCGATGCGCGAGAGGATCTCGCCCGCGAGCGCGCGCTCCACGGCGTCCGGTTTGATCAGGACCAGGGTGCGCTCGACGGACACGGAGCGCGGATGCTACTCGGCGCGTCTGCGCCTCGGCGTCTCCCACGTGTCGCCGAAGTCGATCGTCGCCGGCGTCTCGACGCGGGTCTCGCAGTAGGGGCAGATCTGCCACAGCGCCTCGAGCGGCTGCTTGCAGTTCGCGCACGCCTGCTTCAGCTTCGTCGTACAGACCGGGCAGACGAGGAACGACGGCTCGACCTCGGCGCGGCAAACGGGGCAGTGGAGGTCGCGCAGCGCGAGGCGCTTCTCCATCGCCTTGATCTCGAGCTCGCGCTCGCGCACGTCCTCGAGGTACTCGGGCGGGCGGAAGAACATGTAGATGACCGGCCCGATGAACGGCGGGACGGCGCCGAGCACCGTTGCCATCGCGATCATCCAGGGGTCCTCGATTCGGCGCCGCGCATCCTTGTACACCCAGTAGGCGGTCGCGATCCAGAACACCGCGACGAAGAAGATCGCGAGGTTCCGGGCGACGATCAGGAAATCGGAATCGAGGCTCACAGCAACAGCTTTCCCACGAGATAGCCAAGGCCGAACGCGGCACCGACGATCGCGAGGACGACCAGCGCGGCAAACGCGACGACGATCAGCTGTTCTCCTAGTTTCGTCACTTTACGCGCCTGTCCTGTCGTAAAACCAGGTCGGCGAGGAGGTAGAGGGAACCGGTGACGAGCACGGGAGGATCCTCTCGCGCTCGTTCGAGGGCCGCGGCAGGGTCGGGGACCGCCTCCACGCTCGCGATCCGGCCTTGGGCAAGCGCGGCGAGGTCCTCTGCCGGGAGGGCGCGAGGGTTGGTCGACCTCGTCGCGATCAAGCGCCTGGCGACCCGGGCGAGCCGGTCGAGCATCGCGCCGGCGTCCTTGTCGCGGAGGATCGAGGCGACGACCGTGTAGCGCCCGGGCGGCAGGCGGGGGAGCAGCCAGTCGAGGCCGTCGGCGTTGTGGGCGCCGTCCCAGATCTCGTCGGGGCCGCGCCGCTCGAGCCGGCCGGGAAGGGTGACGTGGACGTCGGCGTCGACGGGGTGCCCGAGGAAGGCCTCGGCGGCCTCTCGCGCGCCGCCGAGGACGACCCGCGCGTGCGGAACGACCGCCGCGAACTCCTCGTCCGGGAGGACAACTATCGCGCCCTGTCGGGCGACGGCGAGCTTCTCGCGGGCGATCGCCTCACGCGTCGAGCCGAGCACGTCCGTGTGTTCGAGGCCGACGTTCGTAAGCAGCACGACGGGTGCGTCGAGCACGTTCGTGGCGTCGTGTCGACCGCCGAGCCCTGCCTCGACGACGGCCGCGTCGACGCCGGCGTCCGCGAAGGCGAGGAAAGCGGCGGCGGTCAGGACCTCGAACTGCGTCGCGTCGAGGCGCTCGGCCTCGTCGCGCACTCGCGCGATCGCGCTCTCGAAGTCCGCTTCCTCGCCGCCGATGCGAATGCGCTCGCTCCACCCGTGGACGTGGGGCGAAAGGTAGGCGCCCACGTGAAGTCCTTCCGCAGCGAGCAGCGCTTCCACGATGCGGGTCGCGGTCGACTTTCCGTTCGTCCCGACGACGTGCACCGCACGGACCCCGCGTTGCGGATCGCCGAGCGCGGCGAGCAGCGCGTGCATGCGCTCGAGGCCGAACTCCTCCGGCCACGGCGAGAGCGACTCGATCCACGCGACTGCGCCCAAACTGCTCCGGAACGCGGCGACCTCGGCTAGCGCCCGACGGCGTAGCCTTGCATGGCGCGCGGGTTCGCCGCTGCGCGCAGGACACCGTCCCGATCGCGCGCGGCCGCGCTCAGCCGCCCGAGGGACCAGGCGTCCGTGATCTCGACGTCGTGGCCGCGCTCGCGGAGGTCGTCGACCGCGGCCGCCTCGAATCGGGCCTCGAGCTCAACGTGCCGTGGCTTCGCCTCGCGGGGATAGAACGAGCTCGGGAAGTGGTTCGAGTGGAACATCGGCAGGTCGATCGCGGCCTGCAGGTTGGGCTGAAAGTGCACGTGGTGGAGGAAGAAGACGAGCGACCACTGATCCTGCTGGTCGCCGCCGGGCGTGCCGAAAGAGAGGACTTCGCCGTCGCGGCGTGCGAGGCTCGGCGAGAGCGTGGTGCGCGGGCGCTTGCGCGGCTCGAGCGAGTTCGGCAGTCCCTCCTCGAGCCAGAACATCTGCGCACGCGTGCCGAGCGGGAAGCCGAGCTCGGGGACCACAGGCGAGCTCTGCAGCCAGCCGCCGCTCGGCGTCGCCGACACGGCGTTGCCAAACCGGTCGACGACGTCGAGGTGGCAGGTGTCGCCGCGCGTCGGCTCGCCGGCGCCCGCCGCGACCATGCCCGCGACCGGACCCGGCAGGCGCGCGCCGGGCAGGCCGGGCGCGAGCTCGCCCGAGGCGCTGTCGCCGACGAGTCCGCGGCGCTCGTCCGCGTAGTCGCGACTCAGCAGCCGGTCGAGGGGGACGCGCGTGAACTCCGGATCGCCGTACCAGGCCTCGCGGTCGGCGAAGGCGAGCTTCGAGCACTCGATCACGGTATGTACGAACTCGGCGCTGCCGAGCCCCATCGCCTGGAGGTCGAAGCCTTCGAGCAGCGCGAGCTGCTGCAGGAAGACGGGTCCCTGGCCCCACGGGCCGGTCTTGTAGACGGTCCAGCCCGCGTAGCCGAGGCTCAGCGGCGGCTCGAACGCGGACTCGAACGCGGCCAGGTCTTCGCCGATCAGCAGACCGGGATGGCGACGGCCGGAACTGTCGACGACCTCGGTCCGGGCGCAGAAGGCGGCGATCGCCTCGGCGACGAAGCCGCGGTAGAACGCGTCGCGCGCGGCCTGGATCTGGGCGTCGCGCTCGGCGGATGCAGCCTCGGCCTCCTCGAGCAGGCGCGTGTACGTCTCGGCGACCTTCGGGTTGCGGAAGAGCGACCACGGCGCGGGCGCGGGCAGCCAGGTCGCCGCCGAGGTCGGCCACTCCGTGCGGAAGAAGTTCTCGAGGGAGGCGATCCCCTCCGCAACCCGCGGCAGGATCGGGTGGCCGTCGCCCGCGTACCCGATCGCGGGCTCGAGCACGTCGCGCAAGGTCGCCGTGCCGAGCTCGAGCAGCATCCGCAGCCAGGCGTCGAACGCGCCGGGCACGCAGGCGGCGAGCAGGCCGGTCCCGGGGATCAGCTCGAGGCCGAGCTCGCGGTAGCGCTCAATCGTCGCGGCGGCCGGCGCGGGGCCCTGGCCGCAGACCACGATGACCTCGTCGCGATCGACGCTGTAGAGGACGATGGGGAGGTCGCCGCCCGGGCCGTTCAGGTGCGGCTCGACGATCTGGAGCACGAACCCGGCGGCAGCCGCCGCGTCGAACGCGTTGCCGCCCGCCTCGAGCAGGCGCATCCCGGCGGCCGACGCGAGCCAGTGCGTCGACGCGACCATGCCGTACGTGCCGTGGAGCTCCGGACGGGTCGTGAAGGGCGTCACCACGGCGCGGCGTGTTCTAGCACGGCTAGCCCTGTGCCTCGACCGCCTCGGGCTCGAGCAGCCGCGGCGCCCGGCCGCCGGGCCCGACGAGGTGGCACGCGACCCAGTGCCCGCCGCCGACGTGGCGCAGCGGCGGCTCCTCCTCGTGCGACCTGGGAGCCGACTCGGGCTCGAGCGGGCAGCGCGTGCGGAACCTGCAGCCGGAGGGCGGGTCGAGCGGGCTGGGGATGTCTCCCTCGAGCACGACGGCCCGCCGCGTGCGCTGGAGGTCGGGGTCGGGCACGACGGCCGCAGAGAGCAGGGCCTGCGTGTACGGGTGCTTCGGCTCGGAGAAGAGCTGCGCGCGCGGGGCCACCTCGATGATCTGCCCCAGGTACATGACCGCGACGCGGTCGCAGATGAACTCGACCGTCGCGAGGTCGTGTGTGATGAAGAGACACGAGAAGCCGAGATCGTCCTGCAGGTCGCGGAGCAGGTTGAGGATCGCTGCCTGCACGGAGACGTCGAGCGCGGAGACGGGCTCGTCGGCGATCAGCAGGCTCGGCCCGACGCTGAGGGCCCGCGCGAGCCCGACGCGCTGACGCTGACCGCCCGAGAGCTCATGCGGGTAGCGGTAACGGAGTTCCGGGCGGAGTCCCACGCGGTTGAACAGGTCCGCGACCTGCGCGTCCAGCCGGCGGCCGCGCGCGAGCCTGTGCAGGCGCAGCGGCTCGCCGACGATGTCCCCGCACGTCATGCGCGGGTTCAGCGACGAGTAGGGATCCTGGAAGACCATGTGCATCTCGCGGCGCAGGGGCCGCAGGCGACGCGCGGAGAGGTGCGTGATGTCGACGCCCTGCAGCCGCACCGTCCCGGCCGTCGGCTCGACGAGCCGCATCACGCAGTTGGCGACGGTCGACTTCCCGCTGCCCGACTCGCCGACGAGCCCGAGCAGCTCGCCCTTGCCGATCGAGAACGAGACTCCGTCCACGGCGTGCACGACGGACGCACCGCCCGAGAGTCGGCCGCCGGCGTGGAAGTGCTTGACGAGATCCGCCACCTCGAGCACGGGTGAGTCGCCGTTCACGCGCGGCCGTCCGATCCGGGATGGAAGCACGCGACGAGGTGGTCCGGACGGATCTCGCGCAGCGGCGGGATCTCGGAGCGCGTCAGCTCGTCGGCGCGCGGGCAGCGCGGCGCGAACGCGCAGTGACCGGGCAGCTCCGCCATCGAGGGGACGCGACCGGGGATCTCCTGCAGCCGCTGCCGCGAGTCGCCCGACTCCACCGGTCGCGGGACCGCGCCCAGGAGCCCGATCGTGTACGGGTGCTGCGGGTGGCGGAACAACTCGCGCACGTCGGCCTCCTCGGCCTTCCGGCCTGCGTACATGACGATCACGCGGTCGGCAATGTCGGCGACGACGCCCAGGTTGTGCGTGATCAGCACGATCGCGGTGCCGAGCCGCTCGCGCAGGTCGCGCATCAGGCTCAGGATGCCCGCCTGGATCGTGACGTCGAGAGCCGTCGTCGGCTCGTCGGCGATCAGGATCTTCGGTCCGCACGCGACGGCCATCGCGATCATCACGCGCTGCCGCATCCCGCCGGACAGCTGGTGCGGATACTCGCGGATGCGGCGCTCGGGCGCAGGGATCCGGACGAGCCGCAGCAGGTCGACCGTCCGCTCGCGCGCCTCGCCCCGCGACAGACTCAGGTGCCTGCTCAAGACCTCGCCGATCTGGCGGCCGACGGTGAAGGACGGATTCAGGGACGTCATCGGCTCCTGGAAGACGAAGGCGATCTCGCGCCCGCGGATCTGGCGCAGCCGTCGCACGGGCATCTGGAGCAGGTCGACCCCCTGGAAGCGTGCGCTGCCCGAGATGACCGCGGTGGGCGGAAGCAGGCGGAGCAGAGCCATCGAGGAGACGCTCTTGCCGCATCCGGATTCCCCGACGAGGCCGAGCACCTGGCCGGGCTCGAGCGCAAACGAGAGACCGTCGACCGCGTGCACGGCGCCCTCGTCCGACTCGAAGCGCACCGAGAGATCGTCGACGCGGAGCAACGGCTCCGGCATCAGCGCTGCGTCCGCGGATCGAGGACGTCGCGCAAGCCGTCACCCAGGAGGTTGAACGACAGCGTGCAGCAGACGACGGCGAGGCCCGGGTAGAGCGCGAGCCGCGGCGCGTCGCTGATGTACGGCTGCGCGGCGGAGAGCATCACGCCCCACGACGGCGTCGGCGGCTGCACACCCAGGCCGAGGAACGAGAGCGTGGCCTCGCCGATGATCGCGGCGGGGATCGTCACGGTCGCCTGCACGATCAGCGTGTTCATCATGTTCGGGAGGATGTGCCGCGCGAGGATCGTCGGCCCGCCGGCGCCGTTCGCGACCGCGGCGCGCACGTAGTCCTCCTCGCGCAGCGCGAGCGCCTCGCCGCGCGCGATGCGGATGAGCCCGGGCGCCGCTCCGACGCCGAGTGCGATGGTCGCGTTCAGCAACGAGGGGCCGAGGATCGCCGCGAGCCCGACCGCGACAATCAGGAACGGGAAGGCGAGGAGTACGTCCGTGAAGCGCGAGATGACGGGGTCGAGCCAGCCGCGGTAGTAGCCGGCGACGAGCCCGATCGGGACCGCGATCACCATCGCGAGCAGCGTTGCCAGGACGCCTGCCTGGATAGACGCCCGCGCGCCCCAGATGATCCGCGACAGGATGTCCCGCCCCAGCTCGTCCGTTCCGAGCAGGTGCTCGGAAGACGGATGCGCGAGCAGCGCGTTGAAGTCGGTCGCGTCGGGGTTGGCGGGCGCGACGACGGGCGCCAGGATCGCGGAGACCACGAACGCAAGCGCGACGACGAGCCCGAGCACCGCGAACGGCCGGCGCACGAAGCGGCGCAGGAGCAACCGGCGCCGGCGGGCGCGCGGCGTGACGAGCGGTGCGACCTCGACGTAGCTCACGCCGGCCTGCCGCCGACCCTGATCCGCGGGTTCAGCAGCGAGTAGACAACGTCGACGGCGAGGCTCGCGACGACGTAGCCGGCAGCGGCGACGAGGACGACGCCTTGCAGAAGCGAATAGTCGCGCTGGGTGATCGCGTCCACGGTCAGGCGGCCGAAGCCGGCGATCCCGAAGATCTGCTCGGTGATCACGGCGCCCGAGATGAGCGCGCCGAGCTGAAGCCCGAGCACGGTGACGACGGTGATCAGGCTGTTGCGGAACGCGTGCACGCCCACGACCGCCCACTCGCTGAGTCCCTTGGCCCGGGCCGTGCGCACGTAATCGGAGGCGAGCGAGTCGAGCATCGCGGAGCGCATCTGCCGCATCAGCACCGCCGAGAAGCCCGTGCCGAGCACGAACGCCGGCATCAGCATGTGGCGGAGGTTCTCGACCGGGTCTTCAGAGAGCGGCACGTAGCCGCCGGCGGGAAGCCAGTGCAGCTCGACGGCAAAGGCGATGATCAGCACGAGGCCGAGCCAGAAGTGCGGGATCGAGAGCCCGACGAGCGCGATCGTCGTGGCCGTGTAGTCGGAGGGCTTCCCGCGGCGCACAGCCGCGATCACTCCGGCGGGAAGTCCGATCAGCGCGGCGATCAGCAGGCTCAGCCCTGCGAGCTCGAGCGTCAGCGGGAGCCGCGTGACGATCGTGTGCCCGACCGGTAGCTCGCGCGAGTCGCGGCCCAGATCGCCGGTGAGCGCGAGGCCGACCCAGCGCACGTACTGCACCGGCAGCGGGTCGTTGAGGCCGTACTTCTCCCGGATCTGCTCGATTACCTGCGGGTTCCGCTCTTCGCCGCCGAGTGCAAGCGCGATGTCGCCCGGGATCGCACGCGCCCCCGCGAAGACGAGCACGCTCGCGAGGAAGAGGACGACGAGGGCGGCTCCAATCTTCCGAAGCAGGAAGCCGCCCACGATCGTCTCGCCTTAGCGGGTGAAGCCCGCGAACTGGGCGCGGATCAGCCCGTCGCCGAAGAGCTGGAGGCCGACGACGTTCTGCTTGACACCGTCCCGCGTGACCTGGTGGTAGAGGTAGATGAGCGGCCGGTTGCGGCGGATCACTTGCACGGCCTGCGAGTAGAGCCGCTTGCGCTCCGCCGTGCTGGTCGCCGCCCGGGCGTCGTCGAGCAGCTTGTCGAGCCGCGGGTTCGAGTAGCCGGCGTCGTTCAGCGAGCCCTGCGTGTGCACGAACTGATAGATGTTGCCGTCCGGGTCAACGCGGCCCGACCAGCCGATCCTGAAGGTCTCGTAGTTCCCGTCGTCTGCCTTCCGCAGCGACGTGACGAACTCGGTCGGCTCGAGAATCACGTTGATCCCGGCCTCCCGCGCCTGCGACTGGATGAACTGCCCTTCGCGCAGCGCCACGGCGTCGGTGTTCGCCATCAGCTTGATCGTCGGGTTGCGCACGCCCGAGCGCGAGACGAGCCGCCGCGCCCGCGCCATGTCTCGGCTGAGGTTGCACTTGATCGTCTTGTCGAACCATGGGCTGACCGGCGCAATCGGGCCGCACCCGGGCTGGACGGTGCCGTTGAAGACGACCTTGTTCAGGAGCCGCCGGTCGATCGCGGCGTCGAGGGCCTCGCGGAGCAAGGCCGAGGACGCGATCGACGTGCCGACGTTCTGGTACGGCAGCTTCCCGAGCCCACGCTTGTTTCCGATGTTGATCGTGATCCCCTGGTAGCCGATCGACGTCGCCTTGACGATGCGCAGGTCCTTGTCCCGCCGCACCGCCGCAAGCTCCGTCGAGGCGAGGCGGTCGACGACGTCGACGTCGCCCGCCCGCAGGCTCTGCGCGGCCGCGCTCGGCTCATTGATGATCCGGAAGACGATCTCGTTCAGGTGCACGCGGTTCCGCGCGTAGTAGAAGGGCGATTTCCGGACGACGATCCGGTCGCCGGCGGTCCGGCTGGCGAACCTGAACGGGCCGACGCAAACGGGCTCCTGCGCGAAGCGCGCCCCGAGCTTGTCGAGCTGTGCGGGCGACATGATCATGCCGGCGCGGTCGGCAAGCTGCGCCGTCAGCGGCGCGAACGGTTGCTTCAGCTTCAGGACGATCGTCCGGTTCCCCACGGCCTGTACCGAGTCGACCGGCGCGAGCTCGCTCGCCCGCCGCGAGGCCGTGAGCTCACGGTGCCGGTCGAGAGAGATCTTCGCCGCCTGCGCGTTGAGCGGCGTCCCGTCGTTGAAGCGCAGTCCGGTGCGGAGCCTGATCGTCACGGTCAACTTGTCGCGCGAGACCTTCGGCAGGCTGGCAGCGAGCTGCGGGACGATCTGCAGCTGGCGGTTCAGGTCGTAGAGCTTTTCGCACATGTGCATGAACACGATCCGCCCGACGAACGTGCGCGCGAGCGTCGGATCGAGGGCGTCGGGTTCCTCCGCGAGCGCGATCGTGAGCGTTCCACCGGAGCGGATCTCCGTTCCGGTGCCGCGCGCGCCCGCCCCGGTCACGGCGGCAGTGGACGCGGCGGCGAGCGCGAGCGCGAGTCCCGCGCAGACCGAAATCCTCTTCATCACAGGTCCCCCCTGGGCTCAGGTCGCTGGGTCCCTGGCGCATCCGCGGCCGCGCCTCGGGCGCAGGCACGCGGAAGCACCGAGGGCGGGAACTGTAATCTGGATCCAATCCTCCGTCAACTGGATACGAAAGCGAGCCGGGAACCCGAAGCGCTCGTCGACCAGGTCGCGGACGCGATCCAGGCCGCGATCCTGAGCGGCGAGCTCCCGCTCGGCGTGCGGCTCCGGCAGGAGACGCTCGCCGCGCGGTTCGGCGTCAGCCGGACACCGGTCCGGGAGGCGCTGCGCAAGCTCGAGGCGCGCGGGATCGTCGAGCTCGAGCCGCACCGCGGCGCACTCGTCCGCGGACCGACGGCGCGCGAGATCCGCGACGCGTACGAGGTGCGCGCGGAGCTCGAAGGGCTCGCGGCAGAGCTCGCCACCGCGCGCATCCGCGACCGCGAGCTGCACGCGCTGCGCGAGGCCGAAGCGATGTTCAGGCATACGATCGCGGAGCTCGTCGACGATCGCCGGCGTGCGAAGACCGCGCCCGCCTCGGAGCCCTCCGACGGTGAATGGGCGCGTGCGAACGACCTCTTTCACCGCGCGATCCAGGACGCGGCGGGCAACCGCCGCCTCGTCGAGGTCGTGGAGCACCTGCACCGCAGCTTCCCGCGCGACCTGACCTGGGCCGCTCTCGCCGACAGCTCCGTCCTGCTGGAGCAGAACGTCGACGAGCACCACCGCATCCTCGAGGCGATCGAGCGCGGCGACGCCGAGGAGGCGCGCCGCCAGATGATCGACCACGTGCGCGGCGCGGGAGAGCTGATCGCGCGCCGCTTCGAGCAGCTCGCGTCAGGCGTACAGAGCTCCGGCTCGGGCTAGGAGCGTGGACAGATAGTCGGCAGGCTTGGGCTCGGGATCGCAGACGGACGTACGGGCGAAGCCCGCACGTCCTGAAGCGGCCACCGCAAGCGGTGCCCTAGGGCGTGAGCGAGCAGATAGCTCGGCCGGCTGGGGCTCGGGATCGCAGACGGACGTACGGGCGAAGCCCGCACGTCCTGAAGCGGGCACCGCACGCGGCGCCCTAGGAGCGTGGGTCAGATAGCTCGGCAGGCTTGGGCTCGGGATCGCAGACGGACGAGCGGGCGAAGCCCGCACGTCCTGAAGCGGGCACCGCACGCGGCGCCCTAGGAGCGTGGGTCAGATAGGAGGCAGTCTTGGGCTCGGGATCGCAGACGGACGAGCGGGCGAAGCCCGCACGTCCTGAAGCGGGCACCGCAAGCGGCGCCCTAGGCGCGTGCGTGGGTCAGATAGCCCGGCAGGCTTGGGCTCGGGATCGCAGACGGACGAGCGGGCGAAGCCCGCACGTCCTGAAGCGGGCACCGCAAGCGGTGCCCTAGGCGGACTCTTCGGCGAGGAGCTCGTCGGACTCCTCGGGCGCCTCGGCGCTCGTCACGAGCGTCGGGCGCATGTTCTTAGCGATCGTCTCCTTCGTGATCACGCACTTGGAGACGTCCTTGCGTGACGGGAGCTCGAACATGACGTCGAGGAGGGCCGCCTCGATGATCGAGCGCAGCCCGCGCGCCCCCGTCTCGCGCTTGAGCGCCTTGTCGGCGATCTCCCAGAGCGAGTCCTCGGTGAAGACGAGCTCGATCGAGTCGTAACCAAAGAAGCGCTGGTACTGCTTCACGAGCGCGTTCTTCGGCTCGTTGAGAATCTTGACGAGATCGTCGCGCTGGAGCTGGTGCACCGCCGAGACGACCGGAAGCCGGCCGATGAACTCGGGGATCAGCCCGAACGAGAGCAGATCCTCAGGCATGACCTGCGACAGCAGCTCGCCGTTCGTGTTCGAGTGCCGCGAGCGGATGTCGGCGCCGAACCCGACGGCGTTCTTCCCGATCCGCTTCGCGATGATCTTGTCGAGTCCGGCGAACGCACCGCCGCAGATGAAGAGGATGTTCGTCGTGTCGATGGAGAGGAACTCCTGGTGCGGGTGCTTGCGACCCCCCTGGGGCGGCACGGAAGCCACGGTCCCCTCGAGGATCTTGAGGAGTGCCTGCTGGACACCCTCGCCCGAGACGTCGCGCGTGATCGACGGGTTGTCGGCCTTGCGCGCGATCTTGTCGACCTCGTCGATGTAGATGATCCCGGTCTCGGCCTTCTTGATGTCGAAGTCCGCGGCCTGGATCAGCTTCAGGAGGATGTTCTCGACGTCCTCTCCGACGTAGCCCGCCTCGGTGAGCGCCGTAGCGTCGGCGATCGCGAAGGGCACGTTGAGAATCCGTGCGAGCGTCTGCGCGAGCAGCGTCTTGCCACAGCCGGTCGGCCCGAGCAGGAGGATGTTCGACTTCTGGAGCTCGACGTCGTCGTCGTCCTGCCCCATCTGCACGCGCTTGTAATGGTTGTAGACGGCGACGGCCAGGGTGCGCTTCGACTCTTCCTGCGAGACGACGTAGTCGTTCAGGACCGCGTAGATGTCGCGCGGGCGCGGCAGGTTGTCGAGGTCGAGCTGGGCGGGAGTCGTGAGCTCCTCGTCGATGATCTCGTTACAGAGATCGATGCATTCGTCGCAGATGTAGACGCCGGGGCCGGCGATCAGCTTCTTCACCTGCCGCTGCGATTTCCCGCAGAAGCTGCAGAGGAGTTGTTCGTTTCCTTCGCTCGCGCGCGCCATGGTCTACCCGGAGGAGAGGGACACTAGTACCCCATTCTTGGCGGCCTGGTACTCCCTCAGATGAGTGATTGTCGGTCCCGTCACGCTCTCGTTGTACCTCGAAACTCCCCCTACGCCAAGGGTTTGGCCCCATCCCGGCTCGTGACGACGGTGTCGATGATGCCGTACTCCTTGGCCTCTTCGGCCGTCATGTAGTAGTCGCGATCCATGTCTTTGGCAACCTTTTCGAGGTCCTGGGTGGTGTGCCTGGACATGATTTCCTCCATCAGCCGCTTGAGGCTAATCACCTCGCGGGCCTGGATCTCGATGTCGGTCGGCTGGCCGTGGAAGCCCGCGGAGCCCTGGTGGATCAGGATCTTCGAGTGCGGGAGGGCCATGCGCTTCCCGGGTGCCCCGCCGGCGAGGATCACCGCGCCCATCGACATGGCCATGCCGACGCAGATCGTCTGCACGTCCGGCTTGATGAACTGCATTGTGTCGTAGATCGCGAGGCCGGCGTACACGACGCCCCCCGGCGAGTTGATGTAGAGCGCGATGTCCTTGTCCGGGTCCTCCGACTCGAGGTGGAGGAGCTGGGCGACGATCAGGTTCGCGATCTGGTCTTCGACGGGCGTGCCGAGGAAGATGATCCGCTCGTTGAGCAGACGCGAGTAGATGTCGAACGCACGCTCACCGCGCGACGTCTGCTCGATGACCATAGGGACGAGGGGGCTCATGCATGCTCCTTGCTACCGGGGGTCCACAACTTTGTCGGTGTCTGAGGCTTTTCCTTCTCGGGCGTCCAGATCTGCTCGCGCGCCTGCGCCTGTTCCAACGGGATGCGCCGAACCTCGGACGCGACGCGGTCGAGCGCGGCTCGCAGCCGCAGGTCCTCGCGCAGATCCTCGAAGCCGCCGGCGTCGCGCATCCGCTGGATGATCTCTTCGGGATCGTCGCCTGCGGCTTCTGCCTCTTCCCGGATCAGCGCTTCGACGTCCTCGTCGGGGATCTGGATGTCGAGCTTGTCGGCGACCGCCTCGAGTACGAGCTCACGGGCGACGGATTGTGCCGCCTCCTGGCGAATGCGGGCGGAGAGCGCCTCGGGCGAGTCGCCCGAGAGCGCAAGGTAGGTCTCGAGACTCACGCCGCGGCGCGCAAGCGAGCGCGCAAGGTTGTTCAGCAGCGTGCGAGCCCGCGCGTCGACGAGCGGCCCGGACGCGTCGACCCGCGAGGCGGCGACGAGTGCGTCGACCGCGCCCGCGCGCACGAGGTCCTCGACCTCGGCCTCGATCTGCTCGCGCAGTCGCCCCTCGATGTCCGCGCGCAGCTCGTCGAGTGTGTCGAACTCGCTCGCGGCGCGCGCCAGCTCGTCGTCGAGCGGCGGCAGGATCTTCTCGTTGAGCTCCTTCAGCGTCAGCTCGACGCTGCCGGGCCCGTCCTCGCCGCGCTCGAACTCCACGTCGCGCGTCTCACCGGGCGAGAGGCCGACGAGCGCCTCTTCGAGCTCCGGGACGAGGCGGCCGGCCCCGAGCTCGAAGACGTAGTCGCGCTGCGGTTCCTGCCCGGTGGCGACGAGATCCACGAGCACGGTATCGCCGGGCTGCGCGGGACGGTCCTCGACGGGCGCCAACTCCGCGACCGAGCTCCGGAGGACGTTCAGCTCGTGCTCCACGAGGTCCTCGGGCACATCGGCCTGCGGTGCTCCCACCTCGAGCGACGTCCAGTCGGCAGGCTCGGGCTTCGGCTGGACGGACACGGTCGCCGTGAAGCGCCAGTCCTCGTCTTCCGACTCCGGCAGGTCGTAGCCGTACTCGGGCTGTTCGACCGGGCGAATGCGCGAGCGTGCGGCGGCGTTCATGAACCAGCCGCCGATATGGCTCTCCACCGCCTCGGAATAGAGCCGCTCCTTGCCGACGCGGGCGACCAGGACGGGCATCGGCACCTTCCCTTTCCTGAACCCGGGAATCTTCAGGCTCTCGGCCAGATCGGACGCCGCGTGCTCGACGGCGTGCTTCACGTCCTCGCGCGGAACGTCGACCGTGAGCCGGATCTTGTTCTCCGCGACCTCCTCGAGCTGGGAGTCCATCCGGCCATTGTGCCCAACCCCTTCCGGTATGGGGCGGATACGCTCGGCCGGTGGGCTGGCGCTTCCAGCGGCGCAAGAAGATCCTGCCGGGGTTGACCGTCAATCTCGGACGCCGCGGACCGAGTGTCTCGGTCGGCCCCCGCGGTGCGCGACTGACCGCAGGACGGCGGGGGCTCACGGCGACGCTCTCGCTGCTGGGGAGCGGTCTGGCGTACGTCTGGCGCTCACGACGCCGGCCCTGACCGGCCCCCGGGCTGCGGCTCGACCCGCGAGGCCCTAAGCTTTTGCGTCGAAACGGGGAGTGTCGGTGAAGGACGTGACAACGTTCGTCCAGTACGTCAACCTCGCGCTCTACACCGCCGTCGCCGTGGTTGCGGTCCAGCAGTGGCGGCGGCACCGAGAGCGTGCTGGTTTGTGGGCTGCGCTCAGCTTCGTCGCGCTCGCGGCCGTCATCGACGTCGGGCAGGCACTTCCGGACCACCCGGGCGCGACGTGGGAAAAGGTCGCCGGCCGGCTGCTCGTCGCCGTGCTCGTCGTGTTCCCGTACCTGCTCTACCGGTTCGCGACGAGCTTCCGGCCGACGTCGCGCCGGATCTCGCAGCTAGTGGGCTCGCTCACCGTGCTGATGGTCGTCTGGACGTTCGTGCAGCCGGTGTTTCCGGAGGAGGGCGAGCCCTGGCCACCGTCCTTCGTCGCGTACGTGACCGGGTTCACGGTCCACTGGACGTTCCTGACCATCGTGGTCACGTGGCAGCTCTGGACCGCCGGGCGCGGCGAGGCCGGTGTGGCTCGCAGGAGGATGCGGCTGCTGGCAGTTGCGGCGTCGACGATCACGCTCGCGCTCTTCGTCGCGATCAGCAGCCAGGACCCGGGCTCGAGGGCGGAGCTGCTGTCGCAGTTGCTCTCGACTGGAAGCGCGTCGCTGTTCCTGATCGGGCTCGCGCCGCCGCCGCTGCTGCGCATGGCCTGGCGCCGCTCCGAGCAGCAGCGGCTGCAGCGGGCGATCGCCGACCTGATGAGCGCCTCGACGGACGCCGAGGTCGTCGATCACGTGCTCCCGGGAATGGCCGAGATCGTCGGCGCGCGCGCCGTCGAGTTGCGCGATGCCGACGGCTCGGTGATCGCGACGTACGGCTCGCCGTCGCAGGCAGACGGGCGCAGAGCGCGGCTCGAGGTGCCGGGCGGCGAGGTGGTCGTCTGGACGAGCCCGTACGCGCCGTACTTCGGGAGCGACGAGCTCAGTTTGTTGAGCACGCTCGCAGCGCTGACGATGGTCGCGCTCGACCGCGTGCGCCTGTTCGCGGACGAGCGGGACGCGCGCGTCGCGCTGGAGAGGGCCGACGAGGTGAAGACGAACTTCGTCGCGCTCGCGGCCCACGAGCTCCGGACGCCTGTCGCCACGGTGCACGGCCTCGTCGAGACGATCCACGGCCGCCGGGCCCAGCTCGACGAGAGGCAGGTGGACGAGCTCGAGGGCGTCCTGCGCGGGCAGACGGGACGCCTGAAGTCGCTCGTCGAGCAGCTGCTCGACCTCTCACGACTCGACGCGCAGGCGGTGCACATCGAACCGCAGCGCTTCCGGGTACGGCGACGCGTGCAGGAGATCGTGGCGGCGTCCGTCCCGGATCGCGCCGGTGAGATCGCCGTCGACGTGGAGCCCGGACTCGAGGCGGAGATCGATCCGAACGCCTTTGACCGGATCGTCTCGAACCTCGTCGTGAATGCGCTGCGCTACGGCGAGGCCCCTGTCACGGTGCAGGCGTCGCAGAGCGACCGCCACTTCCGCCTGGTCGTCGAGGATCGCGGCAGCGGTGTCGCGCCGGAGTTCGTGCCCGATCTCTTCGAGCGGTTCTCACGCAGCCACCGTTCGCGCGACCGTGCGATCGGGACCGGCCTCGGGCTCGCGATCGCGCGCTCGTACGCACAGGCGCACCACGGCGACCTGATCTACGAGCCCGCGCAGCCGAGGGGCGCGCGCTTCCAGCTCGTGCTTCCGGTCAGCCTCGGGCAACGCTGAGCTCCGACACCCCCGCCCTGGGTGGGGAAGCGTGCGCCACCCGCTTCCCGCGCTCGACGCTATCGCGAAACTCGTGCCGTGTCTGTCAGCGAAGCGCGCCGAATGCGTGCCGATCGCTCCACTGGCGATGCGGTTCTAGAGCTCGGGTGACAGCTCACGCTTCCGGATTCGCGCGAACCCGGCCGCCCCGAGCGCCTCGCTGTCCACGAGCCGGCACATCCAGCCGTGCCCGCTGTCGGGGTCGGATTCGTCGTCGGGACTTCCGACCGAGGCGAACACGCGCCCGCCCAGGAAGTCCCATTCCTCGATCTCGTCGTGGTCATCCTCGACGTCTGCGCGGAACTGCGCCAGATCCTCGCGAAGCCGCTCCTTTACCTTCTCGAGCCACGTCTCCCGGGGATCGGCGTCCGTGTCGACGCCGCACATCTCGAACAGGTCGTCTTCGATCTCCTCGAGGATGAGCACGTCGATGAAGCGCCCGGCGGCCTGCCAGTCGGGCGCCTCGCCTGGTTCCAGCGCGACGAGCTCGACGCTGAGGCCCGTCTCGCGTGCGCGGGTAAACGTCACCGCGGCGGCCTCGGTCACGCGCTCGTCATGGCGCCGCACGAGCGCGTGCTCGAGCTCGTGGTCGGGAGGTGCTTCGACCTCCTCGTAGTCTCGCTCCGCGAGCAGATCGAGATACGGCTCGCCGGCCTCGTCGCGCTCCAGCCGCTCGTCGACGACCGACCAGCTCGCGAGCCGGCCGTCCTCGACCGTCGTGAACGCGTGCCCGAGCCTGGGCGCGTCCGCCCGGACGCGGCGGAAGGCCCCGATCTCCTCCCGGCCGTCCGGGTGCTGCAGCCGGATCCGGTACCGACCCGGCTTCGCGAACAGGCGCGCAAGAACCTCACCGCTGTCCGGATCGTCGCGTTCGATCAGCCACCACCGCCCGTCGACGAAGAGCACGCTGCCGACGTCGAGCGCATCATCCGACACGAATTCGCGGACGCGCTCCTTGCCGACGCGGTTGCGCGTGACGATCTCGTACGTGAGCGCCACCCGGCCAGCTTACGCCTATGCGGGCGAGAGGACTCGAACCTCCAAGGGCTTTCGCCCAGCGGGACCTAAACCCGCCGCGTCTACCAGTTCCGCCACGCCCGCGCGGTGTCGGACATAGGCTAGCGTCGCAGCCGCGTCCGCTCCGGATCGGTGAGCGGGACAAACGCACGGTCGTCACTGGCCGAGCGGATGCGCGCAGCGGTCGCGCGCGAGGCGCGGTCAGTCGCCCGCCACGTCGGCAGCGACCTCCAGCTCACGTGGAGGTAACCGTCGCAGCGGCGTGACGAGCACCGCAGCGAAGGTCGCGACGAGCGAGCCCACCGCCGCGATCGCGAACGCAGTTGTGTAAGCGGACTCCGCTGGCACGCGCGTACCGGCGATCGTGTCGGACGTCAGGATCGCCGCACCGACCTGGCCGCCGACGACACCGCCGACCGTGCGCATGACCGTGTTCATCCCCGTCGCGATCCCTGTCTCGGACTGACGCACCGAATCGACGATCAGCTTCGCCATCGCGGCGAACGACATCGGCACGCCGCCGCCGAGCACGAGCATCCCGACGACGATCTGCCACGACTCGTCGTGCCACTTCGCAAGTAACGCGACGCCGACGCCGCCGCTGAACATCCCGAACGCGAGCGGCCACTTCGCGCCGTACCGCGCGCCCAGCACGCCTGCGAGGGGACCGCTGAAGAAGCCGACCGCCGCGCTCGGCAGCAGGTACAGCCCCGTCGTGAGGGCGTCCGCGCCGAAGCCGTAGCCGAACCGCGGCGGGGTCTGCACGAAGTTTGGGATCAGCACGAAGGAGCCAAAGAGCGCGAACCCGGCGAGCATCCCGGTGACGTTCGCGAACAACACCGGCCTGCGCGTCATCATCTTCATGTCGACCATCGGCTCCGGCGCCCGCAGCTCGTACTGCACCCACCCCGTGAGCAGCACGGCCGCGGCGACGAAGAGCCCGATGATCCGCCCGGATCCCCAGCCCCAGCGCTCGCCCTCGGTGAGCGCGAGCAGCAGCGAGAGCAGCCCGCCGGAGAGCAGCGAGGCGCCGGGGATGTCGAGCCGCGACGGCGTCTTGATCGGCGATTCCGGCACGAAGAGGTAGATCAGGACGAGCGCCGCGCCGACGGCGAACGCGCCGACGACGAAGATCCAGGGCCAGGAGAGGTTGTCGAGGATCAGACCGGAGAGCACGAGCCCGAGGCCGCCGCCGACCCCGAACACCGCGGACACCACGCCGACCGCGACCCCGATCTTCTCGGGCGGGAACTCGTCCTTGATGATCGAGAACGACAACGGGAAGACGGCGCCGCCCGCGCCCTGCACGACCCGGCACGCGATCAGGACCCAGATGTTCGGCGCGAAGATCGCGGCGACTGAGCCCGCGAAGAAGATTCCGAGGCTGATCAGGAGCAGCCGCTCCTTGCCGTACTGATCGCCGAGCTTCCCGAGCAGCGGCGTCAGCACCGATGCCGAGAGCAGGAATCCCGTGAGCAGCCACGTCGTCCACCCCGTGGTCGCGTCGAACTCGCGCTGCAGCTCCGGCAGCGCCGGGAGGATCATCGTCTGCTGCAGCGCGAACGCGATCCCGGCGAGGGTGAGGACCGCGAGCGTGATGTTGTGGTGCTGGCGCTCGGGCTCCACCCCGGCACGCTAGCGAGACTGCTTCGCCTCCCGCTCGCGGAGCTCGATGCGGCGGATTTTCCCGGTCAGCGTCTTCGGGAGGTCGTCGACGAACTCGATCGCCCGCGGGTACGCGTACGCCGAGAGGCGTTCGCGGACGAACTCAGCGAGGGCACACGCGCGATCGGCCTAGAGGCCCGTGTCGGCCTGCACACGGGCGAGTGCGAGCTCGTCGACGGCAAGCCCGGAGGCATCGCCGTCCACATAGGCGCCCGCATCGCCGCGGAAGCCGAGCCGGGAGAGGTGCTCGTCTCCGGCACCGTCAAGGATCTGGTCGCCGGCTCCGACATCGACTTCCGCGAACGAGGGCTCGCGACGCTCACAGGGATACCCGGCCAGCGGCAGCTCTTCGCGGTCGCTGTCGCACGCTCGCGCGCGTAGAACGCCCCGTCGCCATCATTTGCGAAGCGGTGTCGGAAAACGCCTAACCCTGCTCGAAGCTACGAACGTCGCCTGCGCTACCGCTTATGCCACTTCCTGACGTGGGCCGGCCTGCTGTGCGCCTTCTTGTTCTTCGCCGTCGTGCACCTTCCGAGCGTGTCGCCGTGACGCAGATGTGAAGGGAGCGCGTTCCGGCGGACGCTGATCGTGACGTGCTTCACCTTCGGCACCTTCTTGGCCTTCTTGCTCGCCTTGGGACGCGCGTGGTGACAGATCGTCACCTTCTTCTCGGGGTACTCGTACTGCGCCGCGGACGCAGGGCCCCTGGCCGACGCGTTGTACCCGAGCCCTGCCAGCGCGGCCAACGCGGCGGCCGCGAGCACGCCGACGGCGCCGTAGCGCAGCGTGATCGCTCGTCGTGTGCGGCTGACTTGTTCCAAACCAGACCCCCTGGCTCGCTCAGCTCAAGCTGTCGGAGGCGCTTGTTCCACGTCCGGCCCCAGGAGAAACCGTGCGGCTGCGACGGCGGCGACGCCGAGGGCGACGGCGAGCAGGCCAAGCCGAGCACGGGATTCGATCCGGCTGCCGTCGCCGCGCGCGGCGACGGCAGCGGCCGTCCCGCAGACGAGGCCGCTGAGGGTCACTGCCGGCATCTCCCAGTCCCAGTCGAGGCCGGCGTGGACGAGGAACGCCGCATACGGCGGCGCGAGCAGGGACGTGAGTGGATCTCCCAACCGCTTGCGGAACGCCCACAACGGCACCGCGAGGGCGGCGACGACGAGCGCGAGCCCGACGATACCGAGCTCCGCGAGCGCTTCGAGATAGAGACTGTGCGCGTCGAGCACGTCAGGCGGATCGAGCACCGTCAGGTCGCTGGGACGGTGCTCGGGCCAGTGGAGCTGAAACGTGCCCGCGCCGGATCCGAGCAGTGGATCCTCCTCATACTGCCGGAACGCGGCGCGCCAGTAGTGCGGTCGGTCGCCGAGGTCGAGCGCAGGCGCAGCGACCAGGAGAACCGCCGCACCCGTGACGGCCGCGAGCGCGCCGAGCGCGAGGCCCCGCCGGCCGAACCGGACGATCGCCGCGGTGCAGAGGCCTGCGGCGAGCGCCAGCCACGCGCCTCTGCTTCCCGTGAGCACGAGCGTTAGCCCGAGCGGGACCACGGCGGCGACCGCGAGAACCGGCCGCAGCACCGGTGCCAACAGGATCGCGAGGACGCACAGGATTCCGAGTGCATTTGCGTAGCCGACCGGTCCCATGAGTGACCCCGCCGCGGACTCGCCGGATGAGAGCGCGACGATCGCGACTGCCACGACTGCCGCGACGATGCCGGTGAGGAGCGCCTCAATCCTGTCGCGATCGAGGAGCAGGATCGCCGCCCCGACGGCCGTCACATAGACCAGTGCCCGCTCCAGCTCGAGCAGCGAGAGGGAGGGGTCGTCGGACCAGGCGCTCGAGAGGCCGATCCACGCGGCGGCGCCGGCGATGAGTCCGAAGAGCACGATCTCGACGCGTGCGACGGCGATCCGCTCGCGCATGAGGAGCGCGATCCCGGCGAGCGAGCAGAAGAGGATCGTCGACAAGCGCCACGCGGAGGGAAAGAAGCCGCCGTCGGCCGCCGCCAGTAGACCGACGATCACACCGGCGAGCACGGCCGGGACGACGTCGCGGTACGGCACGGGGACGCGCATCACGCGGAAGCATGAGCGTTCGTCACGCAGCGCAATGGACCCGCACGCCCCAGGGGTCAGCAGCAGCCGCGAGCGGCCTCACACTGGGCTCCTGTTGCCCCGCGTAGGTCGTCAGCCATCCCGCCGCGCCCGGAACACCGTCGCGACCATCGCGCCGAGAAACCACATCGCAAACACCACCACGGCTACAACGCCCCAGATCAGCGCGTACTGCAAGTTCGTGAACTCTTTTCGCTCGTCGCTCGTAATTGCGCCGGCGGTCATGACGACCCAGAAGACGGCGGCGAGGAATGAGCCCACCGCGACCAGCGCCTGCAGTCCGATCCGTGCCACAGCGGCGACCAGCAGCGGCGCGACGAACGCAGAAGCAAGCACCGCCACTGGTATTGCCCAGTCATCCACGCGCTCGCTTTCTTTCCCGTCGCCGCGCGATCTCAGCCGCCGCCCTCCACTACGCCCGCTTGTGCGCCCACGGCATCTCGTCGCCCGCTCCGATATCGAGCTCCCCGAGGAGTCGCGACGCTCAAAGGGATACCGGGCCAGCGGCAGCTCTTCGCGGTCGAGCGGTCGGCGGCGCTTGCTCGGTTAGCTTGGCGGCCAGCAAATCCAGGTCGGTCCGCTCTGCGACGAGCACGCGGCGGTGCAGCTGGATGATCAGGGCACCTTCAGGCATCAGCCGCGCGTGGGCGGTTGCCACGAGCCGCCGGTAGTGCTCGAGCCCGTCGCCGGGAGCGAAGACGGCCGCGGCCGGCTCGCCCTTCAGATCCGCGTACAGCGCCGCATCCGCGAGCGACACATACGGCAGGTTCGCCACGATTACGTCGACGCGGCCCGGGACCCGGTCGAGCAGATCGCCCTCGAGCACGGTGACGCGATCCCCGAGACCGTGGCGACGCACGTTCGCCCGCGCGACCTGCACGGCGTACCGGCTGCTGTCCGTTGCCCAGACGTGGACCTGCGGCGCAGACGCGGCGATCGCCACTCCGATCGCGCCCGATCCGGTTCCGACGTCCGCGACAACAGCCGGGCGGTGGACGAGGCGGTCGACAACCGCGTCGACCAGCTGCTCGCTCGCCGGCCTCGGCGTCATCACCAGCCCGGGCACGGTCGCGAGTTCGAGACCGTAGAAGGTCGTGACCTCCATCCCGGTCTTGGTGTTGCGAGCGGCGCCGGGTCTTACCTAGCGCGACCGTACGAACTCGACGAGGTCGAGCTTCTCCCGTGGGCTCAAGCTCAGCTTCCGGCAGCTGTCGTAGTGCTCGACGACCGACATCAGCGTGGGGTAGCGGCCGTCGTGGTAGAAGCCGCCCTTCGTCCTGGCGACCATGCCGCGCAGCGGCGTCGTTCGGTAACGGAAGGTCGGTGAGCGGCTCGACTGGAAGTCGTCGATGCAGATCTCCTCGCCGGTATGGAGGTTCCAGCCCGCGTCGGTGAACGCCGGAGGCATGTGGCAGTTCGCGCAGCGGGCCTTCCCGGTGAAGATCGCTCTTCCTCGCGTGGCGGCTGCTCGGTCGAAACGCCGCGCGCGAGGCACGGGTAGCGAAAGCTGGTACAGGTGCAGCGGGCCGAGCTTCGGCGTGACGAGGTCGACCTTGCTGCGCACGTGTGCGAACCCGGCGCGCGCGGCGACGGGAAACTGTCGCGCGTCTGCCAGGCGCTCGTCGTCGAAGTTCCCGACACCGTGCATCTCGAGGTTCGCGACGAACGCGTTCCAGTAAGGAACCGATCCCCAGCCGGTGTACGTGTGCAGGTTCACGCCCTGCAAGCCGAAGGCAGCCGGGATCAGCGTCGCCGCCGAGCGGCCGTCCGGTTGAAAC
>DASYUZ010000083.1:0-7297 GCA_036000665.1 Gaiellaceae bacterium
ACGTGCCGCCGCCGAGGAGGTCGTAGTTGAGCCCGACGTCCTCGAGCCGCTCGACAGCCAAGTCGAGGCGGTTGCCGGTCACGTTCGGCACCGGATGCGAGTCCTGACCGCCGCAGGCGGCGATCGAGAGGCAGAGGGCGACCAGCGGAAGGGCAAGCAGGTATCGCATATCTGCTATGCCAGTATAGCGAAGATGCTATGGCTGGCAACCGGGTGCCGATCCTGACCACCGCGCGACCCGTCCCGGCCGCGAGGCCGAATTGGCACAGAATTGCCACGTTCTCGCGACAGCTCGAGGCCCCGTGGGCGGTTACGCTCAGAGCGGGTGGCGGGAGGATGGCTCCCCACCCAATGAGGGTGGGGCCGCGCGCGCGCGCGCGTCAAACAGAAAGAAGGGCGCGGTGGCGCTCGAGCGCCCGCAGGGCGGCGGCGACGTCCTCCTCGTCGTTGTAGAAGTGCGCCGAGAGCCGGATCGAGCGGTCGCGCCACGAGGAGACGACGCCTTCTCCGGTCAAGCGATCGACGAGCGCACCCGGGTCGCTCGAGGCAACGCAGAGCAGCGCTCCCCGTTCCTGCGGCGTGACGACGGTGCCGCCGAGGTCGCGCACCCCGTCCGCGAGCCGCTGCAGGAGCGAGCGCACGTGCTGGGCCGTCCGCTCCACGCCCGCCTTCCGCACGAGCTCGATTCCCGCCACGCCCGCGTAGATGCTCGGCACGGGCGGCGTCCCAGCCTGGAAGCGCGCGGCGCTCGGCGCCGGCGAGTAGTCGCGGTCGTCCATCGCGAAGATGTTTTCGTCGGCGAACCAGCCCGTCGAAGTGGGCCTCAGCCCTTCGACCAGGTCCCGGCGCGCGTAGAGGAACGCAAGCCCCGCGGAGCCGAGGAGGTACTTGACCGTTCCCGCCGCGAGGAAGTCGACGTCGAGCGCGCGCACGTCGAGCGGCACGGTCCCGGCGGACTGGTATGCGTCGAGCAGGACGAGCGCGCCGCGCTCGTGTGCGAGGCGCGTGATCTCATCCACGGGAAGCAGCTCGCCGGTGCGGTAGCTGACGTGCGTGAGGGACACCAGCAGCGTGTGCGAGTCGATCTCTCGCTCCCAGTCGTGCGTGTGCACGACTTCGGCGCCGCGTGCCTCCTGCGCGTGCCAGATCTGCCCCACGGTCGGGAACTCGAGCTCCGAGAGGACGATCTTCTTGCGCTCGCGGTCGAACCGGAGCGCGCTCGCGAGCGCGCTGACACCGGCCGAGAGCGAGGTCGTGACGGCGACGTCCTCGGGGGCCGCACCGACGAGCCCGGCGAACGCGGCGCGCGCCTCGTCGGCCTTCGCGACCCAGAGCTCCCACGGCGAGCCGAGCTCGTCCCAGTCGCGCAGGTAGCGCTCGTAGGCCTCGCGCACGTCGATGGAGAGCGCGCCTTGCGAGCAGCTGTTGAGGTAGGTCAGCCGGGAAAGGATCGGAAAACGGTCTCTCACCGAGGTGGATTCTGTAGCCTCGGCGCGTGCAGCTCGATCCGAACGGCGTCGAGCTCCAGACCTTCGACGAGCTCGTCGACGTGGAGGGTCTGCGTGTGCTCGAGCTCGGGTGCGGCGACGGGCGCTTTACCTTCCGGTACGGGCGCCGTGCGGCATCGGGATCGACCCCGACGGGAAGGCGATCGAGACCGCCCGCCGCGAGACGCCGCGCGGCCTGCGGCGCAGGCTTCGCTTCGAGGCTGCGAACGCGCGCGACTTCGAGCTCCCAGGGGAGGAGTTCGACTTGGCGCTCTTCTCCTGGTCGCTCTGATGAGTGGAACCGGAGGACGTCGTGCACGTCCTGCGGAACGTCGATGAGGCCCTGAAGCCGCGAGGCCGGCTCTTCGACATCCATCCAACCGCCGACGACCCGCCGATTCGCGCGGCCGGACGCGGGGTGGGCTTCATCGACGCGAGGCGGTTCCAGCCGGTCGTGGCGACGACGAACGCGGCGGTCGACGCGCTCGTCGGCGACGGCTCGTTCGAGGACGTCCGCCGCGTCGAGCGCGACGTCGAGGAGCTGTACGGAGACGCCGAGGAGCTGATCGGAACCGGCGACGAGTGGACGAACCTGCGGCTTCCGGCTGCCACTCGGCGACGCATCCGCGCAGCGGAGCCGCCGTTCCAGGTCCTGTGGCGCGTCGATTTCCGGCTGCTCAGGAAAGCGGGTCGACCTCGTCGCCGACCCTGACCCGGCCCGCCGTCACGACCTCGCCGTAGATGCCGAAGTCGAGGTACTTCGTGCCGCGCACGCCGCGGTACTCCTTGATCACGCGTAGCGTGTCCAGGTCGCACTCGCCGGTCACGGGATTCTTCGTCGTGATCGCGCAGCGCGCGACCTGCTCGAGCGGTCGTACGACCGCATCGCCCACACGCACGTCGCGTCCGATCCACTTGTCCTCCTCGTGCGGCGCCACACCGCGGATGCCGATCAGCATGCGGAACCGGCCGGCGTCGACGCGCTCGCGCCCTGCCTGTCGCGCGAGCTCTTCGACCGACTCGTCGGAGACGAGCGAGACGGGGCCGCGCGCGCGGTCGACGGCAGTGCCGGGCTCGTCCGTTTGCACGAGCTTCACCGGCTCGCCGGCAAGCGACGAAAGCGCCTCCGCGAACGGGCCGAGGACGACGCGGCCGCGGACAGCGCGGCGGTAGAAGTCGGCCGTCACGTGCTCGCCGAGGTCGACCTCCGCCTCGACGGTCGCGCCGTCGGGCAAGCGCAGCGCGAGCGTCTCGCCGTACGGGTCGTAGGACGGCCGCACCTGGAAGAGCGCGGAATGCTTGAGCCCGTTCACCAACCGGCCGCCCGCATCCGACACGTAGAAGCGCCGGTTCTCGAGCACGCCGAACCTCTCGAGGACGATCTCCTCCGACGGCACGAGGCCCAGCCCCTTCACCGGCGCGAGCGAGAGCCACGAGACGGCCGCCACGCGGTCAGGCTACCGTCCGGCCCTCCGTGCGCCCTTCCACCTCGACCGCGGTTTGCCCGACCTGTTTCACCTCGAGGTCGAAGACCCAGAAGTCGCGGCCGGTCACGTGCACGGCCACGTTGTAGACCGGCACGTCGCCGAGGCGGCCCTGGAAGGTCCCAGCGTGCGCGTGCCCGTGCAGCACGATGTCCGGCCGGTACTCCTGGATCGGATTGCCGAGCCGCGAGCTGCCGAGGAAGGCGTGGATGCCCGGCGGCTCGCCTGCGATCGTCTCGTCGATCGGCGCGTAGTGCAGGAGCACGATTCGCAGCGCGCAGTGCGAGATCCGTCGCAGGCCGCGACCGATCGCCTTTGCCTCTTCGGTCGTCTCCGCGTAGACCTCGCGCAGGAGGCGCTCGCCAAAGTCCGGAAGTGCGGAACCCGCGAAGCCGCCGACGAAGCCCTTCGTGCCGACGACGCCGACCTCGACACCGGCGATCTCGCAGATCGCGCTGTCGCGATCGAGCATGTTCACACCCGCGCGACGCATCACCTCCGCGATCTCGTCCTGGTGGTCAAGGTGGTGGTCGTGGTTCCCGAGCACCGCGAAGACGGGGACGTCGAGGGGCTCGACTGCCGCCGCGAGCACCTCCGCCTCCTCCGGCTCGCCATCGGCCGTGAGGTCGCCCGCGAGCATGATCGCGTCCGCCTCCACTCCGACCTGCTCGAACGCCTCGCGAAGCGGGTCCGCGCTCGCCTCGTTCGCGTGGATGTCCCCCGCGGCGGCGATCTTCAGCGTGCGCATGGTCTTCCGGTACCCCGGGTACCCACGCCCTATGCCCCGTAGCAGCGTCGATGTCGAGCCGCTCGTGGAGGCGATGAAGCACGCAGGTGCCGCTCTGCGCGACGCCGACATCCGCTTTGCGCTCACAGGCGGCCTCGCCTGCTGGGCACGCGGGGGCCCGGCGACCGACCACGACGTCGACTTCCTCGTCAAGCCCGAGGACGCGCAGCGCGCCCATGACGCACTGGCGACGGCGGGCATGCGCCCCGAGCACCCGCCGGAGGACTGGCTGCTCAAGGCGTATCACGACGACACCCTCGTCGACCTGATCTTCTGCCCGGCGGGCGGAGAGGTGACCGACGAGTTGCTCGACCGCGCCGAGGAGCGCGAGGTGATGGCGATGCGCCTACCGGTCGCGTCGCTCGAGGACGTCCTGACGACGAAGCTGCTCGCGCTGACCGAGCAGGAGCCGAACTACGGCAGCGTGCTCGAGATCGCGCGCACGCTCCGCGAGCAGATCCGCTGGGACGAGGTGCGCGACATGACGGGTGACTCGCCGTTCGCGAAGGCGTTCTTCACGCTGATCGAGGAGCTCGGGATCCTCCCCGCAAGCGCGCGGCAGGCCGCTTAGGGTCGGGCGCTGATCAAAAATAGAACTGCTTCCAGGCCGTCCACCAGTCGTCGGCGCGCGACACGATCGTACGCCCATCCACGATCTCGACTCCCGGCCGGTAGCGGTACTTCTCGACGAGGTCGGGATGCGCGTACTGGACTTTGATCTCGCACGGGCGGCCGGGATCGTACGGCGCGACGGCTTTCAGGTCCTGCAGCGCGGCCTGCGCGCCCTCCTCGATCAGCTCGCGCGCCTTCACGGGCGGGAGGTTCCGCGCGCTGAACCGCCCAAGCGCCTTCTTGACCTGCACCGTCTTCAGACCGTCCCCGAGGAGCTCCTTGCCTTCGGCGCAGACGACGTCGTCGCCCGTCACCAGCAGCACGGGACAGCCCCAGGTGCCGCAGAGGGCGGCGTTGATCCCCGTCTCTCCGACGAGCGTGCCGTTGAACCACAGGTTTTGCCACTCCCTGCCTGAGACGGTGTGGCTCATCCCGCCCCGCTCCGAGCCCGCTCGCGCGTGCATGCCGACGAAGAGCGCGCCGTCACATCCTTCCTCGAGGAACTCGGTGTACTCGGTCCACTCGCGCTGCACGACCCACTCGCAGGCGGGATCGAGGAGCTCGGGCAAGAGCGAGTTGAAGGTCCAGCCTTTGCCCGCGCCGTGGCAGTCCATGACGACGATCTCCGTCGCGCCCGCCTTTTTCGCACCGCGCACGGCAGCGTTGATCTCCTGCGTGTAGAGCTTGCGGCCTTCCTCGTAGAGCGCCTCGCCGCCTGTGACCTGCTCCCACTTGACGATCCCGGAGACGCCCTCCATGTCGCTGATGATGTGAACGCGCACGGCTCGGTAGCGTAAACGGCCGTGGAGACGGGGCTCGCGGGGAAGGGCGTTCTCGTCACGGGCGGATCGGGCGGAATCGGCGCCGCGTGCGTGCGTCTGTTCGCCGCGGAAGGCGCGCGCATCGTCGTGCACTACCACCGCGGCCGCGAGCGCGCGGAGGCCGCCGGCGGCGCGGCGGTGCTCGGCGCGGACCTGACGGACGAAGCGCAGGTGGACGCGCTCTTCGCGGCCGCGCGCGAGACGCTCGGAGCGATCGACGTGTGCGCCGCGGTAGCGGGCATCTGGCCGAGCGAGGACGTGCCCGTGTGGGAGCTCCCGCTCGCGCGCTGGGAAGAGACGCTGCGCGCCAATCTCACCGCGACGTTCCTCACCGCACGCGCGTTCCTGCGCGAGGTCGAGCGGACCGGTCACGGGTCGCTCGTCATGGTGTCGTCGACCGCAGGCCTCTTCGGCGAGGCGGCCACGCCGACTACGCGGCCGCGAAGTCCGCGATCGCGCACGGCCTGCTCCTGTCGCTGAAGAACGAGATCGTCCGCATCGCGCCGAACGGCCGCGTCAACGTCGTCGCGCCTGGCTGGACCGAATCACCGATGACCCGCGGCCACGTCGACGCGGAGAGCGTGCGTCGCGTCTCCCGCACGATGGCGCTGCGCAAGGTCGCCGACCCGGAGGACGTGGCGGCGCAGGTCGTCGCCCTGGCCTCGGACGTGATCAGCGGCCACGTTACGGGCGAGGTCGTCACGGTCGCCGGCGGCATGGAAGGCCGAACCGTCCACGACACCTGAAAAGAAGAAGCGGCGCGAGTCCGCGCCGCCTCGTGCTCACCAGCCGCAGGAGTGATTGCCGTCAGTCCCCGACCAGAGAGCTCGTACCTCTATCGGCAGAACGGGCCTACCCCTTTAGGGGCACCGAACCCCAAACGCGCGCCGAGACCGCCGCCCGGTCTCGTCGCGCACTCCCCGGAAGGGAGAGGGTTTCCCGAGGGCCCCGCCGCAACGGGCCCCCCGGAGTCTTTTTGGGAGGGCCCCGCCGCATCGGGCCCTGCACCGTTGACAGTCCCACTATCGCCCAGGGGTCGGCGGTTGATCTATCACCCGTTCTCGGTTGACTAGGGCGCTTCACTCCGGCGACGCCGCTAGACTCGCCCACGGAGCCGGGCGAGACCCCGCTCCGCATCGAGAGAGGCTGAGGGAACCGGCCCTGTGACGCCTCGGCAACCTGCCCCAGGCAAGGTGCCAAGCCCGGCCGGGCGCGAGCCCGGGAGGATGTCGAGCGAGACCCAGGAGGATCAGTGCCCGCCGACAAACGCTTCGTCGAGCGCCTGCGCAACGGGCCGCCGATCGTCGGCGACGGCGGGATGGGCGCGCTCGTCTCGAGCGCCGTGCCGCGGCTCCGGACCCCCGAGGAGGCCAACCTCCGCGCCCCCGACGCGGTCGTCTCGCTGCACGTGAGCTTCATCCGGGCCGGCGCGGAGCTGATCGAGACCAACACCTTCGGCGCCAACCGGCGCAAGCTGGCGGGTCACTTCCTCGAGGACGACTTCGAGCGCATCAACTCGAGCGCCGTGCGCCTGGCCCGGGAGGCCCGGGAGGTCACGGGCGGCGACGTCTTCATCGCCGGCTCGATCGGGCCGCTGGGTGAGGGCGACGTCTGGCCCGAGGAGCGTGGCGAGCTCTTCGCCGAGCAGGCGTCGATCCTCGAGGGCCGCGGTGTCGACCTGTTCATGATCGAGACCTTCTTCGACCTCGACGAGCTCTCCGTCGCCGTCGAGGCCGTGCGCCGCGTCTCCAGCCTCCCGATCGTCGCGCTGCTCACGTTCGAGACCGAGGCCGAGACCCTTGCGGGCGTCACCGCGCGCGAGGCGGCCGAGCGGCTCCGCGGCCTGGACGTCGAGGCGATCGGGGCAAATCACGGCGCCGGCCTTCAAGCTGCGCTACGGGCGATCGAGCAGATGGGCGGCGACGGGATCCCGCTGGCGGCGCTCCCGAACATCGGCCTCGCGAGCATGGCCGGCGGCCGGGTCGTCTATCCACACGCGACGCCCGAGTACTTCGCAGAGTTCGCCGCGCACGCGCGCAACCTCGGCGCGAAGATCATCGGCGGCTGCTGCGGGACGACACCTGCCGAGATCAGCGCGATCCGGAC
>DASYUZ010000084.1:0-4755 GCA_036000665.1 Gaiellaceae bacterium
CGGGGCACTCGGCGCGAAACCCCTCCCACTCGACGTGCCGCCACGGCACGCAGCTCGAGAGCAGCATCGAGCCGCCGGGCCGCGTGCCCTTCTCCACCACCCGCACGTCGGCGCCGAGCTCGCGCGCGCGCGCGGCCGCGACGAGGCCGGCCATGCCCGCCCCGGCCACGGTGAGCTCCAACTAAACGAGCGAGAAGGTCGGCTTGTGCTCGACGTACTCGAGCTTCACGCGTTCCGGGCCCCAGACGAAGACCGCGTACGTGTTCGGCGCGTCGACGACGTCGGCAACCTCGGCGGGAAGCTCCTTGGCTTCTTCCGCGCTGTCGACGAGCACCGCGATGTGGTTGAGGAGCGGTCGTTCCGACTCCTCGAAGCCGCCCGGGTGGAACTCGAGGTACGCGCCGCCGAGCTCGACACGCGGCACGCCGTCGCGCGCGGGGGCCTCCCTGAACCCGAGGGAGAGATACTCGCGCGCGGACGCTTCCGGATCGCTCGAGAAGATCGCGACGTGGTCGAGGTCGTAGTCGACATCCGTCGGCTCACGAACGACGTTGACGACCAGGCCCTCGCCGACCTCGTGCGACGCCTCCGGCCCGTCGTTCGTGCGCAACGTCACGTGCTTCAACGCCCCTCGCTCGCGCGGCCCTTCCTCCGCGAACAACGTCAGCTTGAAGCGCCTCGCGTCGGCGCCGAGCAACGTGAACCGGTCGGTGCGCTCGATGACGTGCATGCCGAGGTTCGCGGCGGCGTAGTCCGCCATCGCATCGCGGTCTGCGACCCAGAGTGCGACATGGTCGAGAGTTTTGGGCGTCACCGCCATGAGCGTAGCGATGCGACCAGACCCTACGTCGAGCTGCGCCTAACTGCGCCCGACCGCACGTTCGAGCTGGGCCTTCGTCATCTTCGAGCGCCCCTCGATCCCCTTCTTCTTGGCCTCGTTGTAGAGCTGCTCCTTCGTGCGGCCCTTCGGGCGGTTCGTCCCGGACCGCAGGCCGCCGCGGCGGCCCGACGAGATGTCGGTGCGGGAGAGCTCGGACGACTCCTTCGCCTCGCCCTTCCGGGCGCGCTCCTTGTTCACGGTGCGCGCGGCGATCTCCTCGGCCTTGCCCTCGGGCTCCCCTCGCTCTTTGAGGCTGCTCTTGATGTGCTTGTACTGGCGCTCGCGCTTCGAGCTCCACGCTTCCTGCGGCATGGCGACCCCCTTCGTGCGATTTCGGGATCGCCGTACCCGGCGGGCGCCCGGATGAATCCCCTACTCGAGCGGCGGGTTCTGAACGTTGTGCTCGGTGGCGTACTCGTCCACGAGCCGGTTCACCACATCGAACCCTTCGCCGTAGGCGTAGTTGATCTTCACGAAGGGCTCCCATTTGTCGGGCAGCGCGTCCTCGGGGAAGATCGCCTCCACCGGTCACTCCGGCTCGCACGCCCCGCAGTCGATGCACTCCTCGGGATCGATCACGAGGATCCGCCCGGCCTCGTGAATGCAGTCGACGGGACACACGTCGACGCACGACCTGTCTTTGATGTCGATGCACGGCTCGGCGATGATGTAGGTCACGGGCGGCCAAGTCTAGCGAGGCTCGCCGAGCAGCCCGTCGACGATCTCGCCGACGCGCTCGACGAGCGCCGACTTCGCCAGCACCTGGTCGAACCCCGCCGCCTGCCCGGCGCGCAGGCCCCCGGTGTCGGTGTGATTCGTGAAGCCGATGATCGGCACGTCGGGGTACGCGTCGGCAACCTCCTGCGGATCGATCCGCGCGATGTCGGCAATCACGCACTCGGGTGGATCGACGCTGTCCGTGGTCACCAAACGGTGAACGGGTAGTAGCGCCTCGAGCTTGCCCCGGAAGAAGAGGTCGACCCCACAAAGCAGGATCGTCGCCACGGCCCCCGGAGGGTAACACTGCGCCTCGTGATCGAAAAGGCTCTCGACCGTGGCCTCGAGCTCGCCCGCTCCGGCCGGTACTTCGAGGCGCACGAGGCGTTCGAGGAGGCCTGGCGGGCGGCGCCGACCGCCGAGCGGGACTTCTTCCAGGGCCTCGTACACGTCGTCGTCGCCTGGTACCAGGGCGGCCGCGGAAACACCGTCGGCTGCGGGCGCCAGCTCGAGAAGGCGCGCCGCCGGCTCGCGCCCTTCGCGCCGACGCATCGCGGCGTCGACGTCGCCGCGTTGCTCACGCAGCTCGACGCCGAGCCGAACGCGCTGCCGCCCCTACACGTCCCGTAGCCCGAGCTCGTCGAGGATCCGGCCGAGCCCGACGTACAGCCACCACTCGCGGTGGAAGAACAGGAGCAAGCCGAAGGCGACGAGCACCGCGCCGCTGACGACGCGGATCACGAACCACCGGTCGCGCAGGACGCGGAACGCGCCCATCGCGCGCGCGAACGCGACGCCCGCGAGCAGGAACGCACAGGCGAGCCCGAGCGAGTAGGCCGTGAGCAGGATGATTCCGCGGGCGACAGTCCCCGTCGCGCTTGCGAGGACCAGCACCGAACCCAGCACCGCGCCCACGCACGGAGCGGCACAGACCGCGAACGCCGCGCCGAGCAAGGCGTTCGAGCCCCCGCGCGCCCGCGCGACGAGCCCCGGCGCGACGAGCCGCTCCGGCCACGGGAGCAGACCCGCGAACGCGAGGCCGAAGACGACGAGCAGGAGCCCCGCGAGCTCGATCCGCCGCTCCTGCGGCAGCGCCGACCCGAGCGCCGCCGCTCCCGCCCCGAGCACGACGAAGACGAGCGTGAATCCGGCGACGAAGGGCACGCTGCCGGCGAGCACGCGCCGCGGCGTCGTCGCGCCGCCTGCGACGACGGAGAGGTAGCCGGGGACGAGCGGCAGGACGCACGGCGCCGCGACCGAGACGATCCCGGCGAGGAACGCCGCGGCGAGCTGGCCGGTCACTCGAGAAGCGGGAGCTCTTCCTCGGCGCGGCGCGTCCAGCGCCAGAGCAGGAACGTCAGCGCTGCGCCGCCGGCGAGCAGGGCGGCGATCGGCAGCAGCCACGCGAGCAGGTCGAAGCCCTGCTTCTCGGGGGCGGCGAGGACGCCTCGGCCGAACTGCGCGACGAGCTTCGCCTTGATCTCGCTCTTCGTGTCTCCGGCCTCGATCCGCTCCGCGATGAACTGCTTCATCCGCTCCGCGACGGGCGCGTTCGACTGGTCGAGCGTCGTGTGGCAGGTTGGGCACACCAGCTCGCCCTCGAGCTCGGCCTGCGTCGGATGCTGCTCGCTCGCGACCGCCGCCGGCGCGAGCGCCAGCGCAACGACGACGACTGCGAGCGCTCTCACGAGAGCGTCTTCTCGATCGCCGCGTCGAGGTCGGCCGCGTCCTCGTAGGGCCCGATGCGGTGCTCGACAATCGTTCCGTCCCGCCCGACGAAGAAGGTCTCGGGCAACCCGGTGATCCCCCACGGCTCCCACAGCCTCGCGGGCCCGTCGTAGCCGATCGTGTATGAGACGCCGTATTTCGCGACGAACTTCTTCGCGTCGCCGGTGAAGTCGCGGATGTCCACGCCGATGAACACGACGCCTCGGTCGCTGTACTTGCGGGAGGCCTGCTCGAGCAGCGGCGCCTCTTCCCGGCAAGGACCGCACCACGTGGCCCAGAAGTTGATCACCATCGGCTTCCCGAGGTACTCGGCGATGGTCACACGGTCGTTACCTTCGAGCGCGGGCAGGTCGAAGTGGGGAACGGGCTTGCCGACCCGTGCGTCCGGCCCCTGGTCGGAAGCGACCTTCCAGACGAGCAGCCCGAGGAGCGCCACCACGAGCACGACGGCACCGAGCTGCCCAGCGAGCTTCAAGCGGTTCACGAGACGATGAAGACGGGGGTGCCGATCGCCACGTGCTCGAAGAGCCACTCGGCGTCGGTGATCCGCATCCGGATGCAGCCGTGCGAGACCGAGTAGCCGAGCGAGCCGGGCTCGGGGGTGCCGTGGATGCCGACGCCGGGACTCGAGATCCCCATCCAGCGCGTGCCGAGCGGGTTCGACGGACCGGGCGGGATCGGCTCCTTGTCCTGCGCCCAGTCGGAGTCGGGCGGGTACCACCACGGGTTCTTCCACTTCACGACGATGTGGAAGCGGCCGAGCGGCGTCGGGTACTTCGTCTGGCCGGTCGCGACGGGGAAGAGCTTCCAGTAGCGCATGCCCTTGTAGAGGAAGAGCTTGTTCGAGCCGCGGCGGATCACGACGACGGGGCCGAAGTCCTTGAGCGTCACCGTCGGCCTCAGCACGCGCGGCTTCAGCCCGACGGGCCCGCGCACGCCGGACTGGAGCGCCGAAGTGATCGCACGCTCGGCGGACGGGCGGTCGATCTCGCGCCCCGGCTTCTCGCGCGCGATCCACGGACGGTTCTTGCGCAGGAAGAGCCGCGCGTCGACAGGCTCGCGCGCGAAGCGATCGGCAACCTCGCCGACGTAACCGCGCACGCGGTCGCGGCGCACCGTGACCTGCAGCGGCACCACAGCGCCGGGCGCGGCGGCCAGCGCTTGCTCGACCGCCTTCTGGATCGAGGGCACCGCGAGCGACTCGGGGGAAGCCTCGAAGACGTAGCTCCCGTACGTGAGGATCAGCGGCAGCGCGTAGTCGGCGCGGACCTGCTCGGCCGCCACCTCGGGCGTCATCCCGCCGACGAGCAGCGTGCCGATCACGACCCCCTCCGGAATCGTCGCGGGCGCGGGCAGCTCATCGGCTGCCCGGGCGGGAGCGCAGACGAGGACGGCGAGAGCGATGAAGAGTGTCGAAAGGCGTTTCACGT
>DASYUZ010000085.1:0-22223 GCA_036000665.1 Gaiellaceae bacterium
CTGCCGCCGGAGCAGCGCGCGGTGATCGTGCTCCGTCACCTGCTCGACTACACGCCCGGCGAGATCGCCGAGCTGCTCGAGCTCCCGCGCGGGACCGTGAACTCACGCTTGCGCCGCGGGCTCGACTCGCTGAAGGGGCGCCTGTGAAGCGCGAGCTCGAGCGGATCGAGATCCCGGGCGAGCACGACGCTCGCGTCCGCGCCTGGGAAGTCGCGCGCGCGGCCTACGCCGAGCGCGAGCCGGCACCGCGCGGGCTGCCGCTGCTCCGGCCGGCCCTCGTCGCGGCCGGGCTCGCGGCGATCGTGGTGGCAGCTCTCAGTCCGCCCGGGCGCGCGGTCGTCGACGACGTGCGCAAGGCGATCGGGATCGCGGATGCCGAGGAGGCGCTCTTCTCGCTGCCCACCCGAGGGAGACTGCTGGTGGTCGCGCCCGAGCGGGGTGCGTTCGTCGTCCACCCCGACGGGTCACGACGCCGCCTGGGCCGGTACCAAGAGGCCGCGTGGTCGCCGCGCGGGCGCTTCGTCGTCGCCACCCGAGGCGACGCGCTGTTCGCGCTCACGCCGGAGGGCGACGAGCGCTGGTCGCTCCGGCGGCCCGACGTCTCGGGCGCACGCTGGGGGGGCACGCAAACCGACACGCGCATCGCGTACACGTCCGGCCGCGAGCTGAGGGTCGTCGCAGGCGACCGCAGGGGCGACCGCACCGTTGACCCGCGCGCAGGTGGAGCGCCGGCCGCCTGGAAGCCCGGCGGCGCACACGTCCTGGCCTATCTCGCCGGCGGAGACCGCATCGCCGTCGTCGCCGCAGACACACGCCGAGTGCTCTGGCGCTCGCGGCCGTTGCTCGCTCCGGCCGTCGAGGTACTCGGGTGGTCGGCGGACGGCAAGCGCCTGCTCGCGGTCTCTCCGCGGACGATCCGCGTCTTCGACGACGGAGGACGGCTCGTGCGCGAGATGCCGATGCGCGCCGGGACGTTCGCGCTCGGAGCCGAGTTCGCGCCCAGAGGCCATGTGTTCGCGTTGCGTGCCCGCAACGTGGGCGGTGCCGCGGCCGGCCGAAGCCAGGTCCTGCTCGTCAACGCCGACCGCGCAATGCGCCCGCGCCAGCTGTTCATCGGCCTCGGCGCGTTCGGCGACGTCGCCTGGTCGCCCGACGGGCGCTGGCTCCTCCTGGACTGGGTCGGCGCCGACCAGTGGTTGTTCATCCGCACGCGCGGGATGCCGAAGATCGCCCCGGTCTCGAACATCCGCGCGCAGTTCGGCTCTCCACCGCACCTGCTCGACTGGGGCCCCTGATCCTGCTCGAGACGGTCGCTGCGACCGCCTTCGTGCTCGGGCGCTCGGAGCTGGGCGCGCCGGTTCGCGCCTATCGGGTCGGCGAGCCAACCGCGTACAGGCGCGTGCTCGTGGTCGGCTGCATTCACGGGACCGAGTGCGCGGGCGTCCGCATCGTGCACGCGCTGCAGAGGACCGCGCCGCACGCGGACCTGTGGCTCGTGCCGAACCTCAACCCGGACGGCTACCGCCTGGGCTTGCGTCAGAACGGTCGGGGCGTCGACCTGAACCGGAACTTTGGCGCCGGGTGGCGTGCGCGGGGCGCGCGCTGGGGTCCGCAGTACTCCGGCCCCCGGCCCTGGTCCGAGCGCGAGACGCGTCTCGCCCGCCGGCTGATCGCGCGAATCCAGCCCGACGTCACGCTCTGGTACCACCAGCCGCAGGGACTCGTGCGCGCCTGGGGCGCGAGCGTGCCCGAGGCGCGCCGGTTCGCCGAGCTCGCCGGCGAGCGGTTCCGCGCCCTTCGCTGGCCGCGCGGAACGGCATCGAACTGGCAGAACCACCGCTTTCCCGGCACTGCGTCGTTCGTCGTCGAGCTACCTCCGGGGCCGCTGAGTGGCGCGCGGCTGCGGCGGCACGCGCGCGCGATCGTTCGGCTCGCGGAGCGCCCGGAGCCCGTTCGCTGGCGCCGTTCCCTCGCGCTGGGCCGCCCGGAGGCCGGGCAGCTCGTCGGCGGCGTTCAGCTTCCACCCGAGGGCGGGCGCTATTTCACCTGGGACCCCCTCCTGCACCGCTCGCCGGACCGCGCCTGGCGGCGCTGGGGCACCGACCGGCTCGTGCGCACGGTGTTGCGGGTGCTCGCCGACTTCCGGCGCACGCACCCGCGGGCGGCGCGAGTCGGTATCGGGGACCTCAGCCGGCCGCACGGAGGGCCGTTCGGACCGAGACACGTCTCGCACCAGAACGGCCTCGACGTCGACGTCTACTACCCGCGCCGCGACCGGCTTGAGCGCCCTCCCGACCGGCCGGTGCAGATCAATCGGGCGCTCGCACAGGACCTCGTCGACCGCTTCGTCCGCGCGGGTGCGGTGAGACTCTTCGTGGGACCGCACACGCGGCTTCGCGGTGACCCGCGCGTCGTGCAACCGCTCGCCCATCACGACACCCACGTCCACGTTCGGCTTCCGCCGGGATAGAGCCCGTTCGCCCGACGAAGTAGGGTCCGGAACCGATGCTGGCGGTCGGCGAGCGGCTGCCCGACGCGCAGGTCTTCGCCGCGCCGGGCGAGGGACTGTCCCTGCGGGAGGCGGCGAGCGGGTCGAAGGCGCTCTACGTCTTCTACCTCTTCGATTTCTCCTCCACCTGAACGAGCGAGATGGAGCTCCTGCGTGACAGGAGCGCGGAGTTCGCGGAGCTGGGCGTGCGTCTCTACGGCGTCTCGCGCGACTCGCCCTGGACGCACGTTGCGTGGTCCCAGGTGCTCGACCTGAACTTCCCGCTCCTGTCCGATTACAACGGCGAGGCCGTGCACGCGCTCGGGATCGTCCGGGAGTTCCGTGGGCTGCGCGACGTCGCCGAGCGGAGCGCGTTCCTCGTCGGCGAGGACGGTACGGTCCGCGGCGCATGGCGCTACGACTCCGGGGAGCTGCCCGACGTCGACGAGCTGCTCGCGGCGGCGCGCTCGCTGTAGCGCTCTACCTCGCGGCGGGGCTCTTCGCGCTCTCTCCCGCGTTCAGGCACGCGAGGACCGACCTGCTCGGGTACGGCACGCCACGCGCGGACGCGATCACGCCCGGCGATCACCTGCAGAGCGCCTACAACCTCTGGCTCCCGGGGCACCAGCTGGCCGACGGACGCGCACCCTGGAAGGACCCGTACAGCTTCCAGCCCGAAGCGCCCCAGCGCACGAACTTCGCCGGCTGGCCGTTCGCGCTCGTCTTCTGGCCGTTGCACGCGCTGCTCGGCACCGTCGGCGGGTGGAACGCGTTTCTCGTCTTCTCGTACCTCGCAGCGGGCGCGTGCGCGGCGCTCTGGCTGCGGGCGCTCCGTCTTCCAGAGGGCGCCGCGTTCGCAGGCGGGCTCGCGTTCGCGCTCGCGCCCTACCGCTCGGCGCAGACCGCGGGCGGCCACCTGCTGGGGCCCGTCTCGATGCTCCTTCCGCTCGCGCTCTGGGCGCTCGAGACCCGGCGTGCGTGGCTCGCGGTCGCGGCGATCGCGTCGATCCCGCTCTCCGGGCAGGTGCATCTCGCACTGGGCGCGATTCCGTTCTTCGTTCTGTACGCGCTCGTCCGGCGGCGCGTCGCGGTTGGGCTCGCCGGAGCGGCAGCCTCGACGCTCGGCGGCCTGCTCGTGTATCTCGTCTCGATCCGCGGCACGGTCGGCACGGGCGGGCGCTCGTTCGCACAGGTCGAGTTCTACTCCGCCGAGCCGATTGACTTCGTCACGCGACATGCGCGCCACGGGTTCGAGAGCCTCGTCTTCCTCGGCTGGCTGCTGCCGCTGCTCGCGCTCGCGGGCGTGGTGCTGCTCTGGCGGCGCGACCGCGGGCTTGCCGCCGTGCTCGGCGTCGGCGTGCTCGTCCCGGTGGTGCTTGCGCTCGGCTCGAACACGCCGTTGTACGAGCCGCTTTGGGACGTGACACCGGGGCTCGGGCACACGCGCGTGCCCGAGCGGTTCCTGCCGATCGCCTGCCTGTGCCTGGCCGCGCTCGCCGCGTTCGCGATCGCGCAGGTCCGCCGGCAATGGGTGGCCGCGGCCGCGCTCGTGCTCCTCGCGCTCGACCTGCGCGTCGACGTCTACCGCCCGCTCGGCGCGGACGAGGACAACCCGGTGTACGCGTCGGCACCCGCAGGCGGCCGTCTGCTCGAGCGCCCGGTCTACCTGCCGGACCGGCAGGAGGGCAGCGTGTACCTCTACTACGCGATGCAGTCGCCCCGCGAGCGGCCGCTCGGCTACTCGACGACGGCGCCGCCCGAGGCGGATCGCATCGCGCGCGCGCTCCGGGGCGGTCTCGACCCCGAGAGCCTCGGCGTGCGCTGGATCGTCGAGTATCGCCGGGGGAAGCCGCTCCGGCTGCTCACATCCCCATAGCGTGAGTAACCACCGCGCGAACGCGCACGAAGCCGTCGGGTGATCATGCTCTGCAGTGAGTCAACGGCCGAGCTTGATTGAGCGGATCCTCGTCGGCCTGCCGTCGGAGTGTGTCATCAAGCGGCCCAGCTGAAGAAGCCGAACCGGCGGCGGAGCCGCTCCAGCGGGACCGAGCCAGCTGCTGACGGCGAGGTGCCCAGCGCCGCAGCGGCACGTTTCACCGCGCGCGGGCGCCGCTCGCGATTAGACGCTGGTCGCCGTGCCGGTCGTGCAGCAACGCGCGGTGCAACTGCGCCGCATCGTCCCAGGAGTACTTGCGGGCGCCGATCTCCTGAACCGTCTCGTGCCCCTTGCCGAGGAGAAGGATGACATCGCCCGGCGCGGCGAGGCGGGCGGCGCGTTGGATCGCGCGCCGCCGGTCGAGCTCGACCTGCACGTGTCGGCTTCGAGCCGGCGGCACGCCTGCGAACATGGCTGCCGCGATCGCCTCCGGGTCTTCGGAGCGCGGGTTGTCGGCGGTGAAGATCGCCGTGTCGGCCATCGCCAGCGCGCCTCCGATCGCCGGGCGTTTTTGCCGATCGCGGTTGCCGCCGCAGCCTGCGACGACGAGCAGCCTCCCTTCCGGGCGCAGGCCACGAGCGGTGGCGAGAGCGAGCCGCACCGCCTCCGGCGTGTGGGCGTAGTCGACGATCCCGAGCACAGGCCCGGAGACGACGCGCTGCATCCGCCCGCGGGCGCCCTCCAGGCGGAAGACGAGCGGGAGCGTCTGCTCGAGCTCGCAGCCGAGCAGCGTCGCGGCAGTGAGGGCGGCGGCGAGATTGCCGGCGTTGTGACGGCCGATGAGGCTCGTGCGCACGCTCCGGCGGCCGATGCGCACGCTCATCCCGTGCTCGTCGCAGCGCTCCACCGCCCACGGCATCAGCGACTCCGGACCGGAACCGTAGAAGGCGACGCGCGCGTGCGTGGTGGCGACCATGAACCGGGCGCGGTCGTCGTCGGCGTTCGCGAGCGCGAAGGCGGCTGAGGGCAAGTCGCCGAGGAAACGCTGCTTGACCTCGGCGTAACTGTCGATCGTGCCGTGGTAGTCGAGGTGGTCGTGACCGAGCGAGGTGAAGATGCCGCCGGCGAAGTCGACGCCGGCGATGCGGCGCTGGTCGATCGCGTGCGAGGTCACCTCCATGAGGCAGTAGCGGCAGCCGACCTCGACCATCAGCGCGAGCAGGCTTTGGAGCTCGACGGCGTCCGGCGTCGTGTGCGCGTTGGGGTAGCAGCGAGCGCCGATCCGGATGCCGGTGGTCGCGATCAGCCCGCTGCGGTGACCGAGCATCGTAAAGAGCTGGTAGAGGAGGGTCGTCACGGTCGTCTTGCCGTTCGTCCCGGTCACGCCGACGACCGTCAGCGCGGCCGAGGGCCGCCCGTTGACCCGCGCCGCCAGCTCGCCGAGCGCCTGCGCCGGGTCGTCGACGCGCAGGTAGGGGACGCCGCGCGCGCGCAGCAGGGCCGTCAGCCCGATGGAGAGCTTTCGCGAGCCGACGACGGCGGCGCAGCCCGCCAGTACCGCCTGCGCGATGAAGGCGTGGCCGTCGACGCTGGTTCCGGAGCGGGCGACGAAGAGCGCACGCGGGCGGGCGAGGCGCGAGTCGGCGATGACGGTGTCCACCTCTCGCTCCCGGTAGGGAGGTGGAGCGTCCTCGATCAGCTCGGCGAGGCGCACGCACGACATACGGGTAGGCGGCGCCAGCGGGTCCCGCGGGGACTCGCGGCGGCCATTCGCGCGTATTGCGTTCGTGAGCGGTGCCGCGATTGCGCAGGAACGGCGCCCCGAGACCGCGCCTCGCGCGCTCGTCGCTGCGGCGCTCGCCGATCTGCGCGCCGACTTCGACGAGCTCGCGTTCCACTGCCGCAGCGGCGGGGCGACGCTGGCCGCGACCGAAGCCGACCTCGCGGCGGCCGTGCTCGAGGAGCGGACGCGCGACCTGCTGTCCGGCCAGCTCGAGCGCGCGCGCCGCCGCTGTCGCGCAGCCGCCGAGCGCCTGCATTCGCTCGACGAGCGCGCGCGCTCGGCGCCGCCGACGGTGGCGCTCGTCGACGAGCTCGCGGCCGAGAAGGCCTCTTTGGCGGATCTGCTGCGCGTCGAGCAGACGCTGCTCGCGGCGCTTGCCGGCGCGGCCGACTGGCAGTCGCCGTCGTTCGATCACTCGACGCTTCCCGCCGCCGGCAGGCAGCTGGGCCGGATCCGGCCGCACTGGAACGACTACAAGCGCGACCGGCATCTCGACGGCGACGCCTACGAGCGCGCCTACCTCGAGGCGATGGTCGACCAACCGGCCGGGCTGCGCGCGCTGCTGACGAGCTGCGGCATGGCCGCCTTCACCACCCTCCTCTTGTACCTGCGGATGGAAGGCAAGCTCGAGCGACCGGTGCTCGCGGGCGCCGGCCTCTACCACGAGACGAAGCTGCTGCTCGAGCGCGCGCTCCCGGGGAGTGTCCGCTACATGGACGAGCGCGACACGCCTGCGCTCCTCCGCGCGATCGACGAGCTGGCTCCGAGCGCCGTCTTCCTCGACTCGCTCTCGAACACGGCCTGGATGCCGGTTCCCGAGCTTGCTCCGCTGATCGAGCGGCTGCGGGGCGCGAGCACCTACCTGGTCGTCGACAACACCGGCCTCTCGGCCGCCTGCCAGCCGTTCGCGCTCGCCGGGGAGTCGGTGCGGCTGCTCGTGTTCGAGAGCCTGCTCAAGTACGCCCAGCTCGGGCTCGACCGGGTGAACGCGGGCGTGATCGTTGCCCGCGCCGACGAGGCCGCACTGCTCGACGACTACCGCGAGCATCTCGGCACCAATGTCGCCGACGTCGCCGTGTACGCGCTGCCCCGACCCGACCGGCGCGTGCTCGAGCGCCGGCTTCAGCGGCTGCAGCGCAACGCGCTCCTGCTCGCCCGGCGGCTGAGCGAACGGTCGAAGCCCTCGGTCACGGTGATCTACCCGGGACTGCCGTCGCATCCCTGCGCCCGCGATGCCGCAGGCCTGCCGTTTCGCGGCGGCTGCTTCTCGATCGTGTTCGGCGACCGCGACCGGCGCCTGCGACGGGAGCGCGCGCTGGTCGACGCGACACTGGCCGAGGCCGAGAAGCGCGGCGTGCCACTCCTCGCCGGCTCGAGTTTCGGCTTCGACACCACCCGCATCTACCTCACCGCCGCGCGCGCCGCCCACTGCGAGCCGTTCGTTCGGATCGCCGCCGGCACCGAGCACCGGCTCGCGCTCGAGCCGCTCGCGGAGGCGCTCGCGGCCGCGCTCGCGGCGGTGGCGCGATGATTCCGCTCGGGCTCGGCGAGATCGAGGCAGCGACGCTCGTGCGCGGGGACCCGAGCCTGGCGATCACCGCCGTCGTCTGCGACTCGCGGCTGGCCGAGCCGGGCGCGCTCTTCGTCTGCTTCCGGGGCTGCCGGCACGACGGGCACGCGTTCGTCGGCGACGCGGCGGCGCGTGGTGCGGTCGCCGTCCTTTGCGAGCCCGGCGGCGCCGACGGCTTCGAGGGGCCGGCGGTGCTCGAGGTGGAGCAGCCGCTCGTCGCACTCGGCGCGATCGGGCGAGCCGTGCGCAAGCGCGCGCGAGCGCGCGTCGTCGGCATCGCCGGCTCGGCCGGGAAGACGTCGACGAAGGACACGCTGCGTGCGCTGCTGGCGCCGCACCTGCCGACCGTCGCCAGCCCGGCGAGCTTCAACAACGAGCTCGGCGTGCCGCTCACGCTCGCGCTTCTCGAGCCCGCTACTGCTGTCTGCGTCTGCGAGCTCGGCACCGGCGCCCCCGGCGAGCTGGCCGCGCTCTGCCGTATCGCCGCTCCCGACCTCGGCGTGCTCACCGCCCTCGGCCCGGAGCACCTCGAGTTCTTCGGCACCATCGAAGCCATCGCCGCCGAGGAGGCGGCGCTGATGGCCGCGCTCCCGCCCGGCGCGCCGCTCGTACTCCCCGCGAGCGCGCGGCTGCTCGAGCCCCACCGGCGCGGCGACCTCGACGAGTGGCGCACCGGCCTCGACGCGGCCGCAGACGTGTATCCGCTCGCCTGGCGACCGGGCGCCGCGCACACCGACGCCGTCTTCTCGGTCCGCGGCGAGCGCGTCGCGTTCACGACCAACCTCCGCCACCCCCACCACCGACTGACGCTCGCCGCCGCGCTCGCCGCCTACGCCGCGCTCGGACTCCCGCTCGACCGGGCCGGCGAGGGCGCGGCGACGATCGAGCTCTCGCCCTGGCGGGGCGAGGAGCAGCCGCTCGCAGGCGGCGGCCTGCTCATCAACGACGCCTACAACGCCAACCCGCTCTCGCTGACGGCGGCCCTGCGCGCGCTCGCCGCTCGCCGCGGCGGCGGCCGTGCGGTCGCCGTGCTCGGCGAGATGGCGGAGCTTGGCCCGGACGCGCCCCGCTGGCACGCCCAGGCTGGCAGGCTGGCGGCGAGGCTCGGCGTCGACCTGCTGGTCGCGGTCGGCCCCGGCGCGCTCGGCTACCTCGGCGGCGCCGCCGGCGCGCTCGAGTGCTGCTGGCTGCCCGACACGGCCGCCGCCGCACGGGCGCTGAGGACGATCCTGCGCCCGGGCGACGTCGTCCTGCTCAAAGGCTCCCGCAGCGCCGGCCTCGAACGGCTCGCAGAGGCGATCGCGCCATGAGGCGACCGGTCCGGACGCCGCTGGCGCAGGTCGTCCTCACCGTCGGCGGGAGCGGGCGCCTCGTGCACCTGAAGCTCGAGGGCGCAGACCCCTACGGGTCGCTCAAGGACCGCACCGCCGCCAGCCTCGTCGACGACCTCGAGCAGCGCGGCCTGCTCCGCGCCGGCTCGGTCATCGTCGAGTCCACCTCCGGCAACCTCGGCGTGGCGCTGGCCGCGCTCGCGGCGGCCCGCGGCCACTGGTTCTTCGCCGTCGTCGACTCGAAGACAACCCCGGAGAACCTGGCGCGGCTGCACCGGCTCGGCGCCCAGATCGAGCTCGTCCAGACGCCAGACGAGAACGGCGGCGACCTGTTCTCCCGGTTCGAGCGCGTCGCCGCGCTCTGCGCCTCCTCGGAGCACCGTCTCCACCGGCGGCACACTCGCCGGCATCGGCCGCTACCTCCGCCGCGAAAGCCCCGCGACCGCATCGTCGCCGTCGACGCGGCGGGCTCGATCGCGCTCGGCGGCCGCCCCGGGCCGCGCCTCCTGACCGGCATCGGCGCCAGCCGCCGCTCCTCCTTCCTCGCCGACGACCTCTACGACCAGCGCGTCTTCGTCTCAGACGCGGAGGCGTTCGCCTGCTGCCGCGCCCTCGCGACCGCAACCGGCATCAGCACAGGCGCTCGAGCGGCGCCGCATCGCCGCCTGCGCCCGGCTGCTTGCCGACGAGCCCGACCTCGACCGCGTCACCTGCCTCTGCCCCGACCGCGGCGACAGCTACGCGAGCACGATCTACGACGACGACTGGCTCGCCCGCCACGAATCGATCGACGTCGTCGAGACCGTCGCCGCTGCCCCGCCGCCCACGGCTGTCGAGAGACCACCCTCCCCCGCCGAGGCATACCTCGCCTGGGCAAACGCGGGCGAGCCGCTGCGCAGCCTGAGCCTGCCGGGGCTCGTCAACGGCTGCCCGGCGTCAAGATCATCAACGCCAATCCGGCCAACCCCCGCCGACGCCTCCCGCGCGAGCGGGCCGATCGTACCCCTCACGTTTCATCCTCTCTCCCCGATCCCGGCGGTCGTGCCGAGATCCAGCGCTCCGGGCTCCGGCACCCGCCCACTGAACCAGCCCGTGCAGCGCGCACGGTGGCCTGTGTCTGTCTCCCGCAAAGCGACGGAAGCCATGCACTCCTCTGCTGCCCAAGCGCAGCGGCCGGCGAAGCGGCACCCAGGCGCAGGGTCTATTGCAGCGTACGGCTCGCCGCGAGGAAGGGGTCGCTCGGTTCGCTGCCCCGGCGAGTCCACCGGCACGGCCTCGAGCAGCGCACGCGTGTACGGATGAAGTGGACGTTCGAACAGCCGCTCGGTGGGTGCCGACTCGACGATCTGGCCTGCGTAGAGGACGAGCACCCGGTCGGCGATGTAGCGGACGACGCCGAGGTCGTGTGTGATGAAGAGATACGAGAGGCGCAACCTGCCCTGGAGATCGTTGAGCAAGTTGAGCAGCTTTGCCTGGACCGACACGTCGAGTGCCGACGTCGGCTCGTCGAGCACGACGAGCGAGGGCTCGGTGACGAGCGCCCGCGCGATCCCGACCCTTTGCCGCTGGCCGCCGGAGAGCTGGTGCGGGTAGCTCCGGGCGACGTCCGGTTGGAGCCCGACGAGCTCGAGGATCTCGCCGACCCGCTCCCGCGCAGCCACGCCGCTCGCCATGCCGTGGACTCTCAGTGGCTCGCCGACGGTCGCACCGACGCTTCGTCGCGGGTTCAGCGAATCGGTTGGGTCCTGGAAGACGATCTGGAGACGTCGGCGGAGCTCACGCAGAAGCCCCCGCGGGGCCGTCGTCACCTCCTCTCCCTCGAACGTGACTTGTCCGGACGTGGCTTGTTCGAGACGCAGGATGCAGTGCGCAGCCGTCGACTTGCCACTGCCACTCTCGCCGACAAGCGCGACCGTCTCGCCCGGACAGATCTCGAAGGAGACGGCGTCGAGAGCGTGCAGCGTGGCGCGCCGGCCGCCGCTGCGGATGCGGTAGTGCTTCGTCAGCTCTTCGACACGAAGCAGCGGCTGCGCCGAAACGACGCCCCTCACGCAGCCGCGTCCTCGAGGCGCTCGGCGAAGTGACAGCGCGAGCGATGGCCGGGCCGGAGCGGCCGGAGCGCCGGAGCCTCCTCGCAGCAGATCTTCTCGGCCATGAAGCAGCGCGGAGAGAACCGACAGCCGGAGGGAGGTTCGAGCAGATCGGGTACGCGTCCCGGGATGTCCGCGAGCCGCTCACCGCGGACGATCGTCGGGCGCGCCCTGAGCAGGGAAACGGTGTACGGATGCCGAGGGCGCTCGAAGATCTCCACTGACGGACCGAGCTCGACGATCTGGCCGGCATACATAACTGCGACGTCGTCGCAGATCTCGGCAACGACGTTGAGGTTGTGGGTGATGAGGATGATCGTCAGGCCGAAACGCTCGCGCAGGTTCGCGAGGAGGCGGATGATCTGAATCTGGATCGTGACGTCGAGCGCGGTCGTCGGCTCGTCTGCGATGAGGAGTTTGGGAGCGCACGCGAGCGCGAGCGCGATCATGGCCCGCTGTGCCATCCCGCCCGAGAGCTCGTGTGGATACGAGCGCATGACCCGCCTCGGCGCAGGGAGTCCGACCGCGCTCACCATCTCGAGAGCACGAGCTTTCGCCTGCTTTCGCGAGACCCCCTCGTGCGTGCGGTAGATCTCGGTCAGGAGTGCGCCGACGCGCGTGACCGGGTCGAGGAAGCCACGCGGGTCCTGGAAGATCATGCTGATCTCTTTCCCGCGCACCTTGCGCATCTCCGACTCGCGCAGGGCCAGGAGGTCTCGCCCCGCGAAGCGGATCTCGCCGCCGGCGATGCGGCCGGGAGGTCGCACCAGGCGCATGATCGAGTACGCAGTCACGGACTTGCCCGAGCCCGACTCGCCGACGAGGCCGACGATGTGCCCGCGCTGGACGTCGAGGTCGAGGCCGTCGAGGACTTTCACCGTCCCGTCTGGAGTGTCGAAGTAGGTTCGCAGGGCGCGGATCTCGAGCAGCGGCTGTGCCGACCCGCTCATCTGCGCTTGGGATCGAGCAGGTCCTGCAGCCCGTCGCCGATCAAGTTGAAGCCCATCACCGTGACGGCGATCGCCATCCCGGGGAAGAAGCTGATCCACCACTCGCCGGAGACCACGTACTGAAGACCCATGTTGACCATCACACCCCACTCCGCCGTGGGAACCCGCACGCCGAGGCCGATGAAGGACAGGCCTGCCGCCTCGAGGATCGCGTAGCCGGCCTGCAGCGTCGACTGGACGAAGATCGGCGCCATCGAGTTGGGCAGCACGTGCGCGAACATGAGCCGCGTCCGCGAGCAGCCGATAGCCGTCGCCGCACGCACGTACTGCGCCTCACGCACGGTCAGCACGCGGGCGCGCAGCAGCCGGGCGTAGACCGACACGTTGACGAGGGCGATGGCGAAGATGAGGTTCGGGACGCTCGCTCCGAGGGCGGCGACCACGCCGAGCGCGAGGATGAAGCTCGGGAAGGCGGAGAGCATGTCGCAGCCACGCATGACCACTTCGTCGGTGAAGCGCCCGAAGAAGCCGGCGACCGCCCCGAGCAGACAGCCGGCGAGCAGGGCGATCGCGACTGCCCCGAGCGCGATGCCGAGGTCGAGACGGGCTCCGTGCAGAACGCGGGAGAGGATGTCGAAGCCGATCGGGTCGGTTCCGAACGGGTGATCCCAGGACGGCGGCTGCAGCGTCGCGTCAGGGTTCCCCTCGGTCGCGCCGTACGGCGCGATCAGTGGAGCGAGCAGGCCGAGCAGCGCGACGGCGAGCGCGATGACGAGCCCGGCCAGCGTGACCGGGTTGCGGAAGAGGCGCCGTGCCGCCGTTGCGACAAGGCCTTCAGGGACTCGTGGCCTGACCGGGACGCTGACGTCGACCATCAGTACTTCACCCGCGGGTCGAGGGCGAGGTAGAGCAGATCGAGGAGGAGGAAGACGACGACGTACATCGTCGTGGCGTAGAGGATGAAGCCCTGTACGGCCGGGAAGTCGCTGGACGAGATCGAGTTGTAGACGTAGAGGCCCATGCCTGGCCACGAGAAGATCGTCTCGACGAGCACCGAGCCGCCGAGCAGGTACCCGTAGACGATGGCCACCATCGTCGTCACCGGCAGCAGAGCGTTCTTCAGGCAGTGCCGGATCACACTCGAAGGACGCGCTCCGAGCGCACGCAGCGCGGTTGCCGGCGCCGAATCGAGCGCCTCGATCATCCCCTGACGGACGATGCGCATGACGGGTGCCATCACAGAGAACCCGAGAACGAACGCGGGCAGCCAGATCGCCTGCACGGACGACCGGAAGGCCCGCCAGTTCCAGGTCACGATCGAGTCGACGAGGTAGACCCCGGTGAGGTGGTGAGGAGGGTCGACCTGGGGATCGATGCGGCCGAACGGCGCTGCGGCGACCTTCCAGCGGTAGAAGAGGAGGTACGAGAGCATGATCCCGGCCCAGAAGACCGGGATGGAGATGCCGGCGGTGCCCAGGATCCGGGCCGCGCCGTCGACCCACCCGTCTTTCTTGAGCGCGGCAAGGAGGCCGAGCGGAATGGCGAGCGCAAGCGCGATCAGCAGGGCGACCGTGGTCAGCTCGAACGTCGCCGCGAAACGCCGCGAGAGCTCGCCCTGCACGGAGATGCCGGACACGAGCGACGTGCCGAGGTCTCCGTGGAGGAGGTCGCGCACGTAGTCGACGTACTGGACGTAGAAGGCGTCGTCGAGGTGGTACTGCCGGCGGATCTCAGCCTTCCGGTCGGGGCTGACGTACGGCCCGGCGATCAAGGCGACGGGATCGCCCGGGATGATCCGCGTCAGCGCGAAGGTGATGAACGTCACCCCGAGGAGCACGGGGACCAGCAGCAGAACGCGCCGGGCCACGTAGAAGCCCAGCTTCATCCTGCTGCCTGGTCGCGCGTCGTGCCCGGTTCGCCCTGCGCTCTACGACCTCCTTATGTCTTGACCAGGTCCGCGTACCGGATGAACTGATCGGTCGAGTAGTACGCGAAGCCCTTCACGTTCTTCCGCATCACAGCGATCCACGGCGGCTGGAACAGGAAGACCCAGGGAGCGTCGTTGACGATGATCCGCTGCGCCTCGTTCACCGCCCGGATTCGGGCCGGGTCGGTGAGCGGCCGGTTGACGAACCTGTTCACGAGCGAGACGACCTTCGGGTTCTGGTACTTGCCGTACGTGCAGCAGTCCTGCGCGAAGAGCCAGTACAGGTGGTACAGCGGATCGTTGTTGATCGAGATCCAGGACTGCGAGGAGAACCAGAACTTGTGCTTCTTCGCCTGCAGCTGGCCGGTGAACGCCGCCGCGGGCTGCTTGTTGATCGAGACGTCGATCCCCGCCTTCTGCAGACCCTGCTGAATCCAGGCGGCCGTCTGCTCGTCAACCGGGTTGCCGGCCGGGATGTCGAGCTGAGCCGAGAACCCGCTCGGATATCCGGCCCTCCGCAGCAGCGTCTTGGCTTTCTCGTAATCCGTGTTGTAGTGCCAGAAGCGGAAGCTCGAGTTCGGCGTTCCCTTCGGAATCGGGCTCTTCAGCTGCACGCCCTGGCCGCGCATGACCTCGCGCATGATCGTGTCGTAGGGGATCGCGTAGAGGATCGCCTGCCGCACGAGCCTGTTGTCGAACGGTTTGGCCGTCACGTCGAAGCCGGCCCACGCGACCGCGCGCGACGGAATGCTCAGCACCTTCAGGTTCGCGTCACGCCGGAGTCTCGCGACGTCCTTGAGCGGGATGCCGAGTGCCAGGTCCACTCTGCCCGAGCGGATCAGCAGCTCGCGCTGCTGCGCGTCCGGGATCACCTGGAAGCGGATCTCCTTCGTGCGCGTCGGCTCCCAGAACTCGCGGTTGGCCGCAAGCGTCCAGCCCGATCCAACGTCCCACTTGTCGAGCGTGTACCAGCCGCTCTCCGCCGCATGCGTCTTCAGCCAGCCCTGAGCGTGGGGATCTGACCTCGTCGCGTGATTCTTGACGATCTTGGGATTGAGCAGGGCCGACCCGTAGAACATCGCCATGTTCCCGAGCAGCAGGCTGGAAGGCTTGGGGAGGACGATCTTGAAGCGACGGCTGTCCAGAAGCTGGAACTGGTCGGGCTTGGTGACGCCGATCATCCCGAACAGGAACGAGCCGACGGCGGCCACGCCGAGGCAGCGATCGAGGCTGAACTTGATGGCCTCCGCGTCGAGCGGGGTGCCGTCGGGGAACTGCAGCCCTTTCCGCACGGTGAAGGTGATCTCGGTCCGGTTCCTGTTCCACTTCCACGATTTGACCGCCTGGCCCCGGAACTTGTTCGGATCGGCGTAGCGGATCCGACTCGGGCCGAGCCGAGCCGGCACCTGGAACGTGACGGGAATCGCGTAGAGGTTCGTGAGCATGTCCCCGGTAACCGTGTCGGCGCTCGACGTGTGCGGGTCGAGGTTCTGCATGTCGCCGTAGTTGGCGACGAAGAGGGTCTTGCGCGCCGAGGATCGACCGGCACGCGCAATCGTGCGGGGAGCCGCGGCCACCTGACTCGCCAGCCCACCAGAAGCTGCCAGCGCGCTGCCGATCGCTGCCGTCTTCACCAGTAGCTCGCGGCGGTCGAGCGGGCCTTCCCAGACCTCGGGCGCGGCCCCTTCGGACCGCTCTTCGTTACTCATGAGCTCCTCCTTTTGAGCCGCAGGACGTGGAGCGTGTCCGGATCGAGCACGACTCCGTAGTCACGCTCCGCGTGCGCGAGAGTCACGTACTCGTCCTTGACGTCGTCGATCACCTCCTCTACCGGGCGCTCGTGAGGAGGCCCCCAACCGCCGCCGGTCCCGGTGACCAGACGAGCGACCTCGCCCTTCTCGAGCCGGTAGCGGGCGCACTTTCCCAGGACGACCTCCCGGCCATCCCGGTGGAAGATGCGCACCTCGTTGCGTGACCCCGGCTGCCCGCCGCCGACTCCCCACGGCGCGAACTTGTGACGACCGAACGTCGCCGTCAGAAAGACCTCGTCGGCGACCGCGCGATAGTCCCGGATGCAGCCGCGGCCACCGCGATGCCTGCCGGCGCCGCCCTCCGCGTCCGTGTCGAGGGCGTACTGATCGACGAGGATCCCGTACCGCGCCTCCGCGACCTCGATCGGGATCACGTAGGTCTCGCCGTCGCCCACACACATCAGTCCCTGCTGGCCGCTCCGCGTCTGGGCCGCTCCCCAGCCGCCCGCCTGGGGCTCGACGAGGAGGAAGAGATCCCCCGTGTCGGGGTGAAGCCCCGCCACCACGACGCCGCAGACGGAGAGGAAATGCCCGGCGGGCAGTCGGTGAGGCACGACCGGCGCCAGCGCCTTCCAGACGAGGTCGGTGACGTACTCCATCGTCTCCCAGTAGGTCGAGACCGGCGCGGGCCGCTCTGCGGTGAAGATGGTGCCCGGCGGACAGATCAGCCGGAGCGGCCGGAAGCATCCCTCGTTGACCGGGATCTGAGGCCCCGTGATCGCCTTGAAGATTGTGCGGATCCCCGAGTGGAGCCCGGTCAGCGTGCAGTTGACCGGTCCCGGCACCTGCGCGTGCGTGCCGGTGAAGTCGCACACGAACTCGTCGTCTGTGATGGTCACCTTCACGCGCACCGGGAAGGGGCCGTTGCCGATCCCGTCGTCGTCGATCATGTCCTCGGCCTCGTAGACACCCTCCGGCAGCTTCGCGAGCTCGAGGCGCGTGAGCTTCTCGCCGTAGTCGAGGAGCTCTTCGATCGAGCCGAGTACGACGTCGAGGCCGTACTTGTCGCAGAGCTCGATGAAGCGCCGTTCACCGAGTCGGAGGGACGCTGCCTGCGCGTGCATGTCGCCGAGGGTCATGTCCGGCAGGCGCACGTTCGCCGCGATTAGATCGATCAAGCTCTGGACCGCGCGGCCGGCCTCGAACAGCTTCACGCACGGGAACTGAAGCCCCTCCTGGAAGACCTCGGTGGCGTCGGTCGTCCACGAACCGGGATCCTTGCCCCCCACCTCCGTCCAGTGCGCCTTGGAGGCCGAAAAGGCGACCAGATCTCCGTCGTTGAAGATCGGGACGACGAGCGAGACGTCCGAGAGGTGCGTGCCGCCGCCCGTGTAGGGGTCGTTGGTGATGATCACATCGCCGGGCTGCAGCCCATCGGCGCCGAATTTCTCGAGTGTGTACTTCACCGCGAAGGTCAGCGTGCCGAGGAAGCCCGTGACGCCGTTCCCCTGCGTGATCAGCTGCCCCTTCGCGTCGGTGAGTCCGGTGGCGAAGTCGAGGACCTCGTAGATGATCGTGCTCTTCGACGTGCGCTGGAGCGCGATGAACATCTCGTCGCCGATCGCGATCATTCCGTCCTTCAGGATCTCGACGGTGAAGGGGTCGATGTCCCTTGCCGGTGCGACCGCCATTACGCGACCTCCGTCTCGATGATGAGGTTCCCAAACTCGTCCACGCGCAGCCTTTGGCCCGGGAAGACCACCGTCGAGGCGGCCGGCTCCTCGATCACGGCCGGGCCCTCGAGCTCGGTGCCTGCTCCAAGGCCGGAGCGCTCGTAGAGCCGCGACTCCAGCCTGCCGAGCTCGTCGAAGTCGACGTCTCGGGTGCCTTTCAGCGCTGCCTGAGCGTTCCCGTTCGTCGGAATCCGGGCAAGCTCCGGTTTCCGCACCCTGCCGAACGCGGTCAACCGGAAATTGACGAACTCGATCGGCGAGGTAAGGCGGAACGTGTAGAGCTGATCGTGCAGCTCGTGAAAGCGCCGCTCGATCTCCTCGCCTCCGCCGCTCGTTCCGTCCGAGATGGGGACGTTGACCGTATGCTCCTGGCCCGCGTAGCGCATGTCGGCGGAGCGCACGAACGTCACCTCCTCGCGATCGAGACCTTCGTCGGCGAACGTGGCCAGGAGCCGCTCCTCGAGACCTCGCCAAAGCACGGCCACCTCGTCCGCCTGCAGCGCGTCGGCACGCGCGAAGTGGGTCTGCACGGCATCGTGGCGCAGATCGCTCGCCAGCATGCCCCAGGCCGAGAAGTGCCCCGGGTACGGCGGAACGATCACCCGCGGCACCCTCAGCTCTGCGGCGAGAGCACAGGCGTGCATCGAGCCCCCGCCCCCGAAGGCGACGATCGCGAACTCCCGGGGGTCGCGCCCGCGCCGCACTGAGACGAGCTTGAGGAGATGGATCATGTTCGCGTTAGCGATCCGAATCACCCCGAGCGCCGCGTCCTCGGAATCGACGCCGAGCGACGCCGCGAGGGGCGTCAGAGCGGCCCGCGCGCGTTCGACATCGAGCTTGATTCGCCCGCCGAGGAAGTAGTCCGGATTGATCCGGTGGGCGATCACGTTCGCGTCCGTCACCGTGGGCTGCGTCCCGCCCCACCCGTAGCAGGCGGGCCCCGGGTCGGCGCCTGCGCTCTGCGGCCCCACCTTGAGCGCTCCCGCGGGGTCGATCCACGCAATCGAGCCTCCTCCCGCCCCGATCTCAACGATGTCGACCACTGGGATCTTGATCGGGTAGCCGGCGAACACGGGCGTGCGCTCGAAGTGGTAGTCGCTCGTGAGGCGGACGTTGCCCCGCTCCACGAGCGCGGCCTTGGCGGTCGTGCCGCCGATATCGAGCGTGATCAGGTTGTCTTCGCCGATCTGCTCGCCGACCGCCGCAGCGCCGATCACGCCGCCCACGGGGCCGGACTCGACGAGGTTGATCGGCGTCTGAGCGGCGACCTCGAAGCGCGAGATGCCCCCGTTCGACCGCATCGCGTAGCGGGCCCGAACGGGAACCTGCGCCGCTTCGAGCCGATTCGCGAGCGCGGCTAGGTACTTGCCCGCCGCGGGCTTGACGTACGCGTCGAGCACGACGGTCGACGTGCGGTCGTACTCGCGCCATTCGCTCGTCAGCTCGTGGGATGCGGTAACGGCCGCCTCCGGCCACTCCTCGCGCAGGATCTCGGCGGCGCGGCGCTCGTGGACGGGGTTTGCGTAGGAGTGCAGGAAGCAGATCGCGACCGCCTCGGCGCCCTGGTGACGGGCGTCGGCGACGGCGCGGCGCACGTCCTCCTCGTCGAGCGGCACCAGCACCTCGCCCTTGTATGTCACGCGCTCGGTGACCTCGAGCCTCAGCCGCCGTGCCACGAACGGCTGCGGCTTTTCGTAGAGAAGGTTGTAGAGGTCTGGCCGGTTCGCCTTCTGGATCTCGAGGACGTCACGGAAGCCTCGGGTCGTGATCAGCGCCGTCCGCGCTCCCTTGCGCTCGGTGAGCGCGTTGATGATCACGGTCGTGCCGTGGGCGAGAAATGCGACGCCGTCGAGCTCGGCCTCCGCAATCGCCTGCATGACACCGTCCTCGAAGCGGCCGGGCGTCGTCGATGCCTTCGCCAGCCCAACCTCCCCCGTCCCTTCGTCGAGATGGACAAGATCGGTGAACGTCCCGCCGATGTCGACCGCCGCCCGCGTCGCCATCGCTAGATCAGCCTCGGCGTGAGCACCCACAGCACGCGGGCAGGCTCCCCCGTGTCGTTGTGGATTGCGTGTGGGACTGTGGCCGGGAAGTAGATGCTGTCGCCGGGCCCGAGACTGTACGTCGTCCCAGCGACGATGTAGAGCAGGCTGCCAGAGAGGACGTAGGCGAACTCCTCGCCGTCGTGGCTGTAGGGCTCCTCGACCGTCTCGGTCGGCTGCACCGTGACGAGCAGCGGTTCGAGCACACGATCCCGGGCCCGGTCCGAAAGGAGCCGGTACGTACGCGTGGAGCCCGCGATCGAGATCTCGGTGTGCTCTGCCGCGCGGGTTATGTGCGGCGGCGGATGCTCCTCGGGGACGCCGCCGTCGGGCTGGAAGAAGTCGGCAACCTCGCTCTCGAGCGCTTTTGCGACCTTGTACAGCGAGGTGAGGGCAAGAGACGACTGCCCCCGTTCGACGAGGGAGAGGAATCCGATCGAGAAGCCGGTCAGCCGGGACAGGTCGCGGAGTGAAAGACCCTGCCGACGCCTGCGGGCACGGATGGCGGCGCCGACAGCCGCGACCTCCTCCGCCTGTGCAGGCGCACTCTCGTTCGCCGCAACTTCCTCTGTTTGCGCCCTCAACACCCCACCCTGCATCGAAGAGCAGCGGCTTTTTACCACACTGAACAGCGCCGTTCAATGAGCCCTTACTGGCCGACACGCGTGTTTAGTGACGGTAAAAGCGCCTGGCATGCGCGGCGCCTCGTCCGCCACTCGGCGGGAGCGACGGGACTCGAACCCGCGACCTCCGGCGTGACAGCCGCCGCAAGGGCAAGCACGATCCTCCACGCGAGGACCCGGAGGAACCCGATTAGCAGGGACTTTGCGCTCGTCTGCGAGCTGCTCTTCCACCGCCTTTCATGGGGTTTTCGGAGGGTCCCGCCCCATCCACACCCCATCGTGTTGTCGCCTACCGCGACAACACGGCGGTGACGCCCAGGTTCGCCGCCTCGGTCCGACACGCCGTCAGCGCGGCCAGCGAGGATCCCGGACCGAGAAACCCGGCGGCGACGCGAACGCGTTGTCCGGGCGCGCGCGTCTGAGTCGTCAATCGGCGAGCAGCGTCTCGAGCACGTGCGTCTTTCTTTGGCGCGCCGCTTCGCGCTCGAGCTGCCGGCGCGTGAGCAGGCCGAGGTGCAGCGCTTGTCGTGCCGCCATCGCTGCCTGTTCGGGTTGGAGCTTGTCGGCGACGTCGACGAGCGTTCGCGCCGGCGCGGTGATCGGCATAGCGTCGCCCCAGGCGGTGGCGACCTTCTCGGTGTCGGAGTGGGTGTGGATCACGACACCCGATGGGCGACGGAGCCCGCGGTACCTGCGCGGGACAAGCAGGTGGACCTTGTCGGGGATGTTGTCGCTTAGCTCGAGAAGTAAGAGCGCGCTCTCGTGCGAGACGATGGCCTTGTCCATCCCGACGGCCATCCACTTCTCGCGGATATCGTCGTACTGAGAGCCTGGGAAGCCCCAAACGCGATAGAGCCCGCGCCGCACCCGCTCGAAACGTCCCTGCCGGATGTGATGGTTCAGAGGCTGCCGGCTGACCCCATGCTTGCGCGCCTGGTCAGCTGTGAAATAGCCGCTCTGCTGGTACGACTCGGCCTCCAGACTGCGGATGTCCGGCTTGTTGTCATGCATAAGTAAAGGATAACTTTACTTTCGCGGCCCCGTTTCGGCACACACTTTGGGGTGTTGACTTGTAAGGTCAACAGCGGCTACCGTGATGTTGTGACGACCCGTCCTCTAGCAAGTCTTCTTCGCGAGCTGCGAGAGCAGCAAGGCTCATCTCTGCGGGCCGCAGCTCGAGAGCTCGATGTGGACCCGTCCTATCTATCTCGGCTCGAGCGGGGAGAGAAGCCGGCATCGAGCCAGATGCTCCAACGCGCCGCAACGTACTACGACGTGCCGCTCGAGCGCCTCGAACTTGCCAAGGGAGCGCTCCCAGACGATGTCGTCGAGATCCTGCTTGAGCACCCCGACCTTATTGAGAGGCTGCGGACCGAATATGGACGACCGTGAAGCGGTCCTCTACACAGGTCAGACCTTCACGGGGCGAAGCGGCCATGACTATGTGCTCGGCTCGAAGATCGGCGATGGTGGTTTCGCTGGCATCTTCCTTGCCGTCGAACAGGGCACGGGGCGCGAGGTCGCAGTGAAGGTGCTAGCCATCTCTAACCGGCGCGCTGAGGCGGTGGGAGAGTTCCAAGACGAAGCCGCTCTGCTTGGTGTGCTGACGTCGTGCTCGAACGTGGTGACGCTGATTGATCACGGTGAGCACGTGATGCATCTCCAAGCGCAGGGCGGGGGACCGGTTCTGCCGGTGCCGGTGCCGTTCATGGTGCTTGAGCGGGCGGTCGGCTCGCTCGAAGAGTTGCTGGCGAACCGCCATCAGATCGAATGGATCGATCGGCTCACGCTCTACCGTGAAGTCGCCAAGGGTGTGCACCAAATGCACCTGCGACGTTTCGTCCACCGCGACGTGAAGTCCGAGAATGGCCTTGTCTTCGAGGACGATCCGAAGGCCCGGATCTCCGATCTTGGTCGCAGCAAGAACACGCGCGATGACGCTCGCTTCCCACCGATCGCCTACGAAGCGGGCCGCGGCGACATCCGCTTCGCTCCTCCCGAACTCCTCTGGAGGCTCGGCGACGACTCGGCGGCCACACACTTTCGCATTGATCTCTAC
>DASYUZ010000086.1:0-36261 GCA_036000665.1 Gaiellaceae bacterium
ACGTTCGACTTCTTCACGGAGAAGATCAACGGTAAGGCTCGCAAGAGCCGCTCCGACTACGCCGCGAGCGAAGACGACAACATCCTCGTGCAGGGCGTCGAGGGGTCGCGCGGCGGGCTCGGATACTTCGGCTTCTCGTACTACGAGGAGAACGCGAGCCGGCTCAACCTCGTGGCCGTCGACGCCGGGGCGGGCTGCGTGAAGCCGAGCAAGAGGACGGTCCAGGCGGGCAGCTACAAGCCGCTCTCACGCCCGCTCTTCATCTACGCAAAGCGGGCGTCGTTCACGCGCCCGGAGGTGCGTGCGTTCATCGGCTTCGCGCTCAACAACCAGACCAAGATCGCCGCGAAGGCGGACTTCGTCGCACTGACGAAGGCGCAGGCCAAGCGCTCGCGCTTCCACTACAACACGGTGCTGAAAGTGAAGTGAGCTTCGGCTCAGGCGGTTTGACGGGAGGCGCTTTCGGGCGCCTCCTCGCTCTTGGCGAGCGGCTGCAGCTTGTACCCGACACCGTGCCGCGTGTGGATGAACGTGTGCCGCGGCGAGCGGTGATCGATCTTCTCACGCAGCTTGCGTACGAAGACGTCGACCGTGCGGTCGCGGTGGCGCTGGCGGCGGCCCCAGATCCGCTGCATCAGCTCCTCGCGTGTGACCACGCGCCCGTGCTCCTGGGCGAGCGCGTACAGGAGCCGAAACTCGGTCGGCGTCAGCGCCGCGCTGACCCCGTCGACGTACGCCTGCACCTCGCGCGGGTCGACCACGAGCTCCTCGAGCTCGATCGCCTCGCCGCGCGTCTCGTCCAGCGCGCGCACGCCGCGCCGGGCAGCCGCCCGGACGCGCGCCACGAGCTCCTGCATCGAGAACGGCTTGACGAGGTAGTCGTCCGCGCCGAGCTCGAGCGCCTTGATCCGGTCCTGCTCGGTGCCGCGCGCGCTGACGACGAGAATCGGAGTGCCGATCCCCTCGTGGCGCGCGGTCTGGATCAGGCTCCAGCCGTCGAGGCCCGGCAGCATCAGGTCGAGCACGACGACGTCCGGAAGGTCGTACCGCAGGCGCGCGAGCCCGGTCTCGCCGCGCGGCACGAGCACAGGATCGAAGCCGGCATTCGAGAGATGGCCCGCCATCCCGCGGCCGATGATCTCGTCGTCCTCGACGATGAGCACCTTCGCCATGGCTGCTCTGATGATCGTCGCCGCGCCGCCGCCGGAGGGTGCATGAGGGGTGAGAAACTGGTGACGAGGTGGTAAAGCGGATCCTCCGACCGCGTGATCGAGCGCCGGAAGCCGACACCAAGGCCATGGCGGTCGACGCTGCACGCGGGCGCGCGGCGATCGAGGAGAGCCGCGAGATCCTGGTCGTCCTGGACCGAGAGGACCGTGTCGTCGCGGCGAGCCGCCGTGCGCGCGAGGCGCTGCCCGACGTCGAGCTCGGACGCCGGCTGCCCGAGCCCGCGCTCCAGGGACGCCGCCCGGTCGAGGTCCCCTACGAGGCGCTCGGCAAGAAGGAGGTGCTGGTCTACCTGAGCGAGCCCGCAGAGAACGCCGCGTACGACGAGCTGCGCGCCGGCTTCACCGCCGCCGTCTCGCACGAGCTGCGCACGCCGCTTGCCCGCCTGCTCTCCTTGCTCGAGACCGCGACGCTCCCCGGCGAAGACCCCGAGGAGCTGATCGCGCGCGCGAAGCGCGAGGTCGAGCAGATCGGCGAGCTGATCGACGACGTGCTCTTCCTGTCCGAGCTCGAGACCGGGCAGCAGGTCGTCGCGCCCGGGACGACGCCGATCCGCGAGCTCGCGGAAGAGGTCGCCACGACGCTCGCGGAGTCGGCCGCTCGCGCGGACGTGAACGTCTCGGTCGACGTGCCGGCCGAGCTCGAGCTCCCATTGAGACCGCGCATGCTGCGCGTGCTGCTCGAGAACCTCGTCTCGAACTCGATTCGCTACGCGGGCCCGGGCGCCCGCGCCCGCGTCTCGGCAGAGGAGCGCGACGGCGCGCTCTGGCTCGTCGTCGCAGATGACGGCACCGGTGTCGACGACGAGGACCTCGGGCGCCTCTTCGAGCGCTTCTACCGCACCGACCGCGCGCGCGCAACGCGCGGCACCGGCCTCGGCCTCGCGATCGTCAAGCACGTCGTCACCTCGGCCGGCGGCAACGTCGAAGCCAGCGGGTCACCGGGCGGCGGCCTGACGGTCCGGGCCCGGTTCCCGCGGTAGCCGCGTTCACGAAAACGCAACATCTGGTAAGAACCCCGCGCCGTGCGGCTTCGCCTGATACCCGCCAACCGCGAGTTCTTCGTCCTCTTCGCCCAGGCCGCGGACAACGTGGAGCAGATCGCCGGCCTGCTCGTGGAGCTGCTCGGCGCCTACCCGGCGGACGGCCGGGACGCGATCGCGCGGATCAAGGAGCATGAGCACGAAGGCGACCGCTTGACGAGCGAGGTGGTCGGGCTCGTCAACCGCACGTTCGTTACACCCTTCGATCGCGACGACATCTTCCGGCTCGCGACCGCGCTCGACGACATCTGCGACCTTGTCGACGAGGCCGCCGCGAACCTCGAGCTCTACGACGTTCGCAGGATCCCCGAGCGGGCGCGAGAGCAGGCTGACGTGATTCAGCGCTCCGCGCACAAGCTCGACCAGGGCGTGAAGCGGCTGGAGGGCTTCAAGGATGTCTCGGCGGAGCTGCGCGAGATCCGTGAGCTCGAGGACGAGGGCGACCGGATCCTCCGCCAGGCGGTCGCCGAGCTCTTCCGCTCCGGCCAGGACCCGATCTCGATCATCCGCTGGAAGGACATCTACGAGCAGCTCGAGGAGGCCGTCGACGCTTTCCAGACCGCCGCGGACGTCCTCGAGGCGATCTTCGTCAAGAACAAGTAGATGGAAGACATCCTGCTCGTGGTCGTCGTCGCGACGGCGCTCGCGTTCGACTTTACGAACGGCTTCCATGACACAGCGAACGCGGTTGCGACGTCGGTCTCGACGCGCGCGCTGACGCCGCGCCAGGCGGTCCTCATCGCCGCCGTCGCGAACCTCGCCGGCGCTTTCGTCACGACGGCGGTCGCGAAGACCGTTGGGAAAGGAATCATCGACACCGGCCTCGCAACACAGCAGACGATCCTCGCCGCGCTGCTCGGCGCGATCGCGTGGAACCTGACGACCTGGTGGCTCGGCCTTCCCTCGAGCTCCTCGCATGCGCTCTTCGGCGGTTTGATCGGGGCCGCGCTCGTCCAGTCCGGCCCGGAAGGCGTCGAGTGGCGCGGGATCTACGAGAAGATCGTGATCCCCGGCGTGGCATCACCGATCCTCGGCTTCCTCGGCGCGTTCGCGCTCGTGCTCGCGATCTACTGGATCTTTCGCTGGATGACTCCCGGTGTCGCGAACCGGACGTTCCGCCTCGGACAGCTCGCCTCGGGAACCTGGTTCGCCTTCACGCACGGCGCGAACGACGCCCAGAAGACGATGGGGGTGATTGCGCTCGCGCTCTTCGCGCACGGCACGATCGACGAGTTCTTCATCCCTGACTGGGTCAAGGTCGCCGCCGGCCTCGCGATCGCCGCGGGGACCTACGTCGGCGGCTGGCGGATCATGCGCACGCTCGGGCAGCGCGTCTTCAAGATGGAGCCCGTGCACGGGTTCGCGGCCCAGGTGTCAGCAGGCACGACGCTCTACGTTGCGACGCACTTCGGCTTTCCGGTCTCCACGACGCAGTGCATCTCCGGCGCGGTGATGGGCGCGGGTGCGACGCAGCGGCTCTCAGCGGTGCGCTGGGGCGTGGCCGGGAACATCCTCGTGGCGTGGCTCCTGACGATCCCTGCGGCCGGGCTCGTCGCAGCGGCCTGCTACTGGCCGGTGCAGGCGATGTTCTAGTTACCAGGCCGTCACCAGTCGTTCACAACCCGGCGACCCATGCGGCGGGGCGGCGTCCGGAGAATGGCGCCGATGGCTCGCATCGCGCTCGCGGCTGCGCTCGTGCTCGGACTCGCCGGCTGTGCCGGAGGCGGCGGTTCCTCAGAGTCGGGCGGCACGGTCCAGGCAGACGGCTCGAGCACTGTCGCTCCCCTCGCCACCGCAGCCGCCGAGCGTTTCCAGCGCGAGCACTCGGACGTGCGGATCACCGTCGGCGTGTCGGGCACCGGCGGCGGCTTCGAGCGCTTCTGCCGCGGCGAGACCGACCTCTCCGACGCGTCGCGCCCGATCAAGCCGGAGGAGGCGCAGGCGTGCAAGAGCAAGGGCATCGAGTACGTCGAGTTCCAGGTCGCGAACGACGCGCTCACCGTCGTCGTCAGCAAGCAGAACACGTGGGCCAAATGCCTCACCATCGAGCAGCTGCGAAAGATCTGGGACGTCGGCTCGAAGGTGAAGAGCTGGAAGCAGGTCGACCCGAAGTTCCCGGACGTCGAGCTGAAGCTGCACGGCCCCGGCACCGACTCGGGAACGTTCGACTTCTTCACCGAGAAGGTCAACGGCAAGGACGGCCGCAGCCGCTCCGACTACTCCGCGAGCGAGGACGACAACGTGATCGTGCAGGGCGTCGCCGGCGACAAGGGCGCGCTCGGCTACTTCGGCTTCTCGTACTTCGAGCAGAACCAGGACGAGCTGAACGCGGTCGCGATCGACGCCGGCAACGGCTGCGTCGGGCCCTCCGTCGCGAATGCGCAGAGCGGCAAGTATCCGCTCTCCCGCCCGCTCTTCATCTACGTCAAGAAGAGCTCCTTGCAGCGGCCCGAGGTGAAGGCGTTCCTCCGCTTCATCCTCGACAACGAGCGGGAACTCGCGAAGGTCGCGCAGTTCGTGCCGATGACCGACGCGCAGATCCAGAAGGCGGAGCAGGCGTTCACGGCGGCCACCGCCTAGCGTGAGCACTCACGCGGAATCTCTGACCGCGCTCGGACTGCGCTCCCACCGCCGCCGCTACGGCGAGGCGGTCGTCAAGGTCCTGCTCGGGATCTGCGCGCTGATTTCCGTCCTGACGACGGTCGGGATTGTCGCGGCGCTCTTCATCCCGGCGTTCGAGTTCTTCCAGGACGTGTCGATCCTCGATTTCCTGACCGGGACCGAGTGGGCGCCGCTCTTCGAGCCGGCATTTTTCGGCGTCGTGCCGCTGGTGGTCGGCACGCTCTCCGTCACATTCTGGGCGGTGCTCGTTGCGATCCCGCTCGGGCTGGGGGGCGCGATCTACCTCAGCGAGTACGCGAGCTCCCGCATGCGGAGGTTGTTGAAACCGCTCCTCGAGCTGCTCGCGGGGATCCCGACGATCGTCTTCGGCTACTTCGCCTTGACCTTCTTCACGCCGCTCCTTCGCGACATCGGCATTGAGGTGGACGTCTTCAACGCGCTCTCTGCAGGCCTCGTGATGGGCGTGATGATCATCCCGACCGTCGCGTCGCTCTCCGAGGACGCCATGGCCGCCGTGCCGCGCGACCTGCGGGACGGCGCGTTCGCGCTCGGGTCGTCGCGGATGCAGGTCGCGACGCGGATCGTCGTCCCCGCAGCGACATCGGGCATCGTCGCCGCATTTGTGCTCGGCATCTCACGCGCCGTTGGCGAGACGATGATTGCCCTCGTCGCCGGCGGCTTGCAGCCGAACTTGACGTTCGACCCGCGCCAGGCGATCGAGACGATGGCCGCGTTCATCGCTGCGACGGGGAACGGCGACGTGCCGACCGGGTCGCTCGAGTACAAGACGATCTTCGCGGTGGGCGCAACGCTCTTCGTCATGACGTTCGCGCTCAACGTGGTGGCCATCCGGCTCGTGCAGCGCTTCCGGGAAGAGTACGAGTGAAGAGGCGCCGCCGCGACGTCAAGGGCGCCGTGTTTCAGGCGCTGCTGCTTCTTTCGCTCGTCGTCGCTTTCGTGACACTCGCGACGCTGCTCGTCGACGTCGTACGCAAGGGGGCCGGCCATCTCACGAAGCGGCTGATCACGGACGTGCCGTCGATCGATCCCACGATCGCGGGCGCGCGTCCCGCGATCCTCGCAACGATCTACCTCGGGGTGCTGCTGCTCCTCTTCACCGTCCCGATCGGCGTCGGCACTGCCATCTATCTCGAGGAGTACGCCGACCGCAAGCGCTGGTACAACCGCCTGCTCGAGCTGAACATCCAGAACCTCGCTGCAGTGCCGTCGATCGTCTACGGGATCCTCGGGCTTGCGTTTCTCGTGCGCGGGCTGGGACTCGGGCGTGTCCTGGTCGCCGGCGCCCTGATCCTCACGCTGCTCGTCTTGCCGACGGTGATCATCGCGGCGCGAGAAGCGATCCGCGCCGTCCCGGACTCGATCCGCCAGGCTGCTTACGCGCTCGGTGCGACACAGTGGCAGGTGATCTCCCGGCAGGTGCTCCCCGCGTCGATTCCCGGGATTGCGACCGGCGCGATCCTCGCGCTCTCGCGCGGCCTCGGCGAGACCGCGCCGCTGATCATGATCGGGGCGGTTACCTACGTCGCGTTCGACCCGTCCCTGATGTCCCTCTTTACCGCACTCCCGATCCAGATCTACCAGTGGGTTCGGCTTCCGCAGGCCGAGTTCCGTGAGCTCGCCGCAGCTGCGATCATCGTGCTGCTCGGCATCGTGTTTACGCTGAACGCGGCAGCGATCTGGCTTCGCAACCGCTACCAGAGAACGTGGTGATGTCGATGGTGAAAATCGCCGAGGATCTCGCCCGCAAGCCGACGCCACCGAAGAGTGACGTGGTCTTCGACGTGCAGGACGTTGGCGTCTCCTACGACGGCGCGCTCGCGATCCGAGATGTGACGATGGAGATCTACGGGAAGCAGATCACGGCGATCATCGGTCCCTCTGGCTGCGGCAAGAGCACCTTCATCCGCTGCTTCAACCGCATGAACGACCTCATCCCCGGCGCGAAGGTGCACGGGAAGATCCTCTACCACGGCGAGGACCTCTACGACCCAGACGTCGACTCGGTCGAGGTGCGCAAGCGAATCGGGATGGTCTTCCAGAAGCCAAATCCGTTCCCGAAGTCGATCTACGACAACGTGGCATTCGGGCCGCGCGTGCTCGGCTGGAAGGAGAACGTCGACGAGCGCGTGGAGCGCGCGCTGCGCCAGGCCGCGCTCTGGGACGAGGTCAAGGACCGGCTGAAGAAGAACGCGCTCGGGTTGTCCGGCGGCCAGCAGCAGCGCCTGTGCATCGCGCGCGCTCTCGCGACCGAGCCGGAGGTGATCTTGATGGACGAGCCCGCCTCCGCCCTCGATCCGATCGCGACGACGCGGATCGAGGACTTGATGCACGATCTGAAGCGCGAGTACACGATCCTGATCGTCACGCACAACATGCAGCAGGCGGCGCGCGTCGCGGATCGCACGGCCTTCTTTTCGGTCGACCTCGGGCCGGAGGGACAGCGCACCGGCATCCTCGTCGAGTACGACGACACGACGAAGATCTTCACGCAGCCGTCCGACAAGCGGACGGAGGATTACGTCACCGGGAGGTTCGGCTGATGCGCGTCGGCTTCCAACAGGAGCTGGATCAGCTCGAGGCCGGAATCCACGAGGAAGGCACGCTCGTCCTGCGTGCGCTGCGCGGCGCGTTGAACGCACTCGTGCAACAGGACGAGGAGCTCGCCGACGAGGTGATCGCGTTCGACGACGAGATCGATCGACGCTACCTCGCAATCGAGGAGGGGATTCAGGAGCTGCTCGCGCGGCAGACGCCGGTCGCTTCCGACCTGCGGCTCGTGCTCTCCATCCTGCATGTCAACTTGCACCTCGAGCGGATCGGCGACTATTGCGTGACGATCGCGAAGCTCGTCAAGCTCGCGCCGCCGGTGGCGCCGGACCGGATGTTCGTCGACGCCTTCCAGGAGATGGGTTCGCGCTGTGAGGAGATGATCCGCGTCGCGCTCGATTCGTTCGCGGAGCGCGACCTCGAGCGGGCCGAGTCGCTCGTCGAGCTGGACGAGCTGATCGACCGTGCGAATCGGCGCTTCGTTCAGCAGGTGCTGTCCTTCGGGCGCGACCCCCAGCTCGCGGAGTGGGGCCTGCGGATGATCATCGTCTCGCGCTGCTTCGAGCGGATCGGCGACCACGCGGTCGACATCGGCGAGCGCACGGCGTACCTGGTTTCTGGGGAATTTCGGGAGTTCACGGACGCTTCTCATCCCAGTGAGCCAGAGGGCTAGCCCGCCTCGCGCTATATTTGGTGTAGCGATGGCTACGCGGACGATGAACCCGATTCACGAGGCGACCTCGTGCGCCGTCGCTGCCTGTACCGAGATCCTTGGCGCCAAGTGGACGGCGCTGATCATCCACGACCTCTCCGAGGGCGCCCGGCGCTTCACCGAGCTCGAGGCGGCCTGTCCCGGAATCTCGCCGCGGACGCTCTCCGAGCGCCTGCGCGCGCTGGAAGAGCAGGAGATCGTCGAGCGGCGGAGCTACCCGGAGCGGCCGCCGAGGGTCGAGTACGAGCTGACCGAGAAGGGCCGCGCGCTGCTGCCGATCATCGCGGAGATGCGGAACTTCGGCCACGCCTGGCTCGTGGCCTGACCGGCCGCCTCAGCTTCTTCACCGAGGAGTTACCGCAGCGTTTCCCCGCCGGGCCCGCGCAGGCATAGATTCGCGGGCGACCACGACGAGGGAGGGAACAGCATGAGACTGGTTCTCGCGGCGCTCGCCGTCGCAGCCGCTGTCGTCCTGCCGGCGGGCGGTCTCGCCGCGGACGACAAGGAACCGACACTGCTCGCGCGGGCGATCCTGCCCGCGGACGCGTACCAGCCGGGGCCTCCGTCCGGCGCGGCCCTGGACCCCGACAACGGCGTGACACCGCCGTTCCCGAGCCAGCCGATTCCCGGCTTCTCCGCGGTGCTCGATGCCGGGCACGGCGAGTTCTGGGGCATGCCCGACAACGGCTACGGCGCCAAGACGAACTCGATGGACTTCCTGCTCCGGGTCTACCGGATCCGGCCGGACTTCAAGACTGCGTCGGGAGGCACCGGCGCGGTCGAGGTGCTCGGCTTCATCCAGCTCAGCGACCCCCACGGCAAGGTCCCGTTCGCGCTTACCCGCGCCGATCGCCTGCTAACGGGCTCTGACTTTGACCTCGAGTCGATGCGGCGTGCGAAGGACGGGACGTTCTGGTTCGGCGAGGAGTTCGGGCCGTTCCTGCTGCACACCGACGCGACGGGCAAGGTGCTCGAGGCGCCGATCTCGCTTCCGGGAGTGATGTCGCCGCAGAATCCTTTCCTCGGCAGTGGGACGGCCACCCTTCCGCGGAGCCGCGGGTTCGAGCCGCTGGCGCTTTCCATCGACGGCAAGACCCTCTACCCGATGCTCGAAGGGGCGCTGAACGCCGATCCGGATCGGCGACGTCGGATCATCAACGAGTTCGACCTGACGACCGGCGCGTATACGGGCCGGACGTGGTGGTATCGGACGGACGCCGCGTTCCCGAACGCCGTGATCGGCGACATGACTGCGCTCGACGAGCACCGCTTCGTGCTGATCGAGCGTGACGACTTCCAGGGCGCGGAGGCGCTCCAGAAGAAGATCTACCTGATCGACCTGCGACGGGTCGACGCCGGCGGGTTCCTCGAGAAGCGGCTCGTCCTCGACCTGCTCCGGATCCCCGACCCGTTCCGCATCTCGCTTCCGGCGCGGCCGGGCGAGTTCGGCGTCGGCAACCCGTTCTCGTTTCCACTTCAGTCCGTCGAGAGCCTCGAGGTGCTCGGCGACGAGCAGCTGCTGATCGCGAGCGACAACAACTACCCCAATAGCGACGGCCGCTGGATCGCACGTGATCGGCCCGACGACACGGAGCTGATCGTCGTTCGGGTCCCGGCGCTGCGCTAGGGACAGGACAGGGAGGCCGCGTCGCCACGCGGCCTCCCCTGCGGCCTAGCGGGGCAGGTCTGCGAAGGCCAGGTAGAGCTCGCGCGCGGCGTCGTACGCCTTCGTCAGGTACTCGACCGGCAGCTTCTCGTTCGGCGAATGGATGCTCGATTCCGGCAGCGCCACGCCGGTCAGGACGGTCGGGATGCCCTTCTCCGTCAGGGCGGCCATGATCGGCAGGGTGCCGCCGCCGCGGACGAGGAGCGGCTCGCGCCCGAAGACCTTCGCGAACGCGGCCTGCCCGAGCTTGATCGCCGGCGAGTCAGGGTTGACGACCGACGCGGGCGTTCCGGTGTCGGAGCGGAGGTCGACCTCGGCTCCCTCGGGCGCCGCTTCGTGGATCAGGCGCTCGACCGCTGCGCGGATCGTCTCCGTGTCCTGGCCCGGCGCGAGGCGGACCGTGAAGTTCGCTTGCGCGGATGTCACCGTGGTCGTGTTCTTCATTCCGGGCTTCCCGCCCAGGATCCCGTTCACGTCGACCGACGATCGCGCGGTCGTCCGAAGCCAGAACTCGTCTGCCGCGCGCGTGTCGTACGGCGTCGCGCCCGCCTCGCCGAGCATCTCGGCGCCGCTCGGAAGCGCCGCCCAGCCTTCGCGCTCTTCCTCGGTGGCGGGAATGATTCCCTGAAGCAGCGCGTCCGGCAGCTTCCCGTCGCGGGGCAGCAGCGCAGAGAGCGACTGGATCAGCGCATGGATCGCGTTCAGAGCCGCGTTGCCGTACATCCCGGAGTGCAGGTCGCGCCGACCTGTCTTCACGAAGAGGTCGAACGCGATCAGCCCGCGCGTGCCCGTGCAGAACTGCGGGACGTCGCGGCGTTCCATCCCGCCGTCGAAGATGACGCAGACGTCGGCGCCGCGCTCGTCGGCAAGCACCCAGTCGACGATCGAGCTGCCGCCGATCTCTTCCTCGCCGTCGGAGGCGACGCGAACGTTCACGGGCAGTGCGCCTTCGTGCGCCAGGTCGACGGCCGCGCGCAGCAGCGAGTAGAGCTGGCCCTTGTCGTCGGCGACGCCGCGTGAGACGAGCCACTCGCCGTTCACCGTCGGCTCGAACGGATCGCTCTCCCAGAGCTCGAGCGGCGCGGGCGGCTGCACGTCGAAGTGGCCGTAGACGAGCACCGTCGGCGCGCTCTCGGGATCGCGCGACGCGGGAATCTCGCCGATCACGAGCGGCTGCGCGTCCGTCTCGACGAGCTCGGCCTCGCCGGCCGTGCGCACGAGGTCACGGACCCATTCGCCCGCGCGCCGCACATCGGCAGCGTGAGCGGCATCGGCGCTGACGCTCGGAATCCGGAGCAGGTCGTACAGCTCTTCGAGCCGGGCAGGGCTCATCGGGCGCGCAGTCTACTGTCCGCACATCGACGCGCTCGTCGCCATCGCGCTCCTCGCCGCAGCGGTCGTGCTCGTTGTCGCGGGCGCCGAGCTGTTCTTCGACGGTCTGCTGGCCGCCGCATCGCGCCTCGGAGTTTCGGCGTTCACGATCACCGTCGTCGTCTCGGGCTTCGAGCTCGAGAACCTCGCCGCAGGCATCGCGGCCGACCTGAAGGGACTGCCGGACGCCGCCGCCGGCACGTTCCTCGGCGGGACGACCTTCCTCGCGCTCGCGGTTGCCGGCGTGGCCGCGCTCGTCGCGCCGATTCGCGGGGGGATCCCGCGCCGGGCCCTGCTCTGGGTCGCGGTGTCGCCGCTCCCGCTGCTCGCGCTCGCGCTCGACGGCCACCTCGGCCGCATCGAAGGCGCTTTCCTCGCGCTCTGGTCCGGGTTCGTGCTCTGGGCGATCGTGCGCGCCGGCCGCGTCTTCGCGCCCGAGGAACCGAAACGCGCGCGCTTTCCGCTCCTGCGCGTGCTCGGCGGGCTCGGCGTCCTGACCGCAGGCGGCGAGCTCCTGGGCGAGGGGATCCGCCGCACCGTTTCGGACCTTGGGATCTCACAGGCCCTGCTCGGCAACACGGCGGTTGCCGCGGCCGTCGAGGCCGAAGAGGTCGCGCGCGTCGTGACGCCCGCGCGCCGCGGGCGCGGCGAGCTCGCGCTCGCAAACGTCCTAGGCACGATCCCGCACTTCTGCGCGTTCAACGCGGGCCTGATCGCGCTCGTGCGCCCGCTCGAGCTCGGCCACGAGTCGACGTCGCTCCATCTCCCGGTCGCGGCGGCCGCGCCTGCGCTGCTCGCGATCGTCGTGTCCGTTCGCGGAGGTCTGGGCCGCAGTGAGGGCTTGCTGCTCGTCGCCGCGTACGCGGCCTACGTCGTCGCGGCGATCGTCGCCGCGGTTTAAAGAACCCGTCTCAGCATGAGGCGCTGTGCCGCCTCCTGAAACGAGTTCTAAGCCGCTGCGTCGCGCAGCGTCTGCGAGTCCGCGAGTGCGCGGAGCTTCTTCAGGCTCTGGTTCTCGATCTGCCGGATCCGCTCGCGCGTGACGTTGAACGTGCGGCCGACCTCGTCCAGCGTGCGCGGCGGCTTGCCGTCGAGCCCGTAGCGGAGCTCGAGCACCGCCCGCTCGCGCGGTGAGAGCATCGAGAGCACTTTCTTCAGCGCCTCTTTCCGCATCGCCGTCTCGGCCTCCTCGTCGGGCGCCGGGGCGGACTCGTCGGTCAGGAAGTGACCGAACTCCGACTCCTCCTCGTCGCCGACAGGCTTCTCGAGCGAGACCGGCGTTTGCGCGCTGCGCCGAATCTGCTCCACCTCGTCCGGCAGCAAATCGAGCTCGCGACCGATCTCGAACGAGGTCGGCTCGCGCCCCAGCTCGGCGCGAAGCTTGCGCTCCGAGCGCGCGATCTTGTTCAGCTTCTCGACGACGTGGACGGGCATGCGGATCGTCCGCGCCTTGTCGGCGAGCGCCCGCGCGACCGCCTGGCGGATCCACCACGTCGCGTAGGTCGAGAACTTGAAGCCCTTCCGGTAGTCGAATTTCTCGGCCGCGCGCACCAGGCCGATCGTCCCCTCCTGAATCAGATCCAGGAACGGCAGGCCCTGATTGCGGTAGCGCTTCGCGATCGAGACGACGAGGCGCAGGTTCGCCTCGACCATCTCCTGCTTCGCACGGTGGTCACCGCGCTCGATGCGCTTCGCCAGCTCGACCTCCTGGGCGGCCGTCAGCAGATCGACCTTGCCGATGTCCTTCAGGAAGAGCTGCAAGGAATCCGTCGAGATCTCCCGCTCGAGTGCGGCGGGCACGACCTCCTCTTCTGCCTCAGGCTCGTCGACGATGGAGATCTCCATCGCCTCGAGCGCGTCGTAGAACGAGTCGAGCGCCCCGGGCTCGAGGTCGAGCTCGTCGAGTGCAAGCGCGATCTCGTCGGCGCTGAGCGAGCCGGCCTGCTTGCCGACCTCGAGCAGCCCCCTCGCTTCGTCGGTCGCGAGGACCTCTTCGACCCCCAATGCCTGCCGGACTACTGGAGTCCCTTCGCTCACGGCTCCCCCTCCAAGACCCGTAGCTGCCACTCTCACCTTATGGCCGCGGCGGACGGAGTCAACCGTCGTCGTCCTCGGCTGCGGAAGTCTGCCTGACGTTTCGGACACCCGCCATAGGCCGAACGGCTCATCTTTCCTTAACACGCGGCCCACGCCTCACAGACGGTCCAGGAACCGCTTTGCTTCCTTGCCGAGGGGCGTTTTCGGCCCGAGGGCGACGGCCTTCTTGAGCTGCTTTTTCCCGTCCGAGAGGTCGCCGAGCCAGAGCAGGAGCACCCCGAGGTGGAAGCGGACGGTCTGAGCCCGCGGAAACCGGGCGGAAAGGGGGCCGAGGCGGGAGAACGCCCGCTCGGGCGCGTCCTTGTCGAACCGCGCCACGGCGGCCGCGGTGAGAGTCTCCGCTCCCGGATCTGCCCTCGCCGCCCCGTCGAAGACCCGGCGGGCGGAGACCGGGTGGCCAAGCCTCTGGAGGGCCGAGCCGTACCGGAGCAGCGCCATCGTGCTGTGCCCGCCCCGCGTCGCCTCCAGCTCCAACGCTGCGAACTGCTGCGGCGGCGCGAGCTTGCCGAGCCGCTTCGGGAACGGCCTGGAGGGGATGAACGGCGGCAGGCCGGACACGCTGCGCGGGTGGAGAAAGTCGTCCGCGCGGATGGCGTACGGCGTGTCCGGCTCCACGCGGGTGGCCGCCTCGAGCTCGCGGCGCGCGCCCCGCTCGTCCCCGTCGGCTGCGAGGGCGATCCCCTCGTGCAGGCGGACGAGAGCCTTGCGCTGCGGCAGCGCCTTGAGCTTCGGCAGCGTGTCGGGCCACGAGGCGAACGCGGCTCCCACCTTCGCCTCCGGGGAGCGGTAGCGGGCGAAGATCGTGCCCGCCTCGGCACGGCCCCCCCGTTCGTATAGATCTTTCGCGCGGAGCAACGCGCGCGCCTCGGCGTCTTGGCGCACGCCGAAGTAGAGGTAGATCGGCGGCGCCTTGGCTTCCGGCTTCGTGACGTGATCGCGCGTCAGGGAGACGAGGCCGACCGTCGCCGCAGCGGCGACGAGCGCCGCGGCGCCGACGATCACCCAGACGCGGGTCCGAGGGCTCACGCCGCCGCCACCCAGCCGGGTTCCGGGTGGGCCACGCGCTCGTCCTCGAGCGCCTGCTCCGGGACGCGCCACGAAAACCAGCGCACTGCTTCGCGTTCGGGTGCCAGTACCGCCGCGCGTAGACCTGCGACGAAGAGCTCGCACAGCGCGTCGTCGCGGTTTCCGTCGGCGGGGACGTCCCAGAGGCGGTGTTCGCTCGTGTGGTGGTGGCGGCCTTCGAGCTCGTAGATCAGGCCGCGCGAGACGACCGCGCCGATTCGCTCCAGCCTCGCGCGGGCGCGCTTGAAACTGCGCGCATCGAGCGCGAGCTCTTCCTTGAGCTCCTCCGTCGTCGACGGCCCCGCGGCCTCGAGGTGCTCGACGAACCGCCGCTCCTCGTCGCCGTGCCTCCCCTCGCGCGCGGCAGCGAGCTCCCAGAGGCAGAGCGGCGCGATCGCCCGCGCCACCCGGTCGGTGACGAACAGCGTCTTGCCTTTGTGGAGCTTCGTCGCGCGTGCCGGCAGGGCGACCCCCCACCAGTACTTCGTCTTCGGCCAGGTCCCGAACCCGGGGGCGTCCGACCAGGGCTCTTCGTGGCACGCCCCGAACAGGCTCGGGAGCGCGCAGTCGGGCGTCAGGGTCAAAAGACCGCGGTCTTCGAGGAACGCGGACGCATCGTCGATCGTCTGCAGCGCACGGTCCGGCGTCAGCCGGCAGTCAAACTCGCGACGGGTCGCTATGCTTTGTATAGCAATGTCCACTCCAAGAGAACTCTTGCAGCAGCCGCCCACCATCGCGCTCGCTGAGGCGGCGCCCCTCCTCGACGGCGATGCCGTCTTCCTCGACGTCCGCGAGCAGAACGAGTGGAACCTGGGCCACGTTCCCGGAGCCCTGCACGTCCCGCGCGCCGACGTCGAGACCCGCGTCCCGGCCGAGCTTCCGGACCGCTCGCAGCGCATCGTCGTCTACTGCGCTCGCGGAAACCGCTCGCGGCTCGCCGGCCAGACGCTGCTCCAGCTCGGGTATGAGCGCGTCGAGAATCTCGTCGACGGCTTCATCGGGTGGGAAGAGACGGGGCTTCCGACCGTCGTGCCGTCGACCCTCGCCGCCGAGCAGCGGCGCCGCTACAGCCGCCACCTCCTGATCCCCGAGGTCAGCGAAGCCGGCCAGCGCCGGCTGCTGGAATCGCGGATCCTGCTCATTGGGGCGGGCGGGCTCGGCTCGCCGGCGTCGCTCTACCTCGCCGCGGCGGGCGTGGGCACGATCGGGATCGTCGACGACGACGTCGTTGACGACACCAACCTCCAGCGGCAGATCGTCCATTCGCTCGACCGCCTCGGGCGGCCGAAGGTCGAGTCGGCGCGCGAGACGATCGAGGCGCTGAACCCCGACGTGACGGTGAAGGCGTTCCCCGAGCGGCTCAGCTCCGAGAACGTCGACCGGATCCTCGGCGAGGGCTGGGACGTGATCGTCGACGGCGCTGACAACTTCCCGACGCGCTACCTCGTGAACGACGCGTCGGTCTGGCACGGGATCCCCGTCGTGCACGGCTCGATCTACCGCTTCGAGGGTCAGGTGACCGTCTTCTCGCCCGGCGAAGGGCCCTGCTACCGCTGCCTCTTCCCGACACCGCCGCCGCCGGAGCTCGCACCCTCGTGCGCCGAGGGCGGCGTGCTCGGCGTGCTGCCCGGGGTGATCGGGTCGCTGCAGACGAACGAGGCGCTCAAGCTCGCGCTCGGGATCGGCGAGCCGCTCGTCGGCCGCCTGCTTCTCTTCGACGCGCTGACCGCGTCCTTCACGGAGGTCGCGCTGCGGCGCGATCCGCAGTGCCCGGTGTGCGGCGAGCAGCCGACGATCACGGAGTACATCGACTACGTCGAGTTCTGCAGCGGAGTGCACGCATGAGCGTCGTGCGGATTCCGCCGATGCTGCGCACCGACACAGGCGGCGAGCGCGAGGTGATCGCCGATGGTGAGACCGTGGGCGAGCTGCTCGACGATCTCACCTCGCGCTTCCCGGCGCTGAGCGGCAAGCTCGAGTTCGCGAACGTCTACGTCGGCGGCGAGGATATTCGGACGCGTGAGGGGTACGACACGCCCGTGTCCGAAGGCGACACGGTCATCTTGCTTCCAGCAATGGCTGGTGGCTCGGGTGGCTGTTAGGCCGCGGCCCGCGGCGTCCCTGCTCGATCTCGTCGGGAACACGCCGCTCGTCGAGCTCCGCCCAGAGGGCAACGTCCGCCTGTTCGCGAAGCTCGAGGGCCAGAACCCGACCGGCTCGATCAAGGACCGGATCGCGAAGGCGATGATCGAAGCGGCGGAGGAGGCCGGCGAGCTCGAGCCCGGACGCGAGCTGCTCGAGCCGACGAGCGGCAACACCGGAATCTCGCTCGCCCTCGTCGCGAAGCTGAAGGGCTACCGGCTCACGTGCGTGATGCCGGAAAACGCGACGGAGGAGCGCAAGCGACTGCTGCGACTCTTCGGCGCGAAGATCATCGAATCGCCCGGCGCCGAGAGCTCGAACGGAGCGGTCCGAATCGCGCTCGAGCTCGCAGAACGTGAGCCGAAGTACTTCATGCCGTTCCAGTACGCGAACCAGGCGAACCCGCGCGCGCACTACGAGGGCACGGGCGCGGAGATCGCCGAGGCGCTCGACCGCGTCGACGTGCTCGTCGCCGGGCTCGGCACCGGCGGCACGCTGATGGGCACGGGCGCGCGCCTGCGCGAGTCGTTCCCGGACGTCGTCGTCGCGGCGGCGGAGCCGCTCCCCGGCGACCCCGTGATGGGCCTCCGCTCGCTCGAGGACGGCTACACGCCGCCGATCCTCGACGTTTCGAAGCTCGACCGGAAGGTGCTCGTCACGAACGCGGAGTCGGTCGCCGGAGTGCGGCGCCTGCTTGACGAGGAGGGCATCTTCGCGGGCGTCTCCTCCGGCGCGATCGTGCACGTGGCCCGCAAGCTCGCCGCCGAGCGCGACGAGGGCGTCGTCGTCTTGGTACTCCCCGACGGCGGCTGGAAGTACCTCTCAGCCGGCTTCTGGGACGCGGACGACGTCGGGGCCGCCATGGAGCGAAGCGTCTGGTGGTAGTGCCCGCCGAAATACGGCGGGCACTTGAGGACCATGCCGCAGAGGAAGGCCCCAACGAGGCGTGCGGGGTCCTGGTGGTGCGCGACGGAGTCGCGCACAGATACGTACGCGGCCGTAATGCCGCAGCCTCCCCCTACCGCTTCGAGCTCGAGGTCGATCCGGAGGTCTGGTTCCTCGAGGACGACGGCTACGAGCTCGCGGTCTTCCACTCGCATCCCTCGTCCCCGGCTCGTCCGTCGCGCACGGACGTCGAGAACATCGGGCTCTGGGAAGGGAAGCCGTACGTGATCCTCTCGGCGCGGACCGGGGAGCTCAACGCGTTCGCGATCCGCGACGGCCGAATCGACGAGCTCCCGCTGACCGCGTAAGCTCGCCGCGTGGCGTTCGCCGGCTTCCCGCGCGAGGGCCTCGCGTTCCTCGCGGACCTCGCGCGCAACAACGAACGAGCGTGGTTCCACGCGCACCGGGAGGAGTACGACGCGTACGTGCTCGAGCCCGCACGCGACCTCGTCGAGGCGCTCGGGGAGGAGCTGGCGCGCTTCGCCCCTGACGTGCACGCGGAGCCGACGGTCGGCGGCTCGATCATGCGCATCGCGCGCGACACGCGCTTCTCGAAGAACAAGACGCCGTACAAGCCGCATCTCGACCTCTGGTTCTGGGAGGGCGACGGCCCGAGCCGGACGCAGCCGGGCTACTGGTTCCGGCTGACGCCGAAGCGGCTGCTGCTCGGGGTCGGCATGCACCGCTTCGAGCGGGAGGTGCTCGAGCGCTATCGCGAGGCGGTCGTCGACCCCAAGCGCGGGCAGGCGCTCGCCAAGGCGGTCGCGGCGGTCGAGCGTGCGGGCGGCGACGTCGGCGGAGCGAACTACAAGCGCGTTCCTCGCGGCTACGACACGGAACACGAGCGCGCACCGCTGCTGCTCCACGACGGGCTGTACGCGGGGTTGGAGCTCCCGGTCCCCCGGGAGCTCCCCACGCCGCGGTTCGCGAAGTTCTGTGCGGAGCGCTACAAGCGCTTCACGCCGCTGCAGGAGTGGCTCGTCGACCTGCTTACGTGACGGTGAAGGAGCCCTTCATGTTCACCCGGTGCGGGTCGCACACGTAGGTGTACTTCCCCTTCTTCAGGCTGAGCGTCCACGTCTTCGTGCCGACGAAGGTGACGGACGTGGTCTTGTTCAGGCCCGCGCCCCTGAGGTGGAAGTTGTGGAAGTTCGACTTGTCACGGATCGTAACCGTGTACGTCCCGGCCTTGAGCGACGTGACCTTCTTGCCGCCCATCGTGAGCGTGATTGTGAAGCCCGGGCCGACCGTGCCGACGAGCTTGGTTGCGGCGGCAGCGGGGCCGGCGACGACCAGCGCTGAGACGGCGGCGATCGCGGCCACGGCGAAACGAATGCGGTTCAATGACCCTCCCTGGTTTTCGAGACCTCGGATTTCTGTACGCGAGTCTAGGCGACTCGGATGTTTGATCGACGTTAAGACCCCCTTTCACAATGAACCGTTGTGCCGCCGGGCCGCGCCGTGCGGCGCGCTGCCGCGTCCTCAGTCGCGCCCGTATCACTGCGGATACGGGCGCTCCCTGCGTCCTTGCATCGCACTCACCCAGCGCACCCCGGCGACGAAGGCCCATTATGAAAGGGGCTCCTAAGCCGGACGCACCGCGTCTCCTCCTGCAGCCGAGCGGCGTAGCGCCGCAAGGACTCGCGCCTGGGCGAGCGACTCGTCTCGGCCGAGCAGCGGTTTCTCCTCGCCGTGGATCGCCCGCGAGAAGTTCTCCAGCTCGAGCCGGTACCTGTTCGCGGAGGCGCGCGGGAGCCGCTCGACGACGCCGCCGCGGCGGAGCTCGAGATCAACGTCGTCGGCGACGAACGGCTGCGGCATGAACAGGCTGCCGTCCGACCCGACGGCCTCGAGCTCGGTGCGGGGCGGGAGGTCGAAGGCACAGTCGAAATGGCCGAGGACGCCGCCCGGGAAGCGCATCGTCGCCGCGAAGCGGGCGTCGGCGCCGCTCGGCGCAAGCGTCTGCTGGGCGTGAACGAGCTCGGGCTCGCCGGCGAGCAGGCGCGAGCTGCTGACGCAGTAGCAGCCGAGGTCGAGCAGCGCCCCACCGCCGAGCTCGGCATCCCAGCGCACGTCGTTCGGCCGGTCGAGCATGAACGAGAACTGCGCGCGCACGAGCCTGAGCTCGCCGATCGCACCCTCGTCGACGAGCTGCTTCAGCTTCTTCGTCTGCGGGTGGTGGCGGTACATGAACCCTTCCATCAGCAGGCGGTCGGCTCGTTCCGCGGCGTCGAACGCGCGCTCGACCTCGGCCGGGTGGCGCGAAAGCGGCTTCTCGCTCAGGACGTGCTTGCCGGCTTCGAGCGCCCGGATCGACCACTCGACGTGGAGCGCGTTCGGGAGCGCAACGTAGACCGCGTCGATCTCCGGGTCGGCGAGCAGCTCCTCGTAGCTGCCGTACGCGCGCTCGAGCCCGCGCTCCCGCGCGTAGGCCTCGGCGCGCGCGCGGTCTCGGCTGCCGACGCCGATGATGTCGACGAGATCGGTCTCGCGGGCGCCGCCGAGCAGCAGCTCGTTGATCGTGGCGGTGCTGAGAAGTGCGAAGCGAACTACTCCCATGACGTCTCCCCTATCAGGTTCATTGCTCCTCCAGTCGTCGCAGGGCGGGATACAGGAGCTTGAAACGCGCGTAGCCGCGCTCGTAGGCCTCGCGCCACATCGGCTCGGGCTCGATGGTGTCGCGCACGTGCACCGCGCGCGCGACCGCTTCGTGCACGTCCGCGTAGACGCCCGAGGAGACGCCGGCGAGCAGCGCCGCGCCGTACGCCGCGCCTTCCTCGACAACGGTCCGCTCGAGCGGGATGCCAAGCACCGAGGCGACGATCTTGAGCCAGAGCACGCTTCGCGCTCCGCCTCCCGAGGCGCGGCCGACCTGCGCGTCGACCCCGAGCGCGCGCAGCACCTCGAAGCAGTCGCGGAGCCCGTAGGCGACGCCCTCGAGGACGGCGCGGACCAGCGCGCCGCGGTCGTGGCGGAGCTCGAGGCCGACGAATGCGCCGCGCGCGTTCGGGTCGGCGTGCGGCGTGCGCTCGCCGGCGAGGTACGGCGCGAAGAGCAGGCCCTCGGCGCCCGGCGGCCACTCCGCGGCCTCGCGCACCAGCTCGTCGTACGACTCGCCGACGACCGCGTCGCGCAGCCACCGCAGCGAGCCGGCTGCGGAGAGCATCACGCCCATCGCGTGCCAACCGCCCGGGACCGCGTGACAGAAGACGTGCGCGCGCGCTTCCGGATCCGCGGCGTAGGCGGGCAGCGCGGCGAAGACGACGCCCGACGTGCCGAGCACGACCGACACCGGGCCGGGCCGGTCAATGCCGACGCCGAGCGCGCCCGCTGCCTGGTCGCCCGCGCTCGGCGCGTCCGGGACGTTCGGCGACTCGTACGCGTCGGGCAACCACGCACGCGGGAGCTCGAGGGCGGCGAGCACTTCGTCCGACCAGCGCCGTCGCGCGACGTCGAAGAGCAGCGTGCCCGACGCGTCGGCGACGTCGGTCGCGCGCTCGCCGCTGAGCCTCAGCCGGACGTAGTCCTTCGGCAGGAGCACGTGCGCGATGCGGGCGAACACGTCGGGCTCGTTCTTGCGTACCCAGAGCAGCTTCGGCGCGGTGAAGCCCGTCAGCGCTCGGTTGCCTGTCAAGGCAATGAGGCGGTCGAGTCCGATCCGCTCCTCGATCTCTCTGCACTCCGCCCCCGTGCGCTGGTCGTTCCAGAGGATCGCCGGTCGCAGCACGCGGTCGGCCGCGTCGAGCGCGACCAGACCGTGCATTTGCCCCGAGAGTCCGACGGCCGTGGGCCGCGGAAGCGCGCCGAGCGCGCGCTGCGATGCGCGCCACCAGTCCTCGGGGTCCTGCTCGGACCAGCCGGGGCGGGGGATCGAGAGCGGGTAGTCCGCTTCCGCGCGCGCGACGACCTCGCCGTCGAGTGAGATTGCGACCGCCTTCACGCCGGTCGTGCCGACGTCGAGGCCGGCAAGGATAGGCTCAGCGGCCATGAACGGGCTGCGGCCGGGACTGTGGCGCTGGACGGCGCGACACCCCGAGTGGGAAGCCGACGCGGAGCCCGAGAGCCCCGCCGACTGGCCGCCCGACGTCGGCTGCGTCGCGTACGCGGCGGACCACGTGCTCGTGCTGATCGACCCGCTCGTCCTCGACGGCTGGGACGAGCTCGACCCGCTCGCGGATCGCCACGCGCGTGTCGCCGTGCTGCAGACGCTGCGGTGGCACGGGCGTAGCGTGCGCGAGGCAGTCGCGCGTTACGACGCCTCGACCGAGCCGCCGGCCGGCGTCGAGCCGGTCGAGATCGCGAACGCGGACGAGACGATGTTCTGGCTCGCCGCGCCTCGCGCGCTCGTCCCGGGCGACCGGCTGATCGGCGACGGCGCGGGCGGCGTACGGCCTTGCCCGGACTCCTGGCTCGGCTACATCCGCCGCCAGGGCGGCGAGATCGACGGTCTCGCTTTGCGCGAGGCGCTGCGGCCCCTGCTCGACCTGCCCATCGAGCTGCTGCTCGTCTCGCACGGCGAGCCGATCCTCTCAGACGGCCGCGAAGCGCTCGAACGCGCACTGGAGGTGTAGTGCAGGAGCTGCGGCCGGGTCTGTGGACGTGGACAGCGACTCACCCGTCCTGGACCGAGAGGGACGAGGAGTGGGGACCGGAAGTCCGGTCCTATGCGTACGACTCGGGCGCATGTCTCGTCCTGTTCGACCCGATCGCGCCGCCAACGCTGCTCGAAGGCCTTGTCGAGGCACAGGACGTGTCCGTCCTGCTGACGGCAGAGTGGCACCGGCGCAGTGCGAACGAGTGCGTCGAGCGCTTCGGCGCACACATCCACGCGTCGACCGACCAAACGCCCGCAGACGTCGAGCGGTGTGCCACGTACTACCCAGACGAGGTCGCGTACTGGATCCCGCGCCACAGCGCGCTCGTCGTCGGCGACGCGTTCCTCGCCGAGCGGGAATTCAAGGTGCAGGACGAGTGGCTGCGGCCGGGTATGACCCGCGAACGGATGCACGACGGCCTGCGTTCGCTGCTCGAGCTTCCGGTCGAGCTCGTCCTTGTTACGCACGGCGATCCTGTGCTCGAAGACGGCCGCGAAGCGCTGCGTTCAGCGCTGGAGGCGTAGGTGGAGGAGATCGCGCCAGGGCTGCGCCGCTGGACGGCGCGGCACGAGGAGTGGGCGGAAGACGTCGGGTCCCTCGCGCTCGAGTCGGACGACGGGCTGATCCTGATCGACCCGCTCGATCCGCCACGCGGCTTGCGCCGCCCGGACCACGTGCTACTCACGGTCTTCTGGCACAACCGCTCCACCCGCGACCTGAAGGCGAAGCACGTGTGGGCGCCGGGGTCGGTGCGCGCGCTGCGCAACCGTGGGGTCGAGGTGACCGACGAGTTCAGCGCGGGCGACGAGCTCCCGGGTGGGCTAGCGGCGTTCCAGACCGCGCGGGCCAACGAGGTCGTCTATTGGCTGCCGAAGCAGCACGCCGTGGCCGTCGGCGACGTCCTCCTCGGCGCCGGCGCGAAGCCGCGTGCGACGAGCGACCCGCTACGGCTCTGCCCCGAGCGGTGGCTCGGCAAGGCGACGCACGACGATCTGCGCGAGTCCCTCGCGCCGCTGCTCGAGCTCCCGGTCTCGCGCGTCCTCATGTCTCACGGGGAGCCGGTGCTCAGTGCCGGAAAACGCGCGCTCGAGCGCGCGCTCAAGAAGCGTTGACTATCGGCCAGTCGGTGAGCCCTCCGCGCGCGGCTTCCGAGGCCCGTTCGGAGGCGCAATTTCGGGTCGGTCAATGCCCGGCATCGGCGGAGGCGCAGGAGGGGGTTTTGGCTTAGAGGCCATCGTCTTACAGAAGAGTAACTCCGACCGACGCTAGCAGGAGGACAACTTCCGCCGCGAGCGACCACGTCGCGACTCGAAATGCCCGAACGACGCGGTCGAGCCGGACGTTGTTCGAATCCCAGCGCCAGTCGAGGTGATAGGCGAGCCGCCGGTAAATCTCGGCAGGATCGTGGCGCCACGGATAAAGCTCTTCGTAGATTCCCGCCCCCTCCATCGAGAAAGAGAGGTCCCTTCGCGGCAGCAGGACATACAAGCTCGCTCCAACCGCGCAAGCGAATGCCGCCAACGCCGCAATCAGAAGCGGCAGATTCGCGTCCTCCAGCGCCGGTCGCCCAAGAAAGGGCGCGGCGAGCGATGAGGCGCCAACAAGGATCCCGCTCCGCGCGCGAAGCTCGTTCAGGAGTTCTTCCTGCCGATCCAGGCTGCGAATCGCGGCTTCATACGCGAGTCGTTCGAGCTCCACGATTCGATGATGCACAGCGCCAAGGACGGGCCATGTCCCGAAGGGACATCACGCTCCGAGCGCCGCGTAGACAAGCTCGTACGCACGCACGGCGTCCTTCTGCCGCTGCGCCTCGCGCAGCGCCGCGTCGTCGATCCGGTTCGCGACGTCCCAGATGAAGCGCCACTGCAGCACGCTGCGACGCACCGCGTCGACGGCGTCCTCCGTGTACGGGTAGAGGTCGAAGCCGAGCCGCTCGCCGTTGTCCCCGTAGCGCGCACGCTTCAGCTCCAGGGCGAGCTCGAGCGTCTCCATGAACGCGAGCGCGCCGACCATGTTGTCGTCGTCGAAGATGCCCCAGCCCGAGTTGGCGTGTTGGTGTCCGAGCAGTCCTTCCGCAGCGAGCATGGCCGCGTACTCCGCGAGGTGCTCGCCGTTCATCAGCAGGTGCTGCCAGTCCATGTTCACCTGCACGTTGTCGAGGCCCTGCGCGCGCAGCTTGTGGATCACGTGCAGCGTCATGCCGATGTTTCGCATGAAGATCTTCATCGCCGGCTCGGAGTTCTTGTGCTCGAGGAAGACCTTCACCCCGCGCTCGCGTGCGCGCTGCGCCGCCTGGCCGACGGCGTCGACGAAGCGCGCCCAGCTGTCGGCGTACGGTGTCTGGAAGGGGTAGTTGTAACCCTCGATGCCCGGCCAGAGGATGAACTGCGTGCCAAGCTCGCCGGCGAAGTCGATCGCGTCCAGCGTGCGCTTCAGGGCCTCGTTGCGGATGCGGTCGTCGGGTGAAGAGAGCCCGCCTTTGCCGAAGAGCGGGTCGAGGTGCAGGCCCGTGGCAACGGCGTAGACGTCGTGGTCGCCGAGCGCCGCGCGCACTTCGTCGAGGTTGTCCGGCGAGAGCTCGTTCGGGTAGTGGAACTCGTACCCGTCGATCAGGTCGCCGAGGCCGCTCACGGCTCGCTCGACCCGCTGCGCCGTCGTCTCGTCGCGGTGCTCGGGCTGGTAGCCCACGGGGACGAAGCGCGTGACCATCGGCCCGAAGGCCCAGATTCCGAGGCTGGTTTTCATGCGGGCGATCCTTTCATGCCGCTGCTTGATTTCGGAAACGGCGTCTGTCAGGCTCGGCAATCGCTTGCGCAACCGATTGTTCGCCGAGCCGCTCGCAGTCGACGGAGGCCGTCCGGCCCGTTCCCGGCCGGAGCCGCCGATGTTCCCGGGCGGGATGGAGATCGGCGACGAGGAGATCGCGGCCGTCACGCGCGTTCTCCGCAGCCGCAACGTCTTCCGCTACTACGGCGTTGGTGACGGCCCGGGCGAGGTGGACGCGCTCGAGCGCGAGTTCGCAGCGCACGTGGGGGCTCGGCACGCGCTCGCCGTCAACGCGGGCTCAGCGGCGCTGATCTGCGCGCTCGCTGCGTCCGGGATCGGACGTGGCGACGAGGTCATCCTGCCCGCGTATACCTGGAACGCGACCCCGAACGCGATCCTCGCCGTGGGCGCGGTCCCGGTGCTCGCCGAGGTCGACGACACGCTGACGCTCGACCCGGCCGACGTCGCAGCGAAGGTCTCGGAGCGAACGCGCGCGATCCTGCCCGTGCACATGCGGGGCGGGCCCGCGGACCTCGAGCCGCTGCTCGCGATTGCGCGCGACCGATCGCTCGTGCTCGTCGAGGATGTCTGCCAGGCCGCCGGCGCGTCGTACCACGGCCGCCGCCTCGGCACGTGGGGCGACGCGGGCGCGTTCAGCCTCCAGTTCAACAAGGTGATCACGACGGGCGAGGGCGGCTTGCTCGTCACCGACAGCGCCAAGCTGCACGACCTCGCGATCGACGTGCACGACTGCGCGGGCCGCGCCCGCCGAGGGGAAGGCGTCCCACGCTGGCCCGGGTACAACTTCCGCGCGTCGGAGCTCGTCGGCGCGCTCGGCCGCGTGCAGCTCCGGCGGCTCGACTCGTTGCTCGAGCGGATGCGCGAGCGCCACGCCTGGCTCGCCGAAAGGGTCGCCGAGCTGCCCGGGCTCGCCCTCCGCGGCGACAACGATCTGTCGGGGTCCGCAGGCCTCGCGCTGATCGCGTTCGCAGAAGAGCCTGAGCTCGCGCGCCGCGTCGTCGACGCGCTGCAGGCCGAGGGCGTCGGCGCGCTGCAGCTCTACTCCCCCGAGCTGGTCGACCTTCACGTCTACGCGTACTGGCAGCCGGTACACGACGCGCTCGCGGCGGCCGGCTACAACAAGGCGTCGTGCCCGAGAACGCTCGACCTGCTCGCGCGGGCCGTGCACGTCGACGTGTCACCGCAGCTCGAGCAGGAGGATCTGGACGAGATCGCGTTCGCGTTCGAGAAGGTCGCGCGGACGCTGCTCGCGTGAGGATCCGGGTCGGCGTCGTCGGGGGCGGTCTCGTCGCCCAGGCGATGCATCTCCCGAACCTCCACCAGCTCGACGAGCGCTTCGAGCTCGCCGCATTCGCCGAGCCGTCGCAGGCCGTGCGGGAGCGACTCGCACGGCGGTACGGGATCCCTTCGGCCTACGCGGACCACCGCGAGCTGCTCGAGCTCGAGCAGCTCGACGCGCTCGTCGTGTGCTCCCCGAACGCGACGCACGCGGCGGTCGTGCTCGCGGCGCTCGACGCGGGCCTCCACGTCTTCGTCGAGAAGCCGCTCTGCATCACGATCAGCGACGCCGACGCGATCGTGACCGCCCGGGACGCCGCCGGGAAGGCCGTCCAGGTGGGTTACATGAAGCGGTTCGACCCGGCGGTCGAGCGGCTGTACGACGAGCTCCCCTCCGACCCGGCCGGGCTCCGCTACGTGCGCGTCGTCGTCAACGACCCCGAGTTCGTCCCGTACTTCGGGCCCCACGACATCGTTCGCGGCGACGTGCCAGCCGCGGTGATCGAGGAGACGCGCAGGCTCGAGCAGGACCAGCTCGAGGAGGCCGTCGGGCGCGCCGACGCCGAGGCCGTTACGGCGTTCTCCGACGGCTACCTCGGCAGCCTCGTCCACGACGTGAACCTCGTCCACGGGGCGCTCGAGCGGCTGGGGATCAGCGAGCCGGCGCGGGTCGCTGACGCCGCGTGGTGGGCAGCAGGGCGTGCGCTGACCGGCTCGGTCCGCCTGCCCGAAGGCGCGCGCTGGGACAGCGCCTGGATCCAGCTTATGGACCTGCGGGAGTACCGCGAGAGCGTCGCCTTCTTCTTCGCGGACTCGATCCGGACGCTCGAGTTCCCCTCGCCCTGGCTGCGCGGGGCGCCCACGCGCTACGAGCGAAGCGGCGCCGAAGGGGCCGCGCGCGCCGCGGCGAGCTTCGAGTCCGCCGACGAAGCGTTCGTCCGCGAGCTCGTGCACTTCCACGACTGCGTGACGTCCGGGACGCCGTGCCGCACGCCCCCCGAGCAGGCGCGCGCCGACATCGCGCTGCTCACGGATATGTTCCTCGCGGCGTCGTGAGAGTTGGGATCGTCGGGACCGGCTGGGTCGCGCCCGTTCACGCGCATGCGCTACGCGAGCTCGGCGTGGAGGTCGCGGCGGTGTGCGGCCGGACGAAGTCGTCCGCTGATAGGTTTGCCGGCGAGCTCGGCGGCGCGAGCGCCTGGTCCGACCTCGAGGCGATGCTGCAGGCGGACCGGCTGGACGTCCTGCACGTGTGCACGCCGAACGACCTGCACGCGCCGCAAACACTGCTCGCGCTCGAGCACGGCGTCGACGTCGTCTGCGAGAAGCCGCTCGCGGTGAACACGCAGGAGAGCGCGCGGATGGTCGAGGCGGCCGCGCAGCGCGGTCTTGTCGGCGCCGTCGCGCACCACGTCCGCGGCTATCCGCTCGTCGCGCACATGCGCAGCGAGATCGTTGCAGGCGCGCTCGGCGACTTGCGAGTCGTGCACGGACGTTATTTGAACGACGAGGCGCTGCTGCCCGACTACACATGGCGCTTCAAGCCTGAGCAGTCGGGGCCGTCGTACGTGATGGGCGACCTCGGCACACACTGGCTCGACACCGCCGAGCACGTGACCGGGCTGCGGATCGCCGAGGTGCTCGCCGAGTTCCGCACGTTCGAGCACGAGAAAGAAGGCGTGACGCTCTCGCTCGACGACACAGCAATGGTGCTGCTCCGCTTCGAGGGCGGCGCGGTCGGCAGCGTGCTCGTCGCCGGCACGGCCCCGGGCCGGAAGAACCAGCTCGTGCTCGAGTGCGAGGGCAGCCGCGGCGGCTGCACGTGGGACCAGGAGCAACCGGAGCTCCTCCTCGACCGGCCGGTCGGAGAACCGCAGCGGCTCGTGCTGAAGGACAGCGGACTCGCGCGCTTTCCGCCGGGCCACGTCGAGGGCTACGGTGACGCGTTCCGCAACATCCTCCGAGAGGCGTACCGCGCGATCGCCGGCGAGCCGCACGGATCGTTCGCGACGTTCGCGGACGGCCACCGCGGGATGCAGCTCCTCGAGGCGATCGTTGAGAGCGCCCGCACGGGACGCTGGGTCGCGCCCTAGGCCGCCCGCAGCCGCCGCGCCCGGCGGATCGCGCCCGGGAGCAGGAACGCGACGGCGCTCAGCAGCAGTGACCCGGCCAGGAGCAAAGACGCGACGGCGTTCACCTCGGGCGTGATCCCGAACTTGACCTGCGTGTAGATGTAGATCGGCAGCGTGTTGTGGCCACCGATCAGGAACAGCGTGATGATGAACTCGTCGAGCGAGAGCGTGAACGCGAGCAGCGCGCCTGCGAACACCGCCGGCATGATCAGCGGCAGCACGACGTAACGCAGGCGGTTGTACGTGTTCGCGCCGAGGTCGGCCGCGGCCCGCTCGAGCGCGACGTCGAAGCCCTGCAGCCGCGCGGCGACGAGGAGCATCACGAACGGCGTCGTGTACACGCTCTGGCCGATCACCGCCGTCTGCGCCGAGAGCTGGAAGTTGAGCACGCTCGTGAAGAGCACGAGCAGGCTGATCCCGATCAGCAGGCCCGGGATCATGATCGGGAGCGTCATCGCGACGCGGATTCCGCTCCGAAACGGCAACCGCCGCGCGCGCACCAGCGGGAACGCGGCGGCGGTGCCGACGACCGTGCTGATCGCGGTCACCTGCAGCGCGACCCTCACGGACGTCGAGAGCGCGTCGCGCACCTGGTAATCGTCGAAGACCTGCCGGTACCAGTCGCTCGTCCAGCCGGTGATCGGGAACGTGCCGTAACGGTTCGCGTTGAAGCTGAACACGACGAGGATCGCGATCGGCGCGAAGAGGAACGCGTAGGTCAGCGCGGCGAAGACACCGAGCAGGAAGCGCACGACCTGCGCGCGCCGTGAGACCGCATCGACGTCACGCACGGAGCGTCTCCCCCCTGAGCTCGAGCGAGCGACGGAAGATCGCGAGCAGGACGACGATCAGAGCCGCGATCAGCAGCGCCGCCGCCGCCCCGCGCGTGTACTGCGCCCCCTGGAAGAAGTTGACGATCAGGTTGCCGATCATCACGCCCTTCGCCCCACCGACGAGCTGCGGCGTCAGGTACTCGCCGAGGATGGGGATGAAGACGAAGATCACCGCGGTCACGATCCCGGGCAGCACCTGCGGAAGCATGATCCGCCGGATCGCCGTCAGCGGCGTCGCCCCGAGGTCCATCGCCGCGCGGAGCTGGTCCCAGTCGAAGCGCTCGAGCGCCGCGTAGAGCGTGAGTGCGGCGAACGGAAAGTAGAGGTAGACGAGCACGAGCACGACGGCCGGGCGGTCGTAGAGGAAGAACGAGACGGGGCGGTCGGTGACGTGCGTCCACTGCAGAAAGCGGTTCAACGCGCCCTGCTCGCCGAGGATCGTCAGCCAGGCATAGACGCGAAGCAGGTAGCTGGCCCAGAACGGCACGATCACGAGCACGAGCAGCGGCTTCTGCCAGCGGCGTGGAACGTGGCGGACGAGCCAGTACGCGAACGGGAACGCGATCGCGATCGTGAGCGCCGTCGCGAGCACCGCGACCCAGATCGTCGCCCAGAACGTCCGGATGTAGGTGCCGACGCTGAAGAAGTAGCGGTAGTTGTCGAGCGTCCAGTCGTGGACGACGTTGTAGTCGACGACCCGCCAGAAGCTGTACGCGACGATCAGCCCCAGCGGGACGAGGAAGAACGCCCCGAACAGGACGAGCGCGGGCAGGAAGCCCGCGTACTCGGCGAACGGGGCGAGGCGGTCACGGGCGGCCCCGAGCCGCGCGCGCGGCGCGGCCGGGACCGTCGCGACCTTCCCCTCCATCAGGCCCCGAAGACCTCGTTGAACGCGTCGGAGTAGGCCTGCTGGTCTCCCGCCGGCCCCTTGATCGTCATCTCGAGCGCCTTCTCCGGCTTGCTGTACAGCAGCCGGTCGGCCCGGTCCTTGTGCCCCTGGTTGACGAGCAGCTTGTACGCCTTCTCGTTGAACAGCGGGCGGCCGTTGGTGATGAAGTTCTGCGCGATGTAGGGGGCTTGCTCCGCGGCGTTGATGAACCGCGCGAACGAGTCCTTGTTCTTCGACGCCTTCACCATCTGCTCGGAGTCGATGAACCCGATCGTGCCCTCGCGCGGGTACGCGGGCTTCACCACCGGACCGCCGGCGTCCTTCACGCGGTCGTCGCTGCCGAGGTTCGTGATCCCGATCCATGCCGACTCGTCGGCGAGCGCGCGGATGACCTCGTTGTTCTGCGACGCGAGTTTCAGCACGTTCGGCTTCAGCTGCTCGAGGTAGTCCTTCGCCTTCGAGATCTCACCCCGCGACATCGCGTACGGCTTCTTCGAGCCGGTGGCCCGCGCCGCGATCGCCATCATGTCCGTGGGGATGTTCTCGAGCGAGACCTTGCCTTTGTACTTCGGGTCGAGGACGGCGTGCCACGAGTCGGGCACGGTCTTCACAAACTTCGGGTTGTAGTAGATCTGCACGGTCGACCACGAGAACGGGTAGCCCATGTAGTTCGACCCGTCCTGCCAGAACTCGAACTCGCGCGCGATCGAGAACAGCTGGGACGAGACGGGGATCGAGGAGAGGTCGAAGGACTCGGTGAGCCCGTCCTTGAGGTACTTCGGCACCCAGAGCGCGTCGCCGGACACGATGTCGAACTGCCCGCCCGTCTGCTTGATCTTCAGATAGGCGTCGGCGTTGTCGCTGAAGAGCTGCGGCCGTGCGGTGAGCCGTGTCTTCTTCTTCACTGCCGCCAGCTGGTCGTTCGCGTAGTGGTCGGACCAGGTCAGCCAGTTGAGCGTCGCCGCCTTGCCGGTGCCGCTCGCAGCGGCAGTCGTGGCAGGCGAGCTCGAGGAGCCGCCGCAGGCGGTGAGGTAGAGACCGATGCTCCCGAACGCGGCGCCGCGGAGGACTTCGCGCCGCGTCAGGGCCCTGTCGAACGAGCTCATGCTCCTTCCTCCTTCTCGCGTGTGTCGGGTAGGGCAACGGCGTCGTCCGGCTCCCACCAGACCGCGACGTCGGTGTCCGGTTCGAGGCCGACGGCCGCCCGGTCGCGTCCGTACACGACGGACGTGAACGGCGTCGGGCTGGCCGGGATGGACACGGCGACACGGGTGTGACTGCCGAGGTTCGACGTCTGGGCGACGCGACCCCGCAGCGCCTCCGGCGGTCCTTGCGAGGCCGCGGCGACGTGGACGGACTCCGGGCGGATCATCAGGACGGCGGGCCCGTTACGACCGCCCGCGAACGGCACCGTCGTGCCGTCGGCGAGCGTGGCGGCCCCCGCCGCCACATCGAGCGCCACCTCGAGGAAGTTGGACTCGCCGATGAAGTCGGCGACGAAGCGCGAGGTCGGGCGGTGGTAGATCTGCTCGGGCGTCCCGACCTGCTCGACGCGGCCCTCGTCGAGGACCGCGATCCGGTCCGCCATCGACATCGCCTCCTCCTGGTCGTGGGTGACGTAGACGAACGTCGTCCCGATCTCGCGGTGGATCTGCGCGAGCTCGACCTGCAGGCGCTTGCGCAGCTTCAGGTCGAGCGCGCCGAGCGGCTCGTCCAGCAGCAGCACCGCGGGACGGTTGACGAGTGCGCGCGCGACGGCGACGCGCTGCTGCTGGCCACCCGAGAGTTGCGCGGGGAACCGGTCGGCGAGCCCTTCGAGGCCGACGAGCGCAAGCGCCTCCGCGACACGCGTGGCGGACTCGCCGCGCGGGACGCGCGCCATGCGGAGGCCGAACGCGACGTTCTCGCGCACGGTCATGTGTGGGAAGAGCGCGTAGCTCTGGAACACGGTGTTCACCGGCCGGCGGTGCGCCGGCAACCGGTCGACGCGCTGACCGCGGATCTCGATCGTCCCTTCCGACGGCGCGAGGAAGCCGCCGATCAGGTTCAGCGTCGTCGTCTTGCCCGACCCGGACGGGCCGAGCAGGCAGAAGAACTCGCCGTCGCCGATGTCGAGATCCGTAGGCTGCAGCGCCTCGTGGCGGCCGTAGCGCTTCGCGAGGCCGCGCAGCGAGATCGCCGGGACGTGTGCCTTCTGACGCTCGGCTGCGGACTCGACGGCACGCTCGGTCACGATCATCGTTCGCCGTCGCATCCGCACGAGCGGCGGACGATCAGCCGGACGGGGACGCGCACCTCGCTGCGGTCTCCGTCGCCCGAACGGATGCGCTCGAGGAGCAGCGACGCCGCCAGGCGACCGAGCTCGCCCGGCTCGTAGGCGATCGCGGTTAGCGGCGGTTCCAGCAGCGGCGCCACGTACGGGTCGTCGAAGCACGCGACAGCTATCTCCTCCGGCACAGCAACGTCGCGCTCGCGACACGCGGCGAGGCATCCGAGCGCGAGCTCGGCGCTGCACGCGACGATCGCCGTGGGCGGAGGGTCGAGCGCGAGCAGGTCGAGCGTCTGCTCCTTGCCGCTCTCGTGCGTCCAGCGGCAGACGCGGACGAGCTGCTCCGCCTCGACCGTTTGCGCTGCCGCCTCCTCGCGGAACGCGTCCAGCCGCTCGATCGCACTGGTCTCCCGTTGCGGCCCCGCGAGCACGGCGATCCTGCGGTGACCGTGCTCGGCCAGATGCCGGACGAGCAGCTTGATCCCGGCGTGGTTGTCGAGCAGCACGACGCCGTCCCCTGCGCCCTCCAACACCGTGTCGAGGAACACGCAGGGCGCGCGGCGGACGCTGAGCACCGTCTCGAAGCTCTCCTGCGAGATCCCGGTCGTCGAGACGAGCAGCCCGTCGACCTGGTGTGTGAGCAGCGTCCGCAGCGCCGCGAGCTCGCGGGGCGCGTCCTGCTCGGAGTCCATCAGCATGACCCGGTAGCCCTCCCGCTCGAGCTCGCGCTGCGCGCCCTGCAGCGCTGCGGCGTAGAACGGGCTCGACACGTCCGGAACGACGAAGCCGATCGTGTGCGTGCGCTGCGTGCGCAGCGAGCGCGCGAGCGGCGAGGGCTCGAAGCCCAGGTCCTCGGCGGCGGCGAGGACGGCCGCGCGCGTCTCCGGCGTGAACTGGCCGAGCCCGTTCAGGGCCCGCGACGCGGTCGAGGGCGAGACGCCCGCCAGGCGCGCGACGTCAGCGAGCGTGGCCCGTCCTTCCGAGGTGCCGCGCGTCATCACGACTCTGTCGATCGCCCGCCTCGTGACCCGGAGAATCGATTGCGCAAGCGATTGCGACGCTGTCACAGCCGCCCGGGCGTGTCAAGACGCTGGCATCCTCGATTCAGTGGCACGACTCGCCAACCTGCTCCTCGTCGTCTTCCTGGCTGCGATCGCGGTCGCGGGTCTCGCCGACGCGCTGCGGAAGGATGGGCATCACGGCCTGCGCGGCACGCTCTACTACGCGAACGCCCAGTGCCGCCTGGCCGCCGTCTCGCTGCCCACGCTCGCGGCGGTGGCCGCGCCGGCGCTGCACGCGTGTGACTTCGCCGTCTCGCCGGCCGGCTCGCGAGCGTCGAGCTGGTCGATCTGGGGCGGCGGGGAGCCGCTCGTTGCTTCGTGCGTGGGAAACGGCGTCCAGATCGACTCCGCGCGGGGACCGACCCTCGGGCTCATCGGCGGCTGCGCCCCCGCCTGGGGACCGCAAGGCGAGCTCACCTTCGTCCGACAGGGCAACGTCGTCGCGTTCCCGCTGCATGGTCGAGCCCGCGTCGTGCTGCCGCGCGACTGGCTGCGGCGCGCGCTCGGGCTCGGTCCTGAGGCCGAGGCCGTGTCGGCGGCGTGGACGGGCCCCCGCGGGCTCGCGGTGGTCGTGCGCGCGGGCGCTGCGGATGACGTCGTCGCGCTGTTTGCCGGAACCCGGCTGGTCGCGAGCGCACGTCCAGGCGGCCGCCTCGGTCGCGTGACGTCTCGCGGCGACGGCGGTGCGCTGCTCGTCGAGCGCGCGGACCATGGCGCCGTCGTGCTCCTCGACAGCCGCCTGCGCCTGCTCGCAACGCGAAACGCGCGGGCCGCGGCGTGGTCGCCGGACGGGCGCAGACTCGCGGTCGCGACCGGAGACCGCGTGCTCGTCGTCGACGCCTCGAGCGGGAGATCGGTGGCGCCGCCGCTCGAGCTCGACGCGGTCGCGCTCGCCTGGCGCTGACTACTGCGCGGTCCAGCCGCCGTCGACGAGGATGCTCGTACCGTTGACGAGCCCCGCGCTCGGCGAGGCGAGGAAGATCACCGCTGCGGCGACCTCGCTCGTCGTGCCGACGCGACCGATCGGGATGCGCGAGAGCACGTCCTCGAGGAACTCCGGCCGGTCGAGCCGCTCGGCTGTTCCCGGCGTGCGGATGAACGTCGGCGCGACCGCGTTCACGGTGACGCCGTGCGGCCCCCATTCCAGCGCGAGTACCTTCGTGAGCAGCTCCACGCCGCCCTTCGAGGCGCTGTACGCGGCGTGGCGGCGGATCCCGACGTGAGCCGCCTGCGAGCTCATGTTCACGATTCGCCCATAGCCCGCGCGCACCATGTGCCGCCCCGCGGCCTGGGAGGCGAAGAAGAGGCCACGCAGGTTGACGGCCATCAGCTCGTCCCACTCCTCTTCGGTTGCGTCGAGCGCGTCGTGGTTCGTGCCGAGGCCCGCGTTGTTGACGAGCACGTCGAGCTTGCCGTGGCGCGCGACGACCTCGGCGACGGCGCTGCGGATCGAGGAGACGTCGCGCAAATCCATCTGCACGCTCTCGGTCGGCGCCTCGTCCCCGCGCACACCGGAGACGACCGTCGCCCCGGCCCCCTCGAGCGCGAGCGCGAGGTCGTGGCCGATCCCGCGGCTCGCCCCGGTGACGAGGGCGACGCGCCCGCTGAGGTCGAAGCTCGGCTGCTCCATCAGACCCCAACGCGGTCGCGCAACCACTCCCGGTTCCGCACCTGCGCCTCCGCGGACTCGCGCAGCTCCTCGTCCTCGCGTGGGATGCGGTCCTGCTCGACGACGACCCAGCCGTCGTAACCGGCAAGGCGAAGCGCGTCGAAGAACGCCGGTAGATCGACATCGCCCTTGCCGAGCTCCGTGAACATTCCGCGCCGCCAGCCCTCGATCACGTCTGCGTGCTCCTCGACGATCTGGCGCACGACGTCGAGGCGAACGTCCTTCACGTGCACGTAGTTCACGCGCTCGCCGTATTCGCGGAGGAGCTCGATCGGGTCGGTGCCGCCGAGGAGCAGATGTCCCGTGTCGACGAGCAGCCCGAGGTCCGTGAGCTCGAGCGCACGCTCGATCTCGGCCTTCGACTCGATGTAGGTCGCGGTGTGCGGGTGCAGTGTGGGCGTGAACCCGCGCTCCTGGGCCACCTCCTGGGCGCGCTTGACGCCGTCGGCCCAGCGGCGCCACCCGGTGTCGTCGAGGCTGGGCCCGCCGCGGCCCGGGTTCGCGCGACGCTCGGGCGAGCCGCCGTCGCCGAAGACGGGGCGCGCGTTCCACGCGCCGGCGGCATCGAAGTGATCGAGCGTGAGCTCCATGCCTCGGATGTCCTCGTCCAGGTGCGCGGGCTCGCTGAAGCGGACGGGGCACCACCCGCCCGTCAGCTCGAGCCCGTAGCGGTCGAGGCGCTCACGGAGTTGGTCGCCGTCGCCGAGGTAACCCGGCGGCCCGAGCTCGATGCCCTTGTACCCGGCGTCGGACACGGCCGCCAGCAGCTCGTCCGGGCCAGGCACGTTCGGGTAGACGCCGACCGTGACCTCGAACGCGCCGTACGAGCACGGCGCATTCCCGACTCTCAGCGCCACGCGCACTCCTGTGGACAAACCGCGACACAATCGGCACAGACGCGTGACGGACACGTCACAGGCTCCTCGCTAGCGTTCAGGTAGGGGCGCTCGCTTCCCCCCAGGGGCCGTGCGCGCGTGTACAAGAAAAGGGCACTCACGCGGTCACCAGCGGGACGCGCGGGTCCTTCGGCATCCCTTCCCAGCTCGAGCGGATCCAGTGGAGCTCCGGGTCGTCGGAGTTCGCCATCGAGTGATGATTGCCTGCGAGGGCGTTCAGGTAGTAGAAGTCGTACCCCGGCGCGGCCGTGAACGCGTGGTAGCCGTACGGAACCAGCACGACGTCGCCGTCGCGCACCGTCCACGTCTCGTCGACCCCGCGCTCGGGCGAGTACAGGCGCTGGAGGCCGAACGCCTCCGGCGCGGGCGCTCGGTAGTAGTAGACCTCCTCGAGC
>DASYUZ010000087.1:0-11514 GCA_036000665.1 Gaiellaceae bacterium
CGGTGACGCGCACCGAGTTGTTCGCGTTCTGGTACTGGATCGAGGCCCAGTCGCTCGAGTCGAGCGACATGTCGTAGCCCGCGGCCTCGAGCACGCGCGCCTTCTCCTCCTCCTTCGCCTTGCACCAGATGAACTCGTCGATGTCGGGGTGATCGACGTCGAGAACGACCATCTTCGCCGCACGGCGCGTCTTACCGCCGGACTTGATCGTTCCGGCCGATGCGTCTGCGCCGCGCATGAAGGAGACCGGCCCTGACGCGTAGCCGCCCTTCGAGAGCTGCTCCTTCGAGGAGCGCAGCTTCGAGAGGTTGACACCGGAGCCTGACCCACCACGGAAGATGACTCCCTCGCGGCGGATCCAGTCGAGGATCGACTCCATCGAATCCTCGATCGAGAGGATGAAACACGCGCTACAAGCTGGTTTCTCCTCGAAACCAACATTGAACCAGACAGGACTGTTGAAACTCGCGAGCTGGTTGACAAGGATCGCCTTGAGCTCCGCTTCGAAAGTCTCAGCTTCCTCCTCCGAAGCGAAGTAGCCGCCGTCGCGCCCCCACTTGCCGATCGTGTCGACGACCCGGCCGATCATCTGCTTGACGCTCCGCTCGCGCTCCGGCGAGGTCATGCGGCCGCGGAAGTACTTCTGGGCGACGATATTGGTCGCAGTTTGCGACCAGAACTTCGGGAACTCGACGTCCTTCTGCTCGAAGACCGGCTTGTCCTTGCCCGGGATGAAGGCCGTGCGCGACTCCCACTCGATCTCGTCGAAGGGGTTGCGGCCGGGGATGGTGAAGAAGCGGCGGACACCGACCGCCTGACCCGCGTCGACGACGGTGTTCACGACCTCCTCGACAGGGGTTTCGGGGATCTGGGTCTTCGGTGCGCTCGCCATTCTCTGCTCCCTCCAAGGCTATCCAGTAGTGGGGGTCCCGCCGCTTGACGGGACCGACCATTTTGCGAACGGCGCCGGACGGCACAGGAACGCCGTAGGCTCGTCTCGAATGAGACGGGTTGCAGGCGACGGGGTCACGCTAGCCGTACAAGACGAGGGCGAGGGGCGGCCGGTGCTGCTCCTGCACGGATTCCCGGACTCCTCTGCCCTGTGGCGGAAGCAGGTGCCGGTGCTCGTCGGCGCCGGGTTCCGCGCGATCGCGCCCGACCTGCGCGGTTTCGGCGAGTCCGAGAGTCCGGCGGCGGTCGAGGACTACGCGATCCGGCGCAGCTTCGTGGACATGATCTTGGCGCTCGACGAGCTGGAGATCGAGCGCGCGCACGTTGTCGGGCACGACTTCGGCGCTGGCCTCGCGTGGGCGCTGGCCGCGCTCGCGCCCGAGCGCGTCGAACGGTTGGTCGTGCTCTCGGTCGGGCATCCGAACACGTTTCGGCACCCGTCCCTCGAGCAACGGCGCCGGTTTTGGTACCAGCTCTTCTTCCAGTTCGAGGGTGTCGCCGAGGAGCTGCTGACGCGCGACGGTTGGAAGCTCTTTCGCGAGTGGACGGCCGGTGCGCCGGATCGCGACCGCTACCTGGCCGATCTCTCGCGGCCGGGAGCGCTCGTCGCCGGGCTCAACTGGTACCGCGCGAACTCGTCGCCGTACCGGGAGCTGGAGGAGCGGCCACCGTTTCCGTCGGTCGCGGCTCCCACGCTTGGAATCTGGAGCAGCGGCGACGAGTACCTCGTCGAAGAGGGGATGGCAGGCTCCGGCGAGCACGTCACCGGCCCATGGCGCTACGAGCGCATCGAAGGCGCGAGCCACTGGCTCCAGCTCGACGCGCCCGAGCGCGTCAACGAGCTGCTGCTCGAGTTTCTCTCTTAGGCGCGCGGTTCGGGCGGCGCGACCGGAATACGCCGCGCCTGGTACCAGCGGGCGCCGTAGCTCACGCCCGCGGCTCCGACCAGAAGGAGCGCGATCGCGGCGAGGACGAGCAGCGGCACCGGGATCGAGCTCGCGTTCTTGGGGCCGAGCTTGTCGATCACCTCTGGAATGAACCCGCGCTTGCCGCCTTCATCGTCGGTCGCTCGAGGCGGCGGAACCTCGCCGGCGGCACTGCGGAACTCGGATCCGCCGTCGCTGTCGCGCTCGTCGCGGATGGCCGCGAGGAGCGCGCGGCGCAGGTCGTCCTGCACGTCCGAATAGTTCCTGACGTCGAGCGGCAGGGAGTTCATCGCGTCGCGGTAACAGGAGATGGGGTAGACCTTGTCGACGCGGTTGTCCAGCCAGTAGTCGTCGACGAGGTCCTTCCAGCACGGCCGCGCGGCCGCCGCGGGCGCACCGATGCCGAGCACTGTTGCGACGACAGCGCAGATGACCAGGAGGCGGCTCAGCACGTTGGAGTGGGCGAACTCGTTTGCATGCAGGGTCGAGGGCGGCAGCAGGGCCCTTGGCTGAGTCTGGCCGCGACGGGTGAGTCGGCGGTAAGCCCCCCGTAAGCGGTTTGTAAGCAGCCTGGGCGGACCCAGGCAGCATGCTAGCGTCGCCGCAGATGCGGGGCGGCGGCAATGGGATTTTCGCCGCGCTCACGATTCTGCTCGCGGCGGCTCTCCTCGCCGGCGAGGGACGGTTCTTCTGGGTCGGCGCAGGCGCGGTGCTGGCCGCTGCCGCCGCGCTCGCGGTCGCGCTCCCGCGGCCGACGCTGAGCCCGGCAGGAGTGGTCTCCGGCGCGCTCTTCTGCGCGTTCGCGCTCTGGGTGGCTGCGTCCGTCCTCTGGTCGGCCGCGCCCGACCGCTCGTGGGACTTCCTCAACCGGATGCTCGTCTACCTCGCCTTTCTCGCGCTGGGTCTCTTCGTCGGGCCGCGCCTGGAGCGCCGCTACGAGGAGGTGCTCGCCGCGTTGCTCGGGCTGCTCGTCGGCTGGGCGCTCGTCGAGAAGGTGTTCGCGCTCGACGACGGGCGCCGTGCACGACTGAACGAGCCGATCGGCTACTGGAACGCGCTCGCGTTGCTCGCGGCGTCGGCCGTCCCGCTGGCGCTGCGGCTCGCGCGCCGCCTCCCCGCGGTCCTGCTCGTGTACGGGTCCGTTGTCGCGATCGTGCTGACGCAGTCGCGCGGCGGGTTGCTGCTCGCGGCCCTCGCTGGCGCGGGCTGGCTCGCGCTCGAGCGCGGGCGGTACGAGCCTGCGTTCCGCCTCGCCGTCGCGGTACCGCCCGCCCTTGCCGTGGGCGGCTTCGGGCTCACGCTCGACGGGGTCAGCGTCGATCAGCAGCCGCATTCCGAGCGGTTCGCGGACGGGCTCTGGCTCGGGCTCGCGTTGCTCCTGGGCGCGGCGCTCGTCGCGGGCCTCGCGCAACTCGACGTGCCGGAGCCGAGTCGCCGAACCGCGCTGCGCGGGGCGCTTGCGATCGTCGTGCCCGTCGTCATCGTCGCGGTCGCGGTCGTCGGCGCCCGCGCCGCGATGAACTTCAGCGAGCCGGTCACGCCCGAAGGGCCCGGCCGTGTCTTCGAGGGCAGCTCGAACAACCGCGCACAGTGGTGGCAGGAGGCGGCGCACGGGTTCGCCGACAATCCGCTCGCCGGCAACGGCGCCGGGGCGTTCCAGGTCACGCACCGCCGTTATCGCGAGTCGAACGTCGAGGTGCGCGAGCCGCATTCGCTGCCGCTGCAGCTGCTCTCGGAGACCGGATTCGTCGGCTTTGCGTTGTTCGCCGGCGCCGTCGTCGCGGCCGCCCTCGCCGTGCGGCGGGAGCGGGCGCTCTCCTTCGTCGTGGGGTTGTTCGCGCTCGGCGTGCTCTTCGACATCCACTGGGACTTCACCGCTGCCGGCGCGGTGGCGTTTGCGACGCTGGGCGTGCTGCTCTCGCACGGCGATCGGCCAGGCGGCCGCGCGCCGTTGTGGGCGGCGGGCGTTCTGACGCTCGCGCTGGCCGCGCTCTACTCGCTCGGCGCGCCCTGGCTCGCCGACCGGAGACTGGATGATGCGTACGCAGCGATCGCACGCGGCGATCTCGTTACCGCGGCGGACGAGGCGCAGCGCGCCAACTCGCTGGATCCCGTCTCCGTGGAGCCGCTCTTCGCACTCGGGTTCGTGGAGGACGCGCAGGGCCAGTTCGATCGCGCGCGCGACTACTACGCGCAGGCGACCGAAGTGCAGCCCGAGAGTCGCGAGGCGTGGTTCCTGCTCGGAAAGCTCGAGTTCGACGTACAGCGCTACGCCGACGCGTACGGGCGCTTCAATCGCATGTACGCGCTCGATCCGCACGGGCCGCACGTGGCGTGGGTCAAGAAGGCGCGCTGCAAGATCAACCCGACGGGCTGCTAGTCCCAGGTGTCGAGGATCGGGTACGCGGCGCGCGCGTCGATGCAGTCGGCGAGGTAGAGCGCAACTCCGACGTCGCCGGTCCAGAGCGAGTAGCGGCCCTGGCCACGGCGCTCGACCTGCTCGAGCGCATGCATCGCGAACCGCCGTGCACGGTCGAGCCAGCGCTCGTCGCCGGTTCGCTCGAAGACCTTCAGGAACGCGTAGCCGTTGCCGGCGGTACCATGGCAGATGCCTGCGCCCTTCTCCATTGCGGGCGGGCCGGCCCGCCAGATGAGCTCCGCCGCGGCGAGCAGAAGCTCCTCCGGAAGGTAGGACGCGGCTCCGACGACGATGCCCGGCGCGCCCCAGCACCATTGAAGCCGGAACTCGTCACCGTTCCAGTTCGCGAGGCCAGCGTCGTGGACGGCTCCTTGCTCGAGCACCGCTGCGGTCTCATGCACGAGTTGCTCGTCCGGGCCGCCCTGGAGAAGCGCGAGCACGTTGCCGGTGAGGCCGTGCACCGGGCTTAGCCCGCGGAACTCGTTGCCGCCGACGCGCACCGTCCACCGGCCGTCGGCGTCACGCCTGCGCCGGAGCTCTTCTGCGCTCTCGTCCCACACGTCGAGCCAGCGTCGCTCGCCCGTCCAGCCGTGCATCGCGCGCGCGGCGAGCATCGTTCCCGGTGCGCCCCACATGAGCTCGTTCGCGTCGTTGTGCACGTTGGCGCGCAGGCGTGCGAACAGCTCATCCGCGAGGGCGGCGCCCGGGGCGAGGCGCCACGCGACGGCGAGGATGCCCGTCTCGCCGCAGAGCAGGCCCGACTCGCGTGGCTCGGTGTGCTCCTCGATCCGGATGTAGTCCGGCGCTTCGCGGAACGCGTCGAGCGCGCGCCGTGCGACGCGTGCAAGATCGAGCTCGACATCGGCTTCACCGCGGCGGCGGAGCGCGTCGATTGCCCAGACGACGCCCGCGGCCCCGACGTAGAGGTTCTTCATCGGCGTTGCCGCCTGCCAGCCGTCCCATTCGTGCGCGGGCCAGAGGTCGTTGTAGGCGTCCTCGGCGTCCTTCACGATGGCGCGGATTCGCTCGCGCACGCGCGCGTCGTTCCAGGGCTGCTCCGTCGGCGGCTCGTGGAGCTCGGGTTGCCAGAGCATCAGCGCGCCCTCGCACGCAGCCAGATCTGTGTCCAGAAGGGCGCGAGGGCGCGGTAGACGAGCGGCTCGGCGAGGTGAGCGAGCACGTCTGCCGGTCGGTTCGAGAACAGGCGCTTGCGGTTGTTGTGGAAGCGGCGGATGTCGGTGAAGCCCGCCTCGCGGAGGAGCCGCTTGAGGCGGCGCGGCGAGTAGCCGAGCTCGGTGGTGCCGAACTCGTCGCTCGCGCCGCGGCCCTGGTAGCGCTGCTTCCAGTTCGGCTCCGAGACGAGGAGCAGGCCGCCCGGCTTGAGCGCGCGGCGTGCGCTCGCGAGCACGAGCTCGGGGTTCGCGCTGTGGTGCAGCGCGTCGTAGGTGAGCGCGGCGTCGTAGGCGTGCTCGAGGTCGAGCGACTCGTAATCGGCGACGTCGAAGTGCGCGTCGAGGCCTTCCGTGCTTGCCTGCTCGCGCGCGATCTCGACCATCTGCGGCGAGATGTCGTAGCCCGCCGCCTCGAGCCCGTGCCTGGCGACGAAACGCGTCATCCAGCCGCTCCCGCACCCGAGCTCGACGAAGCGCATTCCGGGACGCAGGTCGAGCAGCTCGATCACGTAGCCGGCGTCGATCAGGTGCCGCGCGGTCTCGCGCGGGTCGTTCGCGAACGGCTTCGTGCGGAGCCACTCGCGTCCCGCCTCCCCGATGCGCTCGGGGTACTCGACCTCGGCGCGCTTGCGCTCGTCCACGCCGCCGATCCTAGGCCCGAACCGCCATGTCCGGGGTCTGACCCCAGACACGTCCGCCGGAGACGTGGCCTCAGTGGCCGACGACGACGGCGACGTGCGCGCCCATCAGGTCGGGCGGGCGGAGTCCGTCGAGGGGGCCGACGAGCTGCACGCCGAGATCGTTTGCGAGGCGCTGTGCCTCTCGCTCGTAGCCCGGGCGGTACATGACGACCGTGCGTCCCTCGTTCGGGCGCGGAGAGTTGCCTACGTTGGCAACAACATAGGAGAGGGCTCGCACGCGGTTCGCGCTGTCCGAGGCGGCGCCCGAGATCCCGTTTCCGTTCAGCACAACCACCGACGTGTCGGAGCGCTCGAGCAGCTGCCGCATCTTGCTCCTGGCGGGCTTGGGCTTCGGTGCCACCGGCGCGAGCTCGTGCGCACGCGCCGCTCCTTCGAACTCACTGACGAGCGAGGGGCCGACGACCGCAGCGCTCAGGCCGAGCAGTGCAAGGAGCTCGAGCACCGCCACCGCCGAGGCCACCAGCGCCCGCGTGCGCCAGAGCGAGTGGGGGAGCGGATGATCCACGGGCCGCACTGATTCGCTCCTCGACGGCGCGCTCCTCCTGGAAAAGCCCGTCCCACGACAAAGCGCGATGCCGCCGGGCCCGTCATGGAACGGGCTCTATGCTCCCGCCGCGATGTTCGTGACCTTTGAAGGCCTCGACGGCTCGGGCAAGACCACGCAGGTGGAGCTCCTCCGGAAGTTGCTCGAAGCGGAGGGCCGCACCGTCGTCACGACGCGCGAGCCGGGCGGGACTCCGCTCGGCGAGCAGGTCCGCGAGATCCTGCTCCACGGCGAAGCGGAGATCGTCCCCTGGGCCGAAGCCGCGATGTTCGCCGCGGTGCGCTCGCAGCTCGTCGAACACGTGATCGCGCCCGCGCTCGAGGCCGGCTACGACGTGCTCTGCGACCGGTACATCGACTCGTCGCTCGCCTACCAGGGGATCGCGCGCGGCCTCGGCGTCGACCGCGTGCTCGAGCTCAACCTGCAGGCGACGCGCGGGCTCCTGCCCGACCGCACGATCCTGATGCTCGTCGACCTGGAGGAGGCGGGCGCGCGCACGGGGGGCGAGCGCGACCGGATCGAGCGCGACCGCGACTTCATCGCGCGCGTCGACCGCGCCTACCGGGAACTCGCCGAGCTCTTCCCGCGCCGTATCCTCACCGCGGACGGTTCGCAGGACCCGAACCAGCTCGCGCGCCTGATTCGTGGACAGCTTCGAGACCTTTCCTGAGCAGCCCGAGGCAAAGCGCCTCCTGCGCGCGGCGCTCCACGAGGGTCCCGCGCACGCGTATCTCTTCCACGGGCCGCCCGGCGTCGGCAAGCGCGCGGCCGCGCTCGCGTTCGCGGCGGAGCTGCTCGAATCGCCCGACCGGGTGCTGCGCCTTGCTCACTCCGACCTCTACGTGCTCGAGCCGGTCGGCGACCAGATCCGGATCGACGAGATCCGCGCCATGCGCCACGACCTGCACATGCGCCCGTTCGAGGCGCAGCGCCGCGTCTACGTGATCTTGGACGCGGAGACGATGAACGAGGACGCCGCCGACGCACTGCTCAAAGACCTCGAGGAGCCGCCGCCGTACGCGGTGATCCTGCTCGTCGCCCACGACGTCGGCCCCCTGCCGGAGACGATCCGCTCCCGCTGCCAGCACGTTCCCTTCCGCCGGCTTTCGGAGCGTGCCGTGCGCGAGGAGATCGAGACGCGGGCCCCCGCGCTCTCGCCCGAGCAGGTGACGGCTCTCGCGCGTGTCTCGTCAGGACGCCTCGACCGCGTCGTGCGCCTGCTCGATCCGGCCTCTGCGAAGCGGCGAGCGACGCTCCTGGAGCTCGCGCGCGACGTCTACCGGGATGCCTCGTTCGTGCCCGCCGCCGCCGCCGGCCGTCTGCTCGACTCGGCGGCCGAGCGGGGGGCCGCTGCCCGCGAGGAAGCCGAGGAGCAGCTGAAGTCCCTCGACCTGCCGGCCCGAGAAGCCGACCTCCGCCTGCGGCGGGCCCAGCGCGGGGCCGAGCGCGAGGAGCTGCTGGCCTCCCTCGAGGAGCTGGCCGCCTGGTACCGCGATCTCGTCGTGGTCGCGGCTGGGGCGGAGCGGGCCGTGATCCACTTCGACCGGCTCCCTGAACTCGCCGAGGATGCCTCGCTAGAGCGTATGGTGGGGGCGGAGAGGGCCTGCGAACACGTCCGCGAAGCTTGGCGAATCTTCGAGGAATTCAACGTAACTGCCTCACTGGCGCTCGAGGCGCTTTTCGTGAAGCTGCGCAGGGAATTAGCCACCCATCTGGTTTTCGAATCATAAGGGTATGGCTTTCCTGCATCTTGCCAGCCCGCGGGTCCTCACTCACACTCAGTCGGGTCCGTTCGGGCGGGACGCGGCCCTCGTCCAGTTCCCTCCACTCCGAGGAAGGTCCGGCATCGCCGCAGTTCCGTCCATAGGTCGTGCCGCTGGGGTCGAACGCCCTGCTGACTCCGGCGCGACGCAATACCTGTACGAGCAGTACTCCCGTCAGGTGTTCGGCTTCTGCGTGAACCAGCTCGGTTCGCGCGACGAGGCCGAGGACGCGGTGCAGTCGACGTTCCTGAACGCGCACCGCGCGTTGCAGCGCGGCGTGACACCCGAAGCGGAGCTGGCCTGGCTGTTCAAGATCGCGCACAACGTCTGCCTGACGCGCCGGCGCTCTTCGCGCCGCCGTGGCCGCGTCGAGTCGCCGAGCGACCTCGATGCGGTGCAGGACGTGCTGCCGGCGCCTGCGCGCGAGTCGGCCGACGAGCTGATCCGGCTCACCGACGCGCTCTCGCACATGCCGGACAACCAGCGGCGCGCAATCTTGCTCCGCGAGTGGCAGGGACTCTCGTACCACGAGATCGCCGACGAGCTGCAGCTCTCGCAGTCGGCGGTCGAGACACTGATCTTCAGGGCACGTCGAACTCTCGCCGCGAACCTCGAGGTCGAGCCTGAGCGCCCCAGCGCGCTTGCGCGCGTCCGCCGCGTGCTCGACATCGGCTCCCTCCTGGGCGCGGTGAAGACGCTGGTCGCCGCCGGCACCGCCGTGCAGGCAACGGCGGCCGCCGTTGCGGTCAGCGGCGCCGCGGTCGTCGCGACGGCGCCGCCCGTCCAACATCACTTCGCGCCGCCGGCGAAGCGCGCAGCGGCACCCGTCGTGGCGAAGGCGATCGCGCCCGCGACCACGAGCGTCGCGCCGGCCGCCTCGCTCGACGATCGCCGCGCCGACGTTCCTACGGTGCGGGTCTTGAAGACCAAGCCCGCGCCGTCGAAGGCGCACGCCCCAGCGCCCGCGAAAGAGGCGGCCCCGGCGACCGCTACGACGCCGCCGAGCGTCCACGCGAGCCGCACCGCGCCTCCCGCGCCGCCGGCTGCCACGGCTCCGTCTCCAGCTGCCGCGCCGGCCGCCACGACGCCACCCGCGACGGATCACTCTGGGCCGAAGACGAGTGACGGCGATAAGAACAAGGACAAGGCGAAGGCCGACACGCCAGCGCCCGCGCGCGGCAGCGATCAGGACAAAAAGGACCGCGGCGACCGGGGCGACAAGAAGGACAAGGACAAGGGCCACGAAGCGCCGAAGGCCGAGGCGCCCGCAGCCGCGCCGCCGCAGAAGGCGCAGCCAGGCGACGACAAGGGCGACAAGGGCAACAAGAAGGGCAAGGGCGACAAGGGCGGTCGCGGCAAGGACGACGCCGCCGGCTCCCCGAAGTACGCGCCGCCCGCAGGGCCGCCGGTGACGCCGCCGGTTGTGACCGAGCAGCCCACCACCGACGTCGCGCCGGCGCCGGCGCCGGTCGTGTCGACCGACGACGACGACAACGACCACGGCCGCGGCGACGACAAGAACCGCGGCAAGGGCAAGGGCAACGGCAAGAGCGACGGCTGAGAGTCCTTGACGCGTCGCCGCGCCCGTCAGGCCGGCAGCCTGACGTAGTCGGCGCGCAGGACGTACCTCACTGACGCTGCAGCCGAGACTCGCAGCGCGTACGTACCGGCGGAGAGCACGCGCTGAATCCGCGCCGAGCCGCGTCTGCTGACGGTCGCGATCCTCGATCCGGACGCGTCGAGCAGCGTCAACGTGACTCTCCCCGAGTTCGGAACGGAAACCATCGCGTCGATGCTTCCCGGACCGGTCACCAGTCGGTAGGTCCGGGCCCGAGTCGGTCCCAGGCGTCCCGAGGCCGTCAGGCGCGTGCGCTTGGCGAAGGCGGCAATCGTTCGGGCGGCGTCCACGCGTCCGAACTGCACGCCCGGAATCGGAACGGCCGTGCGCTGGAGCGCTTGCTCGACCTGAGCGCTCGTAATCTGCGGGCTGAGCGAGAGGGCGAGCGCGGCGATGCCGGCCACCATCGGGGTCGCCGACGACGTGCCGCAGAAGTAGGCGTGGCCGCTGCCGAGCGCTGGAGCGGTGTTACATCCAGGTGCTGCAACGCGAACGGCGCCGCCGCGGTTCGACCACGGATACAGCCGGTCTCGTTCGTCGGTGGCGGCGACGCCGATGACTCCGGGAAATGCCGCCGGGTACAAGACGTCCTCCCTGCCGTCGTTGCCGGCGGCTGCGACAACCACGACGCCGCGTTCGAGGGCATAGGCGACCGCCTCGGCTTCGGTGTCGGTCGTCCCGGTCGAGCCGAGGCTGAGGTTCAGGACGCGCGCGCCGGCGTTGACCGCACGAACCATCCCGTCGGCGATTGTCGAGGTCGTCCCGTAGCCGTCGGCGCCGAGGACACGCACCGCCATCAGCGAGCAGGCCGGGCAGAGGCCTCGGCCGTTCCTCGTGCGGGCGCCGATGATGCCGGCGACGGCCGTGCCGTGGCCCTGCTCGTCGTCGGGGTCCGCATCGTTGCCGATCAGGTCGTAGCCCGGGACGAACGAGCCGCGCAGCTCGGGATGCGATGCGTCGACGCCCGTGTCGATCACGGCGACAGTCACCTTCTGCGAACCGCGCGTTACGTTCCACGCGCTCGAAGCGCCGACCGTGCGTGGCCCCCAGTCCTCATCGAATGCGAGTCGAACGAACCGGTCTTGTTCGGCGCGCTCGACGAGCGGGGAGCGGGCGAGCTGGCTCAGCGCCTCCTCGCGCTGCTCGGGCTTTACCTGCAGGGCTCGGAGGCGAAGGGCGGGGATCGTGCGCGCGGTCGTGAGCTTCAGACGGCTGAGCAGCGCTTCCACCTGGCGCTCATCAGCGCCTCGGACGAACTTCGCGACGATCAGGTTCGGGACGAGCTCCGGATCGGCCTCTCGGGCACCAGGCCCCGCCGAGCCCGTCGTCGATTCCGCGGCTGCTGCGGAACCGGCTGGTGCCTTCGGACACGTCGGCTGCAGGGGAGATCCGGTGAGCGCGTCGACGACGCAGATCACCT
>DASYUZ010000088.1:0-78401 GCA_036000665.1 Gaiellaceae bacterium
GAGCGGTTCACCGAGAATCTCGCCCGCGGCCTGGCCTCGCGCGGCCACGACGTGCACGTGCTCTGCTGCAGGACGGAGCCGGGCTCGCCGCTCGAAGAGGACGACAACGGAATGCGCGTCCACCGTATCCCTGCTCGGAACCCGTTCGAGGAGCGGCTCGGCGTGCCGTGGCCCGTGCCGGCACCGCCCGTCCTGTTGCGCGCGGTCCGCATGCTCGGCCATGAGGTCGACGTCGTGCATGCGAACGACGTCCTGTACGCGACCTCGCTGGCCGCGCTGCTGTTCTCGCCTGCTCCGGTCGTCCTGACCCAGCACGTCGCGCTCGTCCCGCAGCGCAGCCGCCCGCTCGGGCTCGCGCAGCGTCTCGCGTACCGGGCGACTCGCGGCGCGGCAAGGCGGGCCGCAGCGCACACGGCCTACAACCCGCAGGTCGCGGCGTGGGCGTCGAGGCTGTGGGGCGTCGACGTCCGCGTCCTGCCGGTCGCCAGTGATCCCGGCACGCTCGACGGCTCGCGGACGGAGTTCGGCTTGCCCGAGGACCGGTTCGTCGCATTGTTCGTCGGCCGCGACGCACCGAAGAAGCGACTCGACGTCGTGCTCGACGCCGCCGACGAGCGCTACGACCTCGCCGTCGTGACCGGGCGCGAGCCCCCGCCCCCGCGACGCGGCGTCCGGTTCTTCTCGCCGCTCGCCCCCGATCGTCTCGGGGCGCTGATGGGGTGCGTCGACGCCTTCGTCCTCCCCTCGCGGGGCGAGGGCATTCCCCTCTCGCTCCAGGAGGCGATGGCGGCCGGTCTTCCCGTGGTCACGACCCTGAACCCCGGCTACGAGGCCTACTTCTCCGCGGAGGACGTCCTCGCGATCGAGCCGGACGCCGGGTCGCTGAGGAGGGCGCTAGGGACGCTTGCGGGAGACCCAGCACTCCGGCGGCGCCTCGCCGAGCGCTCGGCCGCGGTCGCCGCCCGGCACTTCGACCCCGTTCGCTTCCTCGACGCCTACGAGGAGGTCTTTCGAGCTGTCCACAGTTCTCGCCGGCGACCTGTGGATAAAACCTAGGCGAACCTGTCGGAAGCCCCACATTCACCACGGCGGTTTCCCCCGAATGGTCCGAAAGGACCTCTTTGGTCCCCCCGCTGGTCCGCCGAACCATCTTTCGAACCGCCCGCTGCGCGGGTGGGAAATCTGCGGACCACAGGGAGACATTGGATGGACTTCGGGCGAGAATCCTCGGACTCGACGACGCTTCGGGACTATCTGAACGTCGTCCGGCGGCGGAAATGGATCATTCTGCAGGCGCTGGTCCTGGTTCCTGCCGCTGCGGTCTTCTTCTCGCTGCAGCAGGAACGGCTCTACCAGGCGACCGCCGAGGTATTGATCGGCCGGCAAAACCTGGCGGCCTCGCTCACGGGCACGGTCGACCCGACCGTCTACCAGCAGGCGGACCGGATCATCCAGACCCAGGCGAGCCTCGCGCGAGTGCCCGACGTCGCGCGGCGCGTGCTCGAGGAGGCCGGTCTCGCTGGCTCGGAGATGGCCAGGGGATTCCTCGGCCGCTCGAGCGTCTCCGCGAAGCAGAACGCCGACCTGCTCGAGTTCAAGGTGACCGACCGCAGCCCGTCGCGCGCGGCAGAGCTCGCGACGCTGTACGCGAACCAGTTCAAGATCTACCGCCGGGAGATCGACACCGCGTCGCTCAAGCGCGCGCGCACCGAGGTCGCGAAGCGCATCGCGCTGCTCGATCGGGAGGCGAAGCCGAACACCGCGCTCTACGCGGCGCTCGTCGACAAGGAGCAGCAGCTCGCGACGATGGAGGCGCTGCAGACCTCGAATGCGTTCGTCGTCCACTCGGCGGAGGACGCGGAGCTCGTGCAGCCGCGCCCACTCCGAAACGGGATCCTCGGCCTTGCGCTCGCGCTCGTGCTCGGGCTCGGCCTCGCGTTCCTCCGCGAGGCGCTCGACACACGTGTCCGCTCTGCGGACGAGCTCGAGCAGCAGCTCGGGATGCCCTTGCTCGCGCGCATTCCTGAGCCGCCTCGCCGGCTGCGCAAAGACAACAGGCTCGCGATGCTCGCAAATCCGCGGGGGGTGAACGCAGAGACGTTCCGGATGCTGAAGATGAACCTCGAGTTCATGAAGCTCGGGCGCGACGCGCGGACAATCATGGTCACGAGCGCGGTCGAGCAGGAGGGCAAGTCCACGACAGTCGCGAATCTCGCTGTCGCGCTTGCCCGCGCGGGCGAGTCGGTCTGCCTGGTCGATCTCGACCTGCGCAGGCCGTACCTCGACAGGTTCTTCGACTTACAGGACGTGCCGGGGCTGACCCAGCTCATGCTCGACCAGCTCAGCCTCGATCAGGCGCTGACGCCGATTGTCATCCCCGCACCGAGCGATGCGCGACACGCGCGCGGTTGGCGGGGCGGCCGCTCGGAGAACGGGGACGGTAACGGCAACGGCGAACACGGTGCGAGCGGCCTGCTCCACGTGCTGACTGCGGGCGCGATCCCGCCGAACGCGGGCGATCTCGTCGTCACGGGGATGGTCGGCGCCGTGCTCGGCGAGCTGCGCGAGCGGTTCGGGACGGTGCTCATCGATGCGCCGCCGGCGCTCCAGGTCGGCGACGCGATGGCGCTCTCGAGCAAGGTCGACGGCATCTTCGTCGTCACGCGCATGAACGTCGTGCGACGACCGATGGTCAGAGAGCTGCGGCGCGTCCTCGACGCCTCGCCGGCGGCCAAGCTCGGGTTCATCCTCACCGGCGCTGAGAGCGAGGAGGGCTACGGCCACGGCGGCTACGGCTACGGGTACGGGACAAAGCGGAAGGATCGGGAGGGGGTGCGGCTCGGATGAGGCGCACCAGGATCCTGATCGCCGACGCGCTGCCACTGTTCCGGGCGGGCGTACGCAACCTGCTCCGCCGCGAGAGCGACCTCGAGGTGCTCGAGGCGAACGACGCGATAGAGGCCGAGCGCGTGCTCACCACCGGCTTCGCGGAGATCGCGCTGATCGACCTCGAGCTCCCGCCCGCGGGTGGCCTCGAGCTCGTCCGGCGCGTGCGCGAGCGCTCCACGACGCACATCATCGTCTGGACGCTCGAGCCGACGCGCGAGGCGGTGCTCGACTCGATCACCGCCGGCGCGCACGGGTTCCTCCACAAAGGGATTTCGGCCGCCGGGCTCGTCCGCTCGCTACGCGGCACTGTCAACGGCGAGGCGCCGCTCTCGCGCGACATGGCCGGCCTGATGATCGATGCAATCCATGCGCTCGAAGCGCGCTCGACGGCGCGCGAGCGCGCGGCGGTGCTCTCGGGGCGCGAGAAGCAGGTGCTCGCGTGCGTCGCACGCGGCGCGCGCAACCGCGAGATCGCGGAGCAGCTGACGATCTCGGAGTTCACGGTCAAGCGGCACATGCAGAACATCCTTCAGAAGCTGGAGCTGCCCTCCCGCCGAGCGGCGGCCTCCTTCTACCTGGCCGCCTACCGCGAGGAAGGGCTCGAGGAAGGAGTGTCGGCGTGATCGAGCGCCGGGCGCCGCTCGTCGTCGCCGTCTGCAGCGTCCCCTTGCTCGGCGAGGCACTCGAGGGCGCGCTCGACGGGCTTGCGGAGTGCAAAGTCATCGCGGCGGGCCAGCCGGACATCGCGGGCCTGCTCCGCTCGCTCCAGCCGGACGCGATCGTCGTCGACGACGAGGGCGAGGCCGAGGCAGCGGCGACGTACTCGCGGTTCGCGCGGATTCCGGTCCTTTACGTCCCCCCGAGCGGCCGGCGGCTGCGAGTGCTCGAGAACGGCCGCTGGGAGGAGCTCGCGGACTACGACGCTTCCCCCGAGGCGATCCGCAACCTCGTCGCGGGCGGCCTCTACGGCCGGCGGGCGGCGCAGTGAACGCGACCGAGCAGGTCGCGCTGCTGCAGAGCCTCTCGCTCCACGACGAGCTGCACTCGCTCGTCGACCAGCGCACACTCGAGATCGTCGAGCGGCGCCGGAAGACGGCGACGGTTCGACGTCGGGGCTGGTTGGTACGGCGCGCGCTCCTCGCCGCGGACGTCGCCGGTCTCTTCACCGCGTTCCTCGTCGCGCAGTTCCTCTTCCTCGGCCTGACGGCGCCGGTGGACCGGCTGGGCCCCGACGCGGAATGGCTGCTCTTCCTGTTGACGCTTCCCGGCTGGATCGTGGTCGCCAAGCTGTACGGGCTCTACGACCGCGACGAGGAACGCACCGACCACTCGACGGTTGACGACGTCGTGGGCGTCTTTCATCTCGTCACCGTCGGCGCGTGGCTGTTCTTCGCGGGCGCGTGGTTCACGGGCGCCGCCGCGCCGCACATGCCGAAGCTGGTCACGTTCTGGCTGCTCGCGATCCTGCTCGTCTGCACCGGCCGCGCGGTCGCGCGCGCGCTCTGCCGCCGGAGTGTGACCTACCTCCAGAACACGATCATCGTCGGCGCGGGTGACGTCGGCCAGACGATCGCGCGCAAGCTGCTGAACCATCCCGAGTACGGGATCAACCTCGTCGGGTTCGTCGACTCCGCGCCGAAGGAACGGCGCGGCGATCTCGGGCACCTGACGCTGCTCGGCGGACCCGAGCGGCTGCCCGGCCTGATCCGGCTGCTCGACGTCGAGCGGGTGATCATCGCGTTCTCGGTCGAATCCGCGGAGCCGATGGTCGAGCTGGTGCGCAAGCTGCAGGGGCTCGGCGTCCAGATCGACCTCGTGCCCCGGTTCTACGAGCTCGTTGGTCCGGGCGTCTCGGTGCACACCGTCGAAGGGCTCCCCGTGCTCGGGCTTCCGCCCGCCGCGCTCTCCCGCTCCTCTGCCCTCCTCAAGCGCTTGCTCGACGTCGTGCTCACCGTGCCGGGGCTCGTGCTGCTCTCCCCGCTCTTCCTCGCGGCCACGCTGGCGATCAAGCTCGACTCGCGGGGTCCCGTCTTCTTCCGGCAGGTACGTGTGGGCGCCGACGGAACGTTTCGGATCTGGAAGTTCCGGACGATGTGCGTCGACGCCGAGGCGCGCAAGGGCGAGCTCGTGCACCTGAACCGCCACGCACGGAACGGTGGCGACGCGCGGATGTTCAAGATCGACAACGACCCGCGCATCACGCGCGTGGGCGCGTTCCTGCGGCGTTTCTCGCTCGACGAGCTGCCGCAGCTCTTCAACGTGCTGAACGGCGAGATGACGCTCGTCGGCCCGCGCCCGCTAATCCTCGAAGAGGACCGCCTCGTCGAGACGTGGGCCCGCCGGCGGCTCTCGCTGAAGCCGGGGATGACGGGTCTCTGGCAGGTGCTCGGCTCGAGTGCGATCGCGTTCGACGAGATGGTCAGGCTCGACTACCTGTACGTGACGAGCTGGTCGCTGTGGAGTGACCTGCGGTTATTGCTGCGCACGATTCCACTCGTTTTCCGCGGCGCGAACTCCGGCTGACATGGGAGTCCGCTTCCGTGTTGCGCGCGGCCCCCTGGCCACGAGCTTCGGGGCCTCGCTCCTCATACAAGGTCTCAACGTGCTGACCGGCATCGTGCTTGCTCGTACGCTCGGACCAGAAGGCCGCGGCGAGCTCGCCGCGATCCTGTTGTGGCCGGCTGCACTCGCAACCGTCGGAAACCTCGGCGTTGCCGACGCGACGACGTTCTATGCAGCACGCCGTCGCGCGGCTCTCGGGACGCTCGCAGGAAGTGCCGCAGTCGTTTGGCTGGCGCAGTCGCTGCTGCTCGTCTCGGTCGCCGCCGCGGTGGTCTCGATCGTGTTCTCCGGCTATCCGGCCGATGTTCGCCCGCTCGCGCTTGCATACGTCGCCTACATCCCGCTGTTCCTGGCGACCGTCTACGCGATGAACCTCCTCCAGGGACTGCACCAGTTTCGGGACTTCCAGTTCATCCGTCTGCTCCTGATCGCGCTGACCGCAGCCGGCCTTACCGCCGCCTGGGCGTCGGCCTCGCTCGGCGTCGGCGCAGCGGTTCTCGTGTACCTCGGCGCCTCGAGCGTCACTGCAGTCGCCGCCGTCATCTTGCTCGGCATTGCTGGCGCCACACCCCTCCGAGTGGACCGGCGGGTCGTCTCCGACCTGCTCCGCTACGGGGTTCGAAGTCACCCAAGCACGGTCGCGACGATGCTCAACGAACGCGCCGACCAGCTCGTGATCTCCCTCTTTCTCGCGCCGGCGAAGCTGGGGCTGTACGTCGTCGCCGTCACCCTCACGTCACTGACGAGCCTCGTTGGTTCCTCGATCGCACTCGTCGCGATGCCGCGTCTCGCGCGCGAAGTCGATCGCGAGACACGGCAGCGCATGGCCGCGCGTTACGTCCGGCTTACCTTGGTCGGTTCGCTGCTACTGACGGTTCCACTACTACTGATCACGCCACGACTTCTCGAGATCCTCTTTGGGACAGCGTTCAATGCCGCAGCCGGCGTCGCGCGAATACTGCTCGTGGCGGCCGTCCTGCTCACGACGGGCCGGCTGCTCGCCGCCGTCCTCAAGGCCGTTGACCGTCCGCTTCGCGCCGGTTTGGCCGACGCCCTCGCTCTTGTTGTCACCGTCGCAGGCCTCGCCCTGCTTCTTCCGGCCTTCGGTCTCGTCGGTGCAGGGCTCGCGTCGCTCGCCGCCTACGCTGCAGCGACCGGCTGGATGGCACGGGAGGCGGCCAGGGCACTCGACGTGCCAGTCCGCGGACTCGTCTTCGCTCACGCGTGCCGATCGGGGATCGCGGTGTCCGCGCCCTCAACGGCCGGAGGAAGCGGGTCATGACAGGCGTCGCTCAGGAACCTCAAGCACCGACGCTCGTCTGCCGCCGGCCCGTTGGCACCCCGCGTGTCCTCATCTCGAACGGCTTCAACCGTTTTCATCTCGCCGTCGCCGCTGAAGAAGCCGCTCGTCGCGGATCGCTCCACACGCTCGTTACCGGGGCCTACCCGACGCGAGGCGCGACGCTGATCGCTCGGATTGCTCGACCGCTGGCGGCGGCGCGGATCGGTCGGCTACTCGATCGAAGCGTCGAGCTGCCGACCACCTTGATCTCGCCATCCTGGCGAGCGGAGCTCGTGCACGAGGCCGCTACAGCAGCGACGCGTCTCGGCATGCGGCGGCTTGGTGGAGCGCTCGACGTCGCGTCGACGCGCTCGTACGCGCGGCGCGCCGGCAAGATCGTCCGCAACTCTCGCGCGCACGTTTACCACTACCGGTCCGGGTTTGGTGGACCCTCGGTCGAGGAAGCGCGCGCTCGGGGACTCGTAGCGCTCTGCGATCACTCGATTGCACACCCTGCGCTTGTCGAGCACCTCGTCGCCCACAGAGGCCGTCTTTCGCGAAGTGACGAGCGCACGCACGTCTCGCCGTTCTGGCGCCACGTTCTCGATGACGTTCAGCGAGCGGACCACGTCGTTGTGAACTCGGCGTTCGTGAAGGAGACGTTTGTCTACCAGGGCTGGGACCCCAAGAGGGTCGATGTCGTCTACTGGGGCGTCGACGACGCGTTCCTCGATGTCATACCCTCCCGCCCAGCGCACGCTCGCGGACCGCTGCGTCTGGCATTTGCGGGCCACCTCGCCGGGCGCAAGGGCGCACATGAACTCGAGCGTGCCCTCGCGCAGCTCGACGACGTCGACTGGACCCTCGCGGTCGCAGGCGCGGTCGACCGGGAGGATTCAGCGGCGAGCGCCCTCATTCGAGATCACCGTGTACTCGTTCACGGTACGGTCACGCGTCCCGCGCTCGCCGGCATCCTGGCCGAGACGGACGTCTTCGTCTTTCCCTCGCTCGCGGAAGGCTCGGCGCGTGTCGTCTTCGAGGCGCTCGCTGCCGGCTGCTACGTCGTGACGACGCCGAATGCCGGCTCGATCGTCGAGGACGGTGTTCATGGGGCGCTCGTCCCTGTGGGCGACCAGGCTGCGGTCGCGGCGGCTATTCGGCACGCCGCAGAAGATCGGGAGCGACTTGCCACGATCGGCGCACGGAACGCGCAGATCGTGCGGGAGCAGTACCGGCAGGAACACTACGGCGACGAGCTCACGCGACTCTACGCCCGTCTCGCGGACCGCAAACAGTGGCCTGCCTCGATGCCCTTCGGAGCGATGTCGTGAGCACTGCGTCACTTGCATACGCGCGCGCGCGCCCGATGCGTCCGATCGCGTTCTCCGACGTTGCGTCGTTCTTGATCCCGTGCCTACTGTTCGCGGAGCTCGACGGGATCGGCCGACTTTTCTTCGCCGAGATCGCCCTGCTCGGTCTGCTTCCTTTTCTGCTCGTTCGAGCCCGTCCCGCCGGCCTCCCGCCGGTGCCTGCAACATTCGTCCTGCTGTGCTTGCTCTGGCTCTGGGCCCAGGTCACGACCGACATCTTTCGGATGACGCCCCCCGACGACTTCCTGCGCGGCTGGTCGAAGATTGCCGTAACGCTCGCGAACTTCGTCGCGCTGTACCTCCTGCTCGAGAACCGCCCGCGCCGCCTCATGCTCTTCGGCGCCGGCCTCGCCGCAGGGCTCGCCCTCGACTTCTTGCTCAGCCCGAGTGCGTACGCGGCGGGTGACCCGTGGAAGTTCGGCATCGGGTTTCCCCTCACGCTCGCGCTCGTGCTCGTTGCGACCCGCGTGACGAGCCGACCGTGGCTGCCGCCGGTGATCCTGCTGTTCGCGGCCGCGCTGAACCTGGAGCGCGGGTACCGGTCGCTTTCGGGAACGTGCTTTCTCGCCGCGGTGTGCGTCGCCCTGTACGCGATCGTCGGCAGGCGCTCGCTGACTGAGCGGCCGCTCCGGCGCGCGCCTGTCCTCGGACTTGCACTGATCGGCGTCGTCTCGACGGTGCTCTTCGTCGACTTCTACGCCGACCTCGCACAGCGAGGCTCTCTGGGCGCGGCCGCTCAGCTGAAGTACCAGCGACAAGGATCCTCAGGGCTCGGGATCTTCCTCGACGGCCGGGTCGAGCTGCGCGCTGCGGCCAGGGCGATCAAGGACTCCCCTCTCATCGGTCACGGGTCCTGGGCCAAGGATCCCCGCTACTACCAGTCACTGCTCGACGACTATGCCCGGCTGGGGACCGCGCCGAGCGTGCTCCTCCGCAACACGGGCTTGATCCCGACACACTCGCATCTCCTGGGCGCCTGGGTCGAAGCCGGTGTCGCCGGGATCGCAGTGTGGCTGTGGGTGCTGTGGCTCGTCGGCTGCGCTCTCGCAAACGGTGCCGCAGCGGGGCGGCTCGCACCACTGGTCGCGTTCACGGGGACCGCACTCGCCTGGGACGTGCTGTTCTCGCCGTTCGGCGCCGAACGCCGGATGCTCACTCCCTTCTACGTCATCGTCCTCCTGGCGGCCGTGCATTCGTCAAAGAGAGCGGAACGGCCGTGAAGGTCTCGATCGTCACGTTGAGCTTCAACCAGCGGCCGTTCCTCGAGCGGGCGTTGAACTCAGTGCTCCAGCAGGAGTACGACGACCTCGAGTACATCGTCGTCGACCCGGGCTCGACCGACGGAAGCCGCGAGCTCCTGGAGCAGTACCGAGGGCAGCTTGCGCATCTGGAGCTCGATCCGGACGAGGGTCCTGCCGACGGTCTCAATCGCGGCTTCGCAGTCGCAAGCGGCGACGTGTTCGCATACGTGAACGCGGACGACCGCCTTCTCCCCGGTGCAGTGAGGAAGGCAGCCACCATCCTCAGCGAGGCCCCTGACCTCGCCGCCGTGTATGCACACGGCTTCATCGCGGGCCCGGACGATCGCGTGCTGCGCCGTTTCCGCTCGACGCCGTTCGACGCGCGACGGTACGTCTTCGGCGGCGTCAGCGTGATGCAGCAGGCGACGTTCGTCCGCTCGCCGGCGTTCCGCGAAGTCGGTGGATTCAACGCACGGAACAGCACGTGCTGGGACGCCGAATTGATCCTCGACCTGAGCCTGGCCGGGATGCGCACGCGGGTCGCGGACGACTACTGGGGCGTGTTCACGATTCACCCCGAGTCGATCTCGGGCTCCGGACGGCTCGAAGAGCCCTACCGCCGGGACTGTGCACGACTCTTCGAACGAGTAATGGGTAGGGCGCCGGAGGGCCGCGACCGTTTCCGATTCGCTGCTGCACGCCTGCAGCGCTGGATCTCCGATCCTCGGATCGTGCTCTGGCGGGTCGCCGACCAGATCGGCGGAGGACAGGTGATCCCGTGAGCCACAGGGTCAGACTCGCCCTGTTCGCGGGCTCGCCGATGTACTACCACGCACCGCTCTACCGGCGTCTCGCCGCGGACGATCGCCTCGACTTCACCGCGATTTTCGCCTCGCGGGCCGGCGCCACGCGACCGCTCGAAGAGGGCTACGGAGGTGCGGTGGACTGGGGCGTCGATGCACTGGGCGGGTACCGAAGCGTTTTCTTGCGAAAGGCCGATCGGAACCCCACCGGCGGCTCAACCCTCGCGCTCCGAGATCTTGACGTTGCGAGCGTCATCGCCCGTGGGCGCTTTGACGTTCTCTGGCTGCACGGATACCACACGCTCACACACCTGCTCGCGGCCTTCACGCAGAAGGCGCTCCGGCGTGCGTTGATGGTCCGCGAGGATCAGACGCTTCTTCACACGCGCCCCGCGTGGAAGAGCGCACTGAAGCGGCCACTCCTGGCAGCGCTCCTCCATGAATCGATCGGGCTGTACGTCGGCACGGAAAACCGCCGTTGGTTCGAGGCGTGGGGCGTGCCACCCGAGCGTCTCGTCCACGTGCCCTATGCCGTCGACACCCCGGTACTCGCAGCCGCTGGGAACGCACTCGCACCGGCGCGGGAGAGCCTCCGTGCCGAATTCGGCATTTCCAGCGCCGGCCCAGTGATTGTGACGGTGTCGCGGCTGATCCCGAAGAAGCAGCCACTCTTCCTTCTGGAGGCTTTTCGCCGCGTACGAGCCCGACACGCGTGCGCGCTGCTGATTGTCGGTTCAGGCGAGCTCGAGCCGGAACTGCGCGCAAAGGTCGAGCGCGACGCGATCCCCGACGTCTCGTTCGCCGGATTCCTCAGTCAGGGCGAGGTCGCGCGCGCCTACGCTGCCGCCGACGTCTTCGCGCTGGCGTCGCGCGAGCACGAGACATGGGGCTTCGTCGTCAACGAAGCGATGAGCTTCGGCCTGCCGGTGGTCGCGTCCGAGAAGGTCGGTTGTGCGGCCGATCTCGTGCATGACGGAGAGACGGGGCTCGTTGCGCCGCACGACGACGTCGCGGCGTTCGCCACCGCACTCGAACGCTTGGTGGTGTCGGCGCCGTTGCGCTCCCGTCTCGGACAAGCCGGACGCGAGCGAATCGACTGCTGGAACTACGACGCGGCCGCAGCGGCCATCGCGCACGCCGTCGCGCGTGCGGTAGGCAAGCGGCGATGGAATGCCGCCGAACCCAGGATGCTCGCGCAGGAGCGCGTGTGATGAGCGTTGTCCGTCGCACGCGGGAGACGTTCCACCCGCTCCTCCATCTTCGGAGATTTGCGCCGGCCCGCTCGCTTCTGCGCGCTGTCGACCGTCCTGTCTGGAGTCGGCTCAAGGCGCTCGACAAGCCGGTCTGCGTGCGGCTCGTCAGCCACGCCTCCTTCATCGCCCTGGGAACCACCGAGCCGAAGGTCGTCGCCTTGATGCGACGCCTCCTGAGAGAGCACGAGATCTCTCGCTTCTGGGACGTCGGCGCGAACTTCGGCTACTACGCGTGGCTGGCGAAAAGCATCCGGCCCGACGTCGAGGTCACGCTCGTCGAGCCCGAGCCGGCCAACCTGGCGCTGATCCGAGCCACCCTTGCCCGGCACGGCGTCGACGGTGTCCGCGTCTTGGCCGCGGCAGCAAGCGACGTCAACGGCGAGGCGACGTTCATGCGTGATTTCGACGGCGCATTGTGCGGCACGCTCGAAACGTTAGTTGTCGAGTCAAGGGCATCGCTGCGCGTCCCCACCCTTCGGCTCGACTCGCTCGATGGGCCGGTTGACCTGATCAAGATCGACGTCGAGGGCCATGAAGAGCAGGTGCTCGCGGGCGCGGAGATCACGATTGCCCGCCATCGCCCGATTGTGGTGCTCGAGTGCGTCCGCGACGGCACGCCCGCCGTACACGCGCTGGAGCGGCGCGGTTATCGCGCCGAGCAGATCGATCGCGACAACTACGTCCTTGTGCCCAATGCCTGAGACTCGCACCGACTCCTCGTCGATCAACCTGCTCGTCGTGAGCGCCGGGCTGCCGGCGGTCATCGGCGGACCGACGACGGCGACGGTCGAAGCATGCCTCGCGGTTCACGGCAACGACGTATCCGTCACCCTGGTCGCGGCGACGCGAGACGACCCCAGCGAGCGCGCAGCGATCGATCGACTCCGAACTGCCGGAGTGAGGGTGCGCACATTCCCGCTGGCGGGACTCGCACGCCGCTGGTCCTTCGGATTCCGGCTCGCGGTTTGGTTGCTGGCTGCGCCGCGAAGGTACGACGTCCTTCACGCGCACGGGGCCTGGACGTTCACAACGCTTGTTGCTCTGGTCGCGGCGAAGCTCCACGGACGACCGGTCATGCTGACGCCGCACGAGTCGCTCACCGACTTCGACGTCGCGAAGTCCAGGCTGCCGGCGCGAGCCGCGAAACGCCTACTCCGACGCGTGTACGTCCGCGCGTTCGACGTGGTCGTATGCGCATCACAACTCGAGCACGACGACAGCCTCCGACATCAGCGGGGGCGCGCGATCGTCGTCCCGCATCCGGTCCCGAGCCAGCAGCGGGTGATACACCCGAGGCAGGAGGGACCGCTGCGCGTGGGCTTCCTCGGGCGGTTCCACCCGAAGAAGAACCTCGCACTCCTGATCAAGGCGCTTCCAAATTCGGCGCTCCTTCGCGTCGCAGGAGACGGGCCGAGCGCTGTCCGGGAGCGCCTGCGAGACCTGGCAGAAGAGGTCGGCGCGGAGGAGCGTGTCGAATGGCTCGGCTTCGTCGGCAGGGTCGATCGTCGTGCGTTCTTCGAGTCGATCGACCTGCTGGCAATGCCGTCGGCCTATGAAAGCTTCGGCCTCGCCGCCGCCGAGGCGCTCGCGGCCGGAGTACCCGTGCTGGTGACTCGGCGGGTCGGGGTGGCATCGCTCGTCACCGACCACGGCTGCGGATTCATCGTCGAACCGGTCGTTGACGAAGTGCGTCGCGTCCTCACCGACGCCAACGACCTCGGCGAGCGGGCCGCCCGCACACAGCATGCCGCGCGTGAGCTCGATCCCCGCACCTACGCTGCGAAGCTTTCGCGCGTCTACAGGGGCCTCGTCGCGTCGCCCCGTCGGTACACGCCGGCGGTCAGGAGGGCCGCATCGTGAGCTCCGTCTCGATCGTCGTGGCAACACTCGACGAGGAGCGGCACATCGAGCGCATGGTCCGATCAGCCCTCCCGCTCGGCCCCGTCTACGTCGTCGATGCCGGCAGTAGTGACCGGACGCAGGAGTTGGCGACTGCGGCCGGGGCGCGCGTTTACGAGCACCCGTGGGAGGGCTACTCGCAGCAGAAGAACTGGGCGCTCGACCATCTGCCGATCGACACCGAGTGGGTGCTCTTCCTCGACGCCGACGAGCATCTGACCGAGCGCGGATGCGCCGAGATCGCGGAAGCCGTTCAGCGCGGCGGAGCGGACGGGTTCCTCATCCCACGCCGGTACATCTTCCTCGGCCGCCACCTGCGCCACGCATGGTGGTACCCCGACTATCAGCTGCGGCTCTTCAGGCGAGAACGGGCGCGGTTCGAGGACCGCCTCGTCCACGAGCACCCGATCGTCGACGACCTCGTCGCGACGCTCGAGGAGCCGCTCATCCATGAGAACCTCAAGGGGCTGACAGCCTTTATCGAGCGGCACAACCGCTACAGCGAGCTGGAGGCGCGCGAGCGGCTGCAGCCGTCCGCCGGCCGCAAGCAGGGGTCGTTCCGCGGCGCGTGGCTCGACCGGCGTCGCGCAGTCAAGGAGCGCATCTGGTACCGGCTGCCGTTTCGTCCGCTCGCGCGCTTCGTCTGGCTGTACGTCGTGCGCCGGGGCTTCCTTGACGGGCGGCCCGGCTTCCTCTTCTGCGCGCTGATCGCGAGCTACGAGCTGATGATCGACGCGAAGATCGTCGAGCTGCGCCGGGGACAGGTGTGATGGTCTCGGGAATTGGCTGCCCGGAATGCCGGTTGCCGCTCGAGCGGCTTCGCTGTGCGTCGTGCGGGGTCGAGTACGCCGTGCGCGACGGTATTCCCTGGCTCGTCTGCCGCACACGACCGTCCGCCGCTCGCCAGGCCACGTACTACGACGAAGCCGTCGACGCCGAGTTCGAGATCACCCGTCCGCACGGCACGCCGCGGCTCTACGGACGGCTCCTGCGGGAGAAATTCAGACGGAGCGTCCGCGGCGTCGAACTCTGCGGGCGGTCGGTTCTCGTCGTCTGCGCCGGCTCGGGGATGGACGCCGAGTTCCTGGCGCGATCCGGCGCGTGCGTCACGACCGTCGACATCTCGCACGGCGCGGCCACGCGCACGCTCGAGCGGGCTCGGCGCGCAGGCTTTGACCTTGTGCCGCTCGTGGCCGATGTCGAGCGGCTTCCGTTCGTGGATGCGTCGTTCGACGTCGTTTACGTCCACGACGGTCTGCACCACCTCGACCGTCCTGAGCGGGGCCTCGAGGAGATGACACGGGTCGCGCGTCACGCCGTCTGCGTGACGGAGCCGGCCCGCGCCGCCGTCACAGCTGCGGCCGTGAGGCTCGGGCTCGCCGAGGCCGTCGAAGATGCAGGCAACGTCGTCGAACGGCTTGACGCCGGCCGCGTCGTCCGCGTCCTCGGGCGAAGCGGGTTCCGTCCAGTGCGGGTCGAGCGCTACGCGATGCTCTACCGGCACGAGCCGGGCGCGGCTATGCGTTTCCTATCGCTTGCGCCGGTCTATCCGTTGGTGCTCGCCACGTTCCTCTTCGCGAACCGGGTGCTCGGACGCGTCGGCAACAAGCTCGTTGTTGTGGGTGTGCGCGAAGGATGACGAGCTTCCCGAGACTCGACCGGTCGGAAGGACATTCGTTCTTGCCGTTTGCGGCGGGAGGCGTCGTCCTCGATCTCGGCTACAACCACGGGCGCTTCGCGCTCCACGTCTCGAGCAAGTACGCAGCGCGGGTTCTCGCCCTCGAGCCGAATCGCGTACTCCACACCGACCCGATGGACCCGCGCATCGATCTGCGGAGCGTCGCGCTCGGCGACGGGACTCCGGCGTGGCTTGCGCTCAGCGACAAGCGGGACGCGAGCACGACCTTCGCCGGCGGCGCAGGAACACTCGTCGAGACGGTTCGTCTGGAGGTCTTGCTTCACGAGCTCGAGAGCGTCGATCTCGTCAAGCTCGACATCGAGGGCGCCGAAGTCCCCGCTCTGCTCTCCCTCGAGCCCGCCGACCTGGAGCGGATCCACCAGCTTACGGTCGAGTTTCACGATTTCCTCGATCCGGCGCTCGGGGAGGCCGTCGCTGCCGCAAAGGCGAAGCTGAGACACGCGGGTTTCTTCGAGCTGCGCCTCTCACGCGACAACAGCGACCTCTTGTACGTGAACCGACGGCACAAGCCGCTCTCAGTCACCGCGCGAGCGTGGCTCGTCGTCCGGTATCGGTACCTGGGCGGCAGCGGGCGCATACTGCGTCGAGCGATTGGGCGGTGGTCGGGCGGATGAGCCGCATCGTCGTCTGGTCGCCGAACTATTGGCCGGAGCCGATCGGGATTCCACCGCTCGTGACGCAAGCCGCTGAGTGGCTCGCTGCGCGCGGGCACGAGGTCGACGTCGTGACCGCCGTTCCGAACTACCCCGACCGCGTGGTCGAGCCGGCGTACCGGGGCGTGTGGCGCCGGAGCGCGGAGCGCAACGGCGTCCGCGTCCATCGGCACTGGCTGCGTGTGCGGCCGGAGGAGCGGTTCGTCGACAAGGCGCTGTACGAGGCGAGCTTTGCGCTCTCGTCGCTGCCCACGTACCTGGCACGCGCTCGACGCGCGGACGCCGTCGTATGCGTCGTGCCGTCCGTGCTGGCTGCGGCTGTAGCCGCGTCGCTGCCTCGCCGGGCCCGGCTCGTGGTTTGGGTGCAAGACGTCGTCTCCGCGGCCGCGCGCTCGCTCGAGCGCCCGCCCGCCCGGGCGCTCACCGCGATTGCGAGGCTCGAGCGGGCTGCGGTTCGACGCGCCGACCATGTCGTCGTCTGCAGCCCCGGGTTCGCGCCGCTCCTCGACGCGCCGCGCGGACGGACGAGCACGATTCCCAACTGGGTCGACACGGACGAGATCGTCGCGAGAGCGCCGGCGGCGAACGGGCGGCCGACGCGGTTCCTCTACGCGGGCAACCTCGGCTACACGCAGGGATTCGAGACGCTGCTCGCCGCGGCGCGCGCCGTCGACGGTGTCGAACTGCGTCTCGTCGGCGCGGGCAACGCCGCGGCGGACGTTCGCTGCGCGGCTGGAGCGTTTGCCTCCGTCTCGCCGCCCGTCGAGCGCGCCGAGCTCCCTGACTTGCTCGCGTCCGCCGACGTCCAGCTCGTCGTGCAGCGCCGCGTGAGTGGGGGCGCCAACCTCCCCTCGAAGATCGCGACCTACCTCGCCAGCGGGCGGCCGATCCTCGCTGCCATCGACGTGGACACTCCGGCCGCGTCGCTGCTGCGCGAGAGCGGCGGCGCCGTCCTCGTGCCGCCCGAAGATCCAGCGGCGCTCGCGAACGCGATGGCGGGGCTGCGGGACGATCCGGAGCGGCGGGCCGAGCTCGGGCGGCGCGGCCGCAGGTTCGCCGAGACGAGGCTTGCGCGGGAGGTCGTCCTGCCGCGGCTCGAGGCGGCAATCCTCGGATGAGCGACGTCGCTGCACGACTGCCGGCGCTCGCCGCGCCGGCGGCTCCCACGCTGGGCGAGCTCGCCGCCGCGACCGGCGGCGCTGTCGGTCTGGCGGCGCTTGCGGCCGCAGACGGTGGCTATTTCCCGCCCGCCTGGGGCTGCGCCGCGCTGGTGATCGGCTGGGTGGTTGTGGTCACGCTGCTCGTCGGCCAGATGCCCGTCGTCCGGCGCGAGTTGGCGTTCGTTGGCCTGCTGGCCGCGGTCACCTTGTGGACCTGGCTTTCGGCCGCCTGGTCGCCGGCGGCCGGCAACGCGTTCCGAGAAGGGTTCCGCTCCCTCCTGCTTCCGCTGACGGCCGCCGTTGCGTTCGTCGTGCTCACGCGCACGCGACTCGCCGGCCGCCTCGTCGTCGCCTGGGCCGGGATCGCCGTGGTGTGCGCCTATGCGCTCGCGACGCGACTGGTGTCCGACCGGCTCGGCGTGTTCGACGCGATCGCCGGCTACCGCTTGAGCGAACCGCTCGGGTACTGGAACGCACTCGGGATCTTCGCAGCGCTCGGCGTGCTGCTTGCCGTGGCGCTCGTCGTCGGCGGTGGGCCTCGGCCCGTTCGCGTCGTCGCGGCGGCGTCGCTGCCGATGCTCGCGCTGACAGTCTCCTTCACGTTCAGTCGCGGCGCGTGGGCAGCGCTGGCCCTGGGTTTGCTCGCGCAACTCGCGCTGGACCCGGCCCGGGGTCGACTGGCAATCGTGCTGCTCACCCTGGCGCCGGCACCGGCCCTTGCGGTCTTGCTCGGGCTGCGCAGTGAGTCCCTGACGCGAGTCGACGCGGCGCTCGCCGACGCGGCGTCCGAGGGCCACCGCCTCCTCGGCCGGCTCGTCGTCCTTACGGTGCTCGCGGCCGCCGGCGGGCTCATCGCGGAACGAGTCTCGGAGCGCGTCGAGCGCGTGGGGCGCATGGTCCTCGCGCTCGCGGCGTGCAGTGCCGCGGTCGCGGTCGTCGCCGCGCCCGGCGCGCCGCACACGCTGCCGGCGAGGGCGTGGCACGCATTCAGCGCGCTGCCGCCGAGCACGGGAGGAGACCTCAACCGGCGGCTGTACAGCTTCTCGGGCAGCGGTCGCGTGCAGCAGTGGGAGGTCGCGCTCGACCAGGCGCGCGAGCACCCGGTGCTGGGGAACGGCGCGGGGAGCTACGAGGCGTACTGGCTCGAGCATCGGCGGGACCCCGGGAAGGTGCGCGACGCGCACTCGCTGTACGTCGAAACATTCGCGGAGCTCGGCGTCGTCGGGCTCGCGTTGTTGCTCGCCGCATTACTCCTCCCTGTCTACGCGGCGATCAAGTCTCGGCGGCATGCGCTCGTTCCAGCCGCGCTCGGGGCATACATCGCGTACCTGGTCCACGCCGGCGTCGACTGGGACTGGGAGATGCCTGCGGTCACGCTCACCGCCGTCTTCATCGGCGCAGCCCTCCTCGTCGCCGGTCGGGAGCCCGACGATGTCCCGCGACCGCTCTCCCCGCGTGCGCGCGGCGGGGCGGTTGCAGTGACGCTCGCGGCGATGGTCGCAGCGTTCGTCGGGCTCGTCGGGAACATGGCGCTCTCCCAGTCCGCTCAGGCTGCGCGTGGCGGAGACTGGAACGGGGCCATCGACCACGCGCGAAGCGCGCAGGCCTGGGCGCCGTGGTCGCCGGAGCCGGAGAAGCGGATCGGGGACGCCGAACTCGCGCTCGGTCGGTCCTCGCGCGCGCGCGCGTCATACAAGAGAGCGATCGGCCGAGCGCCGAACGACTGGAGCCTCTGGTTCGATCTCGCGCGCGCGTCGGCGGGGCTCGAGCGGCGCCGCGCGCTCGCACGCGCTGCCGAGCTCAATCCACTGAGCCCCGAGATCGAGCAGTTCCGAAAGGAGCTCCGGTGAGGTACGACCCTCTCGCCCATCCGGAAGAGCTGATCCGGCGTCTCTACGCGTACGTTGCGTACCGCATCGGCGCCGGGCCCGACGCCGAGGATGTCACCTCGGAGACGTTCGAGCGCGCACTGCGCTACCGGAAGAGCTACGACCGGCGGAAGGGCGAGCCTGTCTCCTGGCTGATCGGGATCGCACGGAATGTGATCGCGGAACTGCCCAGGCATCCGACCGTCGAGGTCGAGGAGCGGCTGGACGACCCAGAGCTCGAGGAGCGCACGGCGGTGCGGGTCGACCTCTCCCGCGCCCTCGCCGCGCTTCAGCCGCGCGACCGGGAGCTCCTCTCGCTTCGCTACGGCGCCGACCTCACGGCGAGGCAGATCGGCGAGCTGCTCGGACTGAAGACGAACGCAGTCGAGGTCGCCCTGCACCGCGCCCTCGGGCGGCTCCGCGCCGAGCTTCTGACCGAGGCGGCGGCGTAAGGGTTTCGCCCCGTCCGACGGTACTCGGCTCGAACCCTTGGAACCGAGAACAGGAGAAACGTTGAGCGGGATCTGGAAACGGAGGTCGGATGACCTCGAGAGACAGCTACGTGCTGCCCGACCTGACCCCCGGCCGGAGTTTGTCTCCGCGCTAGCGGAGCGGATCGGGGACGAGACACGGCCGCGACGCGGCAGTGCCTTCCGGCTGGCGTTCGCGGGCGGACTGACGGTCGTGATGCTCGTCGGGCTCGCGGCTGTCGGTGGCGTGTCCTATGCGGCCACTGCGGCGCTCGACGCCGCGCGCACGATCCAGAAGGTGGTCGCGCCGACCGGCGACGAAGGAGCGATCGTCGTGAGAGGCCTCACGGCCGGCACTGACCAGTACCGGCCGGGCTTCGGCTGGGGCGACCCAAACCACAACCACGCCGGGCCGCCCGGTCTGCGCCGCGCCAAGGTGCGCGTGCGCACGAACCCGAACGACTCGCGGTTCGTCCGCGTCTCGACGACGATCGGCGTCGACGAGCAGGCGCACCTGACCATCAGCGTCCGGACTGCCGGCGGGCAGGAGCTGCTCCTGTCGCAGCGGCGCAGCAACGTGGGTCAGGGCGTTGAGGGCCCGCCGACGAAGAACATCCAGTACTCCGTCTTGATCCCGCGCAATGGGATTCCGGTCGACCTCTCGATCCCGCGGAACCTCCTTCGCGCCGGCGTGACGTACTACATCGTCATTCGCGCCGAGGACCCCGACGGGAACGTCCGGACGATCCGGATCCCGTACCGCCTCTAACACGAACGGAGCTCCACCGTACGAACGGGCGGCCGGGCGACCGGCCGCCTCGTCTGTTGCGCGCAGGAAGTGCGCGGGACGAGCACGATCCGCGAGACGATCGACAAGGCGCTCCATGAGGTCGATCGCTACGACGCCTTGAGGCGAGGGGCCGACCTCATCCTGCAAGGCGGGCTCCCGCTAATCGAGCCCGAAGACCTCGCCGCGCTCCGCAAGGTTCGCCGCTGAAGCGCGGGTGGCCGTCTACCTCGCCGACGCGTCGATCTGGGGCTGGGCCAACAAGAAAACGCGTCCCGACATCACCACGAAGCTCGCGCAGCGATTCGCGGCGACGCAGTTGCCACTTGCGCACCGGTCGTCCTCGAGGCGATGCATCGCGCGAACACAGCACGCGAGTACGACGAGCTCTTCGACAGCCTCGTCGCTCCGATTCGCTGGCTCGAGCTGACGGACGAGATCGCCGGACGCGCCGTCGACGTCCAGCGCGAGCTTGCCCGTACGAGTCACGGTAACCACGTGCGGCCCGCCGTCGACTTTCTCGTCGAGCGATCGCCGAGGCCGCCGGCGATATCGTCCTGTGGTTTTTCGACCGAGACCTCCGCGTGATCTTCCGGCACACCGGACAGCCGTTCGAGGCCGAGTCAGCGGCAATTTCGGCCTCGTCGCCTGCACAATGATGGGATGGTGAGCCCGCCGACGCTCGAGCTTCTGGCCTGGATCTCCAGCCGTCCACGGACGTACGCGGAAGCGATCGAGGCCTGGCGGACCAACTGCCCCCGGCACTCCGTGTGGGAGGACGCTCTGAGCGACGGCCTGGTCCAGATCGCCCGCAACGAGGTCTCGCTTACCCCGCTGGGCCGGGCCGCGCTCGACAGAAACGCAGCCTTGACCGAGAGCTAAAGCTCTAGTTGAGGGTTATACGCCGCGGGGTGCTGGGCCGCAACCGAACTGCGGCCACGTCGCGGGGCTCCCCCGGAAGGGGGAAATCCCTACGCAAATATGGTTTTTCCCCCGCATAACTGTCACGCCGAAGCCCGGCAATGGCGATGAGTTTCCCAAGGCGCACAGACACGCGCGCGAAGGAAAGGCGAATTGGCGAGCTTCGACGACCTGCGGCGGTTGGACGAGCGTCCGGTGAAGACCGGACGTTGCCGCGTGCTCGGGCCCGTCTTCGCCGGCGTTCTTTCGCCGCCCTTCGCAGCTCTGCAACTCCAGGTCGAGCTCGCCAGCCAGCCGGAGCAGCAGGGCACCACCTCCACCGCAGGGTTCCCGACGACCGCGCTGAGCGGGCCGCAGGCCCCAGTGCCGCTCGCCGGGAACCCGCGGCAGGGGGTCGGCCGTGTCTAAGCGCCGCGGCCTCCTGCTCGTGCTCGTGCTGGGGGCGGTTGCCCTTGTCATCGCCCGGCTGGCGATGGCGAACGTCACCGTCACGCCGGCTTCGGGCGGGACGGGCATCTCGGCCGACAAGGCGCAGAACGCTACCTCGCCGGCGTGGACGACCCTCGGCAACATCGTCATCGCCGAGGGCAGCAACGGCGACTTCGCGAACCAGTCGGGTACGACGCTGATCCTCACAGCGCCGGCCGGCTTCCGTTTCAACACGGCTGCGGGCACGGTCAGCTTCACCGCCAGCAAGAACATCAGCAGCGCCACACTCTCGGTCGCCGCGTCGACGTTGACCGTGACGCTGACCGTCAGCGGCACGAACAAGACCGACACGCTGACGATCAGCGGCGTCCAGGTGCAGTCGACCGACGGTGCGAACGTCCCTGCCGTGTCCGGCAACATCCTCCGTACGGCCGGGAACCCCGGCACTGCGACGATCGCCGGCATCGTGAATGGCACGACGAACTTCGGCTCGCTTTCGCAGGTGAATGGTGCCGTGAACAAGCTCGGGTTCAACAACATCACGAGTCCACAGACGGCCGGAACGGCTTTCGCCGTCACCGTCCGCTCGCAGGATCAGTTCGGCAACCCGGTCAACGTCGGCGGTGCCACGGACACCAACTTCGCGGTTTCGCTCAACACCGGCACGGGCACGCTCGGCGGAACGCTGAGCGGCACGATCACCATCGGCACGAACAGCGGCGTGCTCACTGGTGTGACCTACACGAAAGCAGCGGAGCCGAGCGTCATCCTCACCGCCGCTTGGACGAGCGGCGGCACGGCGCTCAACCCGGGGAACAGCAACTCGTTCACCGTCGTCGCGGGCGCGCTCGACCACTTCCTCGTTGAGAAACCCGGAGGCGGTCCGATCGTTGCCCAGACCGCAGGCACCAGCTTCAGCGTCCAGGTCACCGCCCAGGACGTGAACAACAACACGGTCACAGGCTTTACCGGCGCCGGTAACACCGTCGACATCACCTCAACGGGAACGCTCAGCGCCGGCGGCGGCACCACCGCCACCTTCACCAGCGGCGTCCTCGCCTCGCACGCGGTCACGATCTCCAACACCGGCAACTTCACCATCACGGCCACCCGCACCAGCGGCGGCACCCAGGCCGGGACCAGCACCGGCTTCGACGTCGACGCAGGGCCGCTCGATCACTTTCTGGTCGACAAGGCAGGCGGCGGCCCGATCGGTCCTCAGACCGCCGGGACCAGCTTCAACGTCCGCGTTACCGCCCAGGACGCCCTCAACAACACCGTCCCGACCTTCGGCGGCACCGTCGACATCAGCTCGACCGGGACGCTCAGCGCCGGCGGCGGCACCACCGCCACCTTCAGCGGCGGCGTCCTCGCCTCCCACTCCGTCACGATCTCCAACACCGGCACCTTCACGATCACCGCCACCCGCACCAGCGGCGGAACCCAGACCGGGACCAGCGGCAGCTTCGCCGTCGGTGCCGGCGCTCTCGATCACTTCAAGGTCGAGAAGGCCGGCGGCGGCAGCATCGGCACCCAGACCGCGGGCACCAGCTTCGACATCCAGGTCACCGCCCAGGACGTCAACAACAACACCGTCGGCGGGTTTACCGGCACGGTGGACATCACCTCGACGGGCACCTTGAGCGCAGGCGGCGGCACCACCCCCGCCTTCAGCGGCGGTGTGCTCGCCTCGCGCGCGGTCACGATCTCAAACACCGGCAGCTTCACGATCACCGCCACGCGGACGAGCGGCGGCAGCGAGTCCGGGACGAGCGCGAGTTTCACGGTCAACCCGGGTGCGCTGAACAACTTCCTGGTCGAGAAGGTCGGCGGCGGCGCGATCGGCAGCCAGACCGCGGGCACGAACTTCAACATCCAGGTCACCGCCCGCGACGCCAACAACAACACAGTCACGGGCTTCACGGGCACCGTCGACATCACCTCGACCGGAACCCTCCAGGCCGGCTCCGGCACAACCGCCGCCTTCAGCACGGGTGTCCTGGCCTCGCACACCGTGCGGATCTCCAACACCGGCAGCTTCACGATCACCGCCACCCGGACGAGCGGCGGCAGCGAGTCCGGGACGAGTGCGAGTTTCACGGTCAACCCGGGTGCGCTGAACAACTTCCTCGTCGAGGCGCAGGGCGGCGGTGCGATCGGCACCCAGACCGCGGGCACGAGCTTCGACATCAAGATCACGGCCCTGGATTCGAACAACAACACAGTCACCGGCTTCACCGGCACCGTCGACCTCACCTCCACCGGCACCCTCAGCGCCGGCGGCGGCACCACACCCGCCTTCACCGCCGGCGTGCTCGCCTCGCGCACCGTCACCATCTCCAACACCGGCAGCTTCACGATCACCGCCACCAAGACCAGCGGCAGCGAGGCCGGGACCAGCAACGCCTTCACCGTCAACCCGGGCGCGCTGGCCAACTTCCTCGTCGACGCAGCCGGCGGTGGCGCGATCGGCACCCAGACCGCGGGCACCAGCTTCGACATCCGCATCACCGCCCGGGACGCGAACAACAACACCGTCACCGGCTTCACCGGCACCGTCGACATCACCTCCACCGGCACCCTCAGCGCCGGCGGCGGCACCACCCCCGCCTTCACCGCCGGCGTCCTCGCCTCGCGCTCGGTGACGATCTCGAACACCGGGCTCTTCTCGATCACCGCCACCAAGACCAGCGGCAGCGAGACCGGGAACAGCGGCAGCTTCACCGTCAATCCGGGTGTGGCGACGAAGCTCGCGATCACCGCCGTACCGGGAACCGTGGCGATCGGCGCCAACTTCTCGGTCACCGTCCAGTCGCAGGACGCGAACGGCAACCCGAGCAACGTCGTGGCCGCAACCGGGATCAGCCTCTCCGGGAGCGGCTCGGGCACGTTCACCGGGAACACCGACACGATTGCCGCGGGCACCAACACGAAGACGCTGTCGACGGTCACCTACGACACGCCGCAGACGATCACGCTCACGGCCTCGCGGACGAGCGGCGACGCGCTTGCGGCGAGCGCGGCGAGCTCGAGCATCGTCTTCAAGGACATGCCGTCGAGCTCCGTCACGTTCCCGAACGCCGGCGGCAACCACAACGCGGCGGCCTGGGCCGCCGGCTGCGCGACTGCGGGGTACTGCGGCACCGCCACCGACAACAGCGGCACGGGACTGGCGGGCGTCGACATCAGCATTCGCCAGGGCTCGGGGAACTACTGGGACGGCAGCGGCTTCAACTCCGGCACGGAGCAGTGGCTCGCGACGAGCCTCGCCGGCTCCAACTGGTCGTACGGGTTTGCCTCCACGAACTTCCCGGCCAACGGCAGCTACACGATTCGCGTGCGCGCGCGCGACAACCTGGGCGGCCAGCAGGCGCCGCCGCTGACGCGCACGTTCACGTACGACAACGCGGCGCCTGCTACCGCGGTGACCTCGCCGGCCTCCGGCGGGTTCTACCGGACGGCGACGTGGGTCAATCCGGCCGGCACCGCCTCCGACACCGGGGGCTCGGGCCTCCAGCGCGTCGAGGTCTCGGTCCGCCGCGTCTCGACCGGCCTGTACTGGAACGGCACGACGTTCACCGACGGGACCGAGAACTGGCGCACGCCCACGGGCGCCGCGTCGTGGTCGCTGAGCTTCGCTGCCTCGGACTTCCCGGCGGACGGCGACTATGTATTCCGCGTGCGCTCGGTCGACAACGCGAACAACACCGAGTCGGCCCTCTCGTACACGATCACGTACGACACCACTGCGCCGGCCGCGCCGTCGATCACCTCCTCGACCCCCGTCTCGCCGGCGAACAACAACGCGCCGAAGCTGCTCGGCTCGGCCGAGAGCGGGTCGACGGTGAAGATCTACACCGACGTCACGTGCACCGGCGCCGTTGCCGCGTCCGGGCCGGAGGCGACGTTCGCGTCTCCGGGGCTCACGCTCGCAGTCTCCGACGACACGACCACGAACTTCCGCGCCACCGCGACCGACGCGGCCGGCAACGTGTCGGCGTGCTCGGCGGCGCAGGCGTACGTCGAGGACTCGACCGCGCCCGCCGCGCCGTCCATCTCGTCCTCCAACCCGGTCTCGCCGGCGAACAACAACAGCCCGAAGCTGCTCGGCTCGGCCGAGAGCGGCTCGACCGTGAAGATCTACACCGACGCGACCTGCACCGGAGCCGTTGCCGCGTCGGGTCCCGAGGCGACCTTCGCCTCGCCCGGGCTCACGCTCGCCGTCTCCGACGACACGGCGACGAACTTCCGCGCCACCGCCACGGATGCGGCGGGCAACGTCTCGGCCTGTTCATCGGCGTTCACGTACGTCGAGGACTCGACCGCGCCGGTTGCGCCGAGCGGGCTCTCCACCTCCCCCGCCTCACCGGCGAACGACAACTCGCCGAAGGTGCTCGGCTCCGCGGAGGCCGGCTCGACGGCCAAGCTCTACACCTCGTCGGACTGCTCGGGCGCGCCGGTCGCGACCGGCGCTGCTGCGACGTTCGCGACGCCGGGCTTCTCGGTCACGGTCTCGAACGACTCGAGCACGACGTTCAAGGCGACCGCCACCGACGCCGCCGGCAACACGTCCACCTGCTCGACCGGCGTCACCTATGTCGAGGACTCGACCGCGCCCGCCGCACCGACCACGCTCGCCTCCTCCCCTGCCGGTCCGGCGAACGACAACAACCCGGAGATCACGGGCTCGGCCGAGGGCGGCTCTACGGCCAAGCTGTTCTTGACCTCCGACTGCTCCGGCGCTCCTGTCGCAAGCGGCTCGGCGGCGAGCTTCACGTCGCCCGGCCTGACGGTCGCGGTGTCGAACGACTCGACGACGACCGTCAAGGCGACCGCCACTGACGCGGCCGGGAACGAGTCGAGCTGCTCGACCGGCGTCTCTTACGTCGAGGACTCCACCGCTCCGGCGGCCCCAACCGGCCTCTCGCTCGCGCCCACGTCGCCTGCAAACGACAACAATCCGAAGGTGAGCGGGTCGGCCGAAGCAGGCTCGACGGTCAAGCTCTACACCTCGTCGGACTGCTCGGGCGCACCGGTGGTCAGCGGCTCGGCCGCATCGTTCTCCTCGCCCGGCCTGACCGCGGGCGTCGCGGACGACTCGAGCACAACCTTCAAGGCCACGGCCACGGACGCCGCCGGGAACCCATCCGGGTGCTCGAGCGGCGTCGCCTACACCGAGGATTCGAGCGCCCCCGCCGCGCCGAGCGGGCTCCTGACAACGCCCGCCTCGCCGGCGAATGACAATGCGCCGAAGGTGGCCGGCTCCGCGGAGGCCGGCTCGACGGTCAAGCTCTACACCTCGTCCGACTGCTCGGGCGCTCCGGCCGCGACCGGCGGCGCCGCGGCGTTCGCGACCCCGGGTCTCGCCGTCGCGGTGTCGAACGATTCGACGACGACGTTCAAGGCGACCGCCACGGACGCCGCCGGAAACACCTCCGGCTGCTCGACCGGCGTGACGTACGTCGAGGACTCGACGGCGCCGACGGCTCCAAGCTCGCTCGGGACCACGCCTGCCTCGCCTGCCAACAACAACTCGCCGAACGTTACGGGCTCGGCGGAGGCCGGCTCGACGGTCAAGCTGTTCGCGACCTCCGACTGCTCCGGTGCGCCGGCTGCAAGCGGCTCGGCGGTGAGCTTCGCGGCGCCGGGTCTCGCCGTTTCGGTCTCCGACAACTCGACGGCGACGCATAAGGCGACCGCGACCGACGCTGCGGGCAACACCTCGGCCTGCTCGACCGGAGTCGCTTACACCGAGGACTCGACCGCGCCGGCCGCGCCGTCGATCACGAGCTCGTCGCCGGCGTCGCCCGCGAACGACAACAACCCGGAGCTGATCGGCTCGGCCGAGGCGGGCTCAACCGTCAAGCTCTACACGGACGCGACCTGCACGGGCGCCGTCGCGGCAAGCGGCCCGGCTGCGACCTTCGGGGGTGCCGGGATCACGGCGGCGGTCTCGAACGACACGACGACGAGCTTCCGCGCGACCGCGACGGACGCCGCCGGCAACGTCTCGGGCTGCTCCTCGGCGCTGACCTACGTCGAAGACTCGACCGCGCCGGCGGCGCCCTCGATCTCGTCCTCGAACCCGGCCTCGCCGGCGAATAACAACAGTCCGAAGCTGATCGGCTCGGCCGAGGCCGGCTCGACGGTGAAGATCTACACCGACGCCACGTGCACCGGCGCCGTTGCCGCGAGCGGCTCCGAGGCGACGTTCAGCGGGACCGGGGTCACGGTCGCCGTCTCGAACGACTCCTCGACGAGCTTCCGCGCGACCGCGACCGACGCCGCGGGGAACGTCTCCGGCTGCTCCTCGGCCCTCACCTACGTCGAGGACTCGACCGCTCCGTCGGTGCCGAGCGCGCTCTCGTCGTCACCGGGCTCGCCGGCGAATGACAACAACCCGGAGCTCACGGGCTCGGCCGAGGGCGGCTCGACGGTCAAGGTGTACACGACCAGTGATTGCTCGGGCGCCGCCGCGGCGACCGGCACGGCCGCCGCGTTTGCGACGCCCGGGCTGACCGTATCGGTCTCGAACGACACGTCGACGGCCTACTACGCCGCCGCGACCGACGCGGCGGGCAACGTCTCGGGCTGCTCCTCGGGGTACACCTACGTCGAGGACTCGACCGCGCCCGCCGCACCGTCGATCGCGAGCTCCTCGCCGGCCTCGCCCGCGAACGACAACAACCCGGAGCTCGGCGGCTCCGCCGAGGCGGGCTCGACGGTGAAGATCTACACAGCGTCCGACTGCTCGGGCGGGACGGCGGCGACCGGCTCGGCAGCGACCTTCGCGGGCGCGGGGCTGACCGTCAGCGTCGGGAACGACTCGAGCACGAGCTACTACGCGACGGCGACAGACGCGGCGGGGAACGCCTCGGGCTGCTCGTCGCCGGCGCTCATCTACGCCGAGGATTCGACCGCGCCGGCGACGCCGTCGGGCCTGGGCACGGTGCCCGCCTCGCCGGCGAACAACAACTCGCCGAAGGTCACCGGCTCGGCGGAGGCCGGGTCGACGGTCAAGCTCTACACGACGTCCGACTGCTCGGGCGCCGCGGCGGCGACCGGCTCGGCAGCGACCTTCTCCTCGCCGGGGATCACGGCTGCGGTTTCCGACGACACGTCGACGACCTTCAAGGCAACCGCGACGGACGCCGCCGGCAACGTCTCCTCGTGCTCGAGCGGCGTCGCCTACGTCGAGGACTCGACCGCGCCCGCCGCGCCGAGCACGCTCTCCTCCTCGCCCGGCTCCCCGGCGAACGACAACAACCCCGAGCTCACGGGCTCGGCCGAGGCGGGCTCGACCGTCAAGCTCTACACGAGCTCGGACTGCTCGGGCGCCCCCGTCGCGACCGGCTCGGCCGCCTCCTTTGCGACCCCCGGCTTCACGGTCGCGGTCTCCAACGACACCTCGACCACATTCAAGGCGACGGCCACCGACGCGGCCGGAAACACGTCCTCCTGCTCCTCGGGCTACACCTTCGTCGAGGACTCGACGGCCCCGTCGGCGCCGAGCGCGCTCTCGACGACGCCGGGCTCGCCGGCGAACGACAACTCGCCGAAGGTCAGCGGCACCGCCGAGGCCGGCTCGACGGTCAAGCTCTACACGACGAGCGACTGCTCGGGCGCTGCCGCTGCGACGGGCGCCGCGGCGTCGTTCGGCTCGCCGGGGCTCACCGTCTCGGCCGCGAACGACTCGTCGACCACGTTCAAGGGAACGGCGACCGACGCGGCCGGCAACACCTCCGCCTGCTCCAGCGGCGTCACCTACGTCGAGGACTCGACCGCGCCTGCCGCACCAAGCTCGCTCGGGACGACGCCCGCGTCGCCCGCGAACGACAACAACCCGAACGTGACCGGCAGCGCGGAGGCCGGCTCGACGGTCAAGCTCTACACGACGAGCGACTGCTCCGGCGCACCCGCTGCGAGCGGCTCGGCCGCGACCTTCGCCGCGCCCGGAATCGCGCGCGCCGTGGCCAACGACTCCTCGACGACCTGGTACGCGACCGCCACCGACGCCGCCGGCAACATCTCCACCTGCTCCAGCGGCGTCACCTACGTCGAGGACTCGACCGCGCCCGCCGCGCCGAGCACCCTCTCCTCGACGCCCGGCTCACCGGCGAACAACAACAGCCCCGCGATCACCGGCACCGCCGAGGCCGGCGCAACCGCGAAGCTGTACACCTCCTCGGACTGCTCCGGCGCACCGGCCGCGAGCGGCACGGCGGCAAGCTTCGCCACCCCGGGCGTGACTGTCTCGGTCTCCGACGACACGAGCACGACGTTCAAGGCGACGGCCACGGATGCGGCCGGCAACGCCTCCGTCTGTTCCTCGGGCTACGCCTTCGTCGAGGACTCGAGCGCCCCGGCCGCCCCAAGCGCGCTCGCGACCACACCGGCGTCGCCGGCGAACAACAACAACCCCAACGTAACCGGAACAGCCGAGGCCGGCTCGACCGTGAAGCTGTACACCACCTCAGACTGCTCCGGCGCCCCGGCCGCGACCGGCACCGCAGCGGCCTTCTCCTCGCCCGGCCTCGCGGTCTCCGTCTCCAACGACACGACGACGACCTACAAGGCGACCGCGACCGACGCGGCCGGCAACACGTCCGGCTGCTCGAGCGGCGTCACCTACGTCGAGGACTCGACCGCACCCGCCGCCCCGAGCGCGCTCGCCACCACGCCAGCCTCGCCCGCGAACAACAACAACCCGAACGTCACCGGCACCGCCGAGGCCGGTTCGACCGTGAAGCTGTACACCTCCTCCGACTGCTCAGGCGCCGCGGCGGCGACGGGCAGCGCCGGAGCGTTCTCCTCACCGGGCCTCGCGGTCTCCGTCTCGAACGACACGACGACGACGTACAAGGCGACCGCGACCGACGCGGCCGGGAACACCTCGGCCTGCTCGGCAGACGTCACCTACGTCGAGGACTCGACCGCGCCCGCAGCCCCGAGCTCGCTCGGCACGGCGCCCGCATCGCCTGCCAACAACAACAGCCCCAACGTCACCGGCACCGCCGAGGCCGGCTCGACCGTGAAGCTGTACACGACCTCGGACTGCTCCGGCGCACCGGCCGCGAGCGGCTCTGCGGCCACGTTCGCCTCGCCGGGCATCGCGCGCACCGTCTCTGACGACACGAGTTCGACCTGGTACACGACCGCGACCGACGCCGCCGGCAACGCGTCGACGTGCTCGAGCGGCGTGACGTACGTCGAGGACTCGACGGCGCCTGCCGCCCCGAGCGGGCTCTCGTCCTCGCCTGCGTCGCCGGCCAACGACAATAGCCCGAAGGTCGCGGGCGCCGCTGAGTCGGGATCGAGCGTCAAGCTCTACACCTCGAGCGACTGCTCGGGCGCACCTGTCACGACGGGCGGCGCGGCGGCCTTCGGCTCGCCTGGTCTCACGGTCGCGGTCGCCGACGACTCGACCACGACGTTCAAGGCGACGGCCACGGACGCGGCCGGCAACACGTCCGGCTGCTCGACAGGCGTCGCCTACACGGAGGACTCGACGGCGCCCTCCGCACCGGGGTCGCTGAGCACCACACCCGCGTCGCCTGCAAACAACAACAACCCGAGGGTGATCGGTGGTGCCGAGGCGGGCTCGACCGTCAAGGTCTTCACCTCGTCCGACTGCTCCGGCGCGCCGGTCGCGACGGGCGGAGCGGGTGCGTTCGCGACTCCGGGCCTGACGGCCGCAGTCGGCAACGACTCGACGACGACCTTCAAGGCGACCGCGACGGACGCCGCCGGCAACACCTCCGGCTGCTCCGCAGGCGTGACGTACGTCGAGGACTCGACCGCGCCGGCCGCGCCGAGCGCGCTCAACTCCTCGCCCGGCTCGCCGGCGAACGACAACAGCCCGGAGCTCACGGGCTCGGCCGAGGCCGGCTCGACCGTGAAGGTCTTCAGCTCGTCCGACTGCTCGGGCGCGCCGGTCGCGAGTGGCTCCGCCGGGAGCTTCGCGACGCCCGGCCTCACCGTCGCGGTCGCGAACGACTCGACGACGACGTACAAGGCGACGGCGACCGACGCGGCGGGCAACGAGTCGAGCTGCTCCTCGGGCTACACCTACGTCGAGGACTCCACGGCTCCCGTCGCGCCGAGCTCGCTCGGCACGGCGCCCGCGTCGCCCGCGAACGACAACAGCCCGAAGGTCACCGGCAACGCCGAAGCGGGCTCGACGGTCAAGGTCTACACCTCCAGCGACTGCTCCGGCGCGACCGCAGCGACCGGGTCCGCCGCGAACTTCTCCTCGCCCGGACTCGCGGTCTCGGTCTCCGACGACTCGACGACGAGCTTCAAGGCGACCGCGACCGACGCGGCGGGCAACACGTCCGCCTGCTCGAGCGGCGCCGCGTACGTCGAGGACTCGACCGTGCCGTCGTCGAGCACGACCTTCCCGGCGAACGGCCAGAGCTACAACGCGTCGGCCTGGAACGCGGGCTGCGCGACGAACGGGCTCTGCGGCTCGGCCTCGGACGTCGGCTCGGGTCTCCAGCGCGTCGAGGTCTCGATCAAGCGCGAGTCGAACGGCCAGTACTGGAACGGCTCGAGCTTCGCGAGCGGCAGCGAGGACTGGCAGACCGCCACGGGCACGTCGTCTTGGTCGTACGCGCACGCGGCTGCAAGCTTCCCCGCGGACGGCAACTACACCGTGCGCGTGCGCGCGCGCGACAATGCAGGCAACCTCGAGACGCCGTCGTCGCGCACGTTCACGATCGACACGCAGGCGCCGGCCGACCCGAGCGGGCTCGCCTCGACGCCCGGCTCGCCGGCGAACGACAACGCGCCGAAGCTGACGGGCACCGCCGAGGCGGGCTCGAGCGTCAAGCTCTACTCGACCGCCGACTGCTCGGGGGCGCCGACGGCTTCCGGCGCGGCGGCTGCGTTCGGCGGCGCGGGGATCACCGTCTCGGTCTCCGACGACACCACCACGACCTTGAAGGCGACCGCGACCGACGTGGCCGGCAACGTCTCGGGCTGCTCGGCGGGCTTCGCGTACGTCGAGGACTCCTCCGCGCCCGCCGCGCCGTCCGGCCTCGCGTCCGCTCCGGCGTCGCCCGCGAACGACAACAACCCGAAGGTAAGCGGTATGGCCGAGGCCGGTTCGACGGTCAAGCTCTACACGACCTCCGATTGCTCTGGCGCACCCGTTGCGACGGGCGGCGCCGCGGCGTTCGCGTCGCCGGGCTTCGCGGTCCCGGTCTCCGACAACTCATCCACGACCTACAAGGCGACTGCGACCGACGCGTCCGGCAACGTCTCCGGCTGCTCGGCCGGCCTGCCCTACGTCGAGGACTCGACCGCGCCCGCCGTGCCTAGCTCGCTCGGGACGACGCCTGCCTCGCCGGCGAACAACAACAACCCGAAGGTGAACGGCTCGGCGGAGGCCGGCTCGGCGGTCAAGCTCTACACGAGCTCCGACTGCTCTGGCGCGCCTGCCGCGACCGGCACCGCCGCCGCCTTCTCGTCGCCGGGTCTCACTTTCTCGGTCGCCGACGATACGACCACGACGTTCAAGGCGACGGCGACGGACGCCGCGGGGAACGTGTCCGGCTGCTCGACCGGCGTGACCTACAGCGAGGACTCGACCGCGCCGGCCGCGCCGAGCGCGCTCTCCTCCTCGCCGGCCTCGCCCGCGAACGACAACGATCCGGAGCTGACCGGGACCGCGGAGGCGGGTTCTACGGTCAAGCTCTACACGTCCTCCGACTGCTCGGGCGCACCGGTGACCAGCGGCTCGGCGGCGAGCTTCGCGACGCCCGGGCTGACGGTCTCGGCGGCGAACGACAGCTCGACGACGTACAAGGCCACCGCAACCGACGCCGCCGGCAACGTCTCGCCCTGCTCGAGCGGCCACGTGTACGTCGAGGACTCGACTGCACCCGCCGCGCCGAGCGGACTTGCCAGCACGCCCGCCTCCCCCGCGAACGACAACTCGCCGAAGGTGAACGGCTCGGCGGAGTCCGGCTCGACGGTCAAGCTCTACACGTCGGCCGACTGCTCGGGCGCGCCGGTGACGACCGGCGGAGCGGCGGGCTTCGGCTCGCCGGGTCTCACGGTCTCGGTCGGCGACGACTCGTCCACGACCTACAAAGCGACCGCGACGGACGCGGCCGGCAACGTCTCGTCCTGCTCGACGGGGGCGACCTACGACGAGGACTCGACCCCACCGGCGGCTCCCAGCGCGCTGACCACGACGCCTGCCTCGCCGGCGACCGACAACAACCCCTCCGTCAAGGGCACGGCCGAGGCCGGCTCGACGGTCAAGCTCTACACCTCCTCCGACTGCTCGGGCGCGCCGGTCGCCACGGGCGGCGCGGGCGCCTTCGGCGGCGCCGGCCTCCCCGTCTCGGTCGCCGACGACTCCTCGACGACCTACAAGGCCACCGCGACCGACGCCGCCGGCAACGTCTCCGGCTGCTCGAGCGGCGTCACGTACCTCGAGGACTCCTCGGCGCCGGCCGCGCCGAGCGCGCTCGCCTCCACCCCGGCCTCGCCCGCGAACGACAACTCGCCCAAGTTGAGCGGCTCGGCTGAGGCGGGCTCGACGGTCAAGCTCTACACATCCTCCGACTGCTCCGGTGCGCCGGTCGCCAGCGGCGGAGCGGCGGCGTTCAACGGCGCCGGCATCGTCGTCAGCGTCGCTGACGACTCCGCGACGACGCTGAAGGCGACCGCGACCGACGCGGCCGGCAACACCTCCGGCTGCTCAACCGGCCTCATCTACGTCGAGGACTCGACCGCGCCGGGAGCCCCGAGCGCACTCTCCAGCACGCCAGTCTCGCCGGCGAACGACAACTCGCCCAAGGTCTCGGGCTCTGCAGAGGCGGGCTCGACGGTGAAGCTCTACACGTCAAGCGACTGCTCCGGCGCGGCCGCCGCGACCGGAACGGCAGGCTCGTTCACCTCGACCGGCCTCGCGGTCTCGGTCCCCGACGACAGCTCGACGACCTACAAGGCGACTGCCACCGACGCCGCGGGCAACGTGTCCGGCTGCTCCACGGGCATCGCATATGTCGAGGACTCGACCGCACCCGCAGCCCCGAGCGCGCTCAGCACGACGCCTGCGTCGCCGGCAAACGACAACAGCCCGTCCGTCATGGGCACGGCCGAGGCGGGGGCGACGGTCAAGCTCTACACCTCGTCCGACTGCTCGGGCGTGCCGGTCGCCACCGGTGGCTCGGCAGCGTTCGGCGGCGCCGGTCTCTCGGTCTCGGTCGCCGACGACTCGACCACGGCCTTCAAGGCCACCGCGACCGACGCCGCCGGCAACGCGTCCGGTTGCTCGACTGGCGTCACGTACGTCGAGGACTCCTCGGCACCGGCGGCCCCGTCGGGTCTCGGGTCGACCCCGGCCTCCCCCGCCAACGACAACACGCCGAAGCTGACGGGCACCGCCGAGGCCGGCTCGACGGTCAAGCTCTACACGTCCTCCGACTGCTCGGGCGCGCCGGTCGCGAGTGGCCTCGCCGCCACGTTCAATGGTGCCGGCATCACGGTTAGCGTCGCTGACAACTCCTCGACGACCCTCAAGGCGACTGCGACCGACGCCGCCGGCAATGTCTCCGGCTGCTCGACCGGCTTCACCTACGTCGAGGACTCGGCCGCGCCCGCCACGCCGAGCGGTCTCTCCAGCACCCCAGCCTCGCCCGCGAACGACAACTCGCCCAAAGTCTCGGGCTCCGCCGAGGCGGGCTCGACAGTCAAGCTTTACACCTCCAGCGACTGCTCCGGCGCAGCCGCGGCGACCGGAGCGGCGGGGACCTTCGCCTCGACCGGCGTGACCGTGGCCGTCGGCGATGACTCCTCAAGCACCTTCAAGGCCACCGCCACCGACGCCGCCGGCAACGTCTCGTCCTGCTCCACCGGCGTCGCCTACGTCGAGGACTCGACCGCGCCCAGCTCGATTACGTCGTTCCCCGCCAACACCGCGTCGTACAACACCGGCAGCTGGAACGCGGGCTGCTCGCCGAGCGGGATCTGCGGCAGCGCGTCGGACGCGGGCGCCGGCCTTGATCGCGTCGAGGTCTCAGTCCGGCGCGATGGCACCGGCAACTACTGGAACGGCTCGGGCTTCTCGAGCGCGACCGAGGTCTGGAACGCCGCGACCGGCACGAGCTCGTGGCGCCTCGATCTCGCCGCTTCGAGCTTCCCGAGCGACGGCGCGTATACCGTGCGCGTGCGGGCGCGCGACAACGCAGGCAACGTCGAGGCAGACGCGAGCCGTACGTTCACGATCGACACCGGCGCGCCCAACACGACGATCGACTCCGGCCCGGCCGACCCGACCTCGAGCCAGGATCCGACGTTCGCGTTCTCCGCGAGCGAGTCCGGCGCGACCTACGAGTGCCGCCTCGACAGCGGCTCGTGGGCGTCGTGCTCGAGCCCGAAGGGCTACACCGGCCTCGCCGAGGGCTCGCACACGTTCGACGTCCGCGCGACCGACGGCGCGGGAAACACCGACGCCACTCCGGCTTCGCAGACATGGCGCATCGACAGGAGCGACCCGACCTCGGCGTTTACGTTCCCGGCTGCGGGGGGCTTCTACAACGCGACCGGCTGGCAGAACTTCGCGGGCACTGCGTCCGACTCCGGCCTGGCGGGCCTCGACCGCGTCGAGCTCTCGATCCGCCGGGTCGCGGACAACCAGTACTGGAACGGCTCCGCGTTCTCGAGCACGACCGAGGTCTGGAATGCCGCAGCCGGCACGACCTCCTGGTCGCTCGCCTTTGCGGCGTCGAGCTTCCCCGCCGACGGCGACTACGCAGTTCGTGCGCGCGCGCGTGACAACGCCGGCAACCTGCAGGCGCCGATTGCGCGGAACTTCACCGTCGACACGGTCGCGCCCGAGACGACGATCGACTCCGCGCCGGCGAACCCGATCAACTCGACGAACGCCGACTTTACGTTCTCTGCGGATCAGCCCGGCTCGACGTTCGAGTGCCATCTCGACTCCGGCTCGTGGGCCTCCTGCTCGAACCCGAAGAACTACACCGGGCTCGCCCAGGGCTCCCACACCTTCGAGGTGCGCGCGACCGACGTCGGCAACAACACGGACGCGACGCCCGCCGCCCGCACGTGGGTCGTCGACACCGTGCCGCCGGTCGCGAACATGGACAACCCTGGGGCGTACCACAGCGGCGTTGTCAGCCTGACGGCGTCGGCGACGGACACCGGCGGCACCGGAATCGCGTCGACCGCCTTCCAGAAGTCCGGCGCGGGCGCAGGCTCGTGGTCACCGGTTCCCGCGAGCTGGACCACGACCGCTGCCGACGACGGGCTCTACGACTTCCGCGTCGTCGCGACCGACAACGCGGGGAACTCGACGCAGTCGACGCCGGTCTCCAACATCTGGGTCGACAACACGGCGCCGAACGCGGTCATCGACGACCCCGGCGCGAACGTGAGCGGAACGGTCACCCTGACCGACTCGTCGACCGACGCCTCGTCGGGCATCGCCTCGAAGCAGTTCGAGTACCGCTCGCTGCCGGGCGGCTCGTTCCAGAGTACGCCCGCGGCGTGGAACACCATCCCGCTCGCCGACGGCCAGTACGAGGTGCGCGTCGTCGTGACCGACCGCGCGGGCAACACGGCGCAGTCGCCGGCCAAGACGACGCGCGTGGACAACACGGCTCCGGTCGTCGCCTTCACGGCGCCGCTCGACGGCGGCTCGGTCAACTCGACCGCCGCCGACCCCTACGCGCTTGCCGCGAGCGCGACCGACCCGGGCAGCGGCGTCAAGGAAGTCGAGTTCTACTACTGCACCGCGGGCGGCGCGAGCTGCACCAGCTCGTCCTCGCTCGGCATCGACAACGCGGCGCCGTACCAGGGCAGCTGGCCGCTCCCGGGTGCCGACGGGCCGCACTCGCTGAAGGTCGTCGCGCGCGACAACGTGGGCCATTCGGCCAGCGCGATCGTGACCGTCACGATCGACCGCGCCGTCCCCGACACGAACCTGATCACGTACCCCGGCAACCCGTCGAATGTCGCCACGCCGCAGTTCACGTTCAGCTCGACGGAGCCCGGCAGCTTCGAGTGCCGAGTCGACGGCGGCTCGTGGGCCGGCTGCTCGTCGCCATACACGGCTGCGGCGCTCGCCGACGGCAACCACACGTTCGAGGTACGCGCAATCGACGCCGCGGGCAACGTCGACGGCTCGCCTGCGTCCTGGACGTGGCTGCTCGACGCGACCCCGCCGACGGCGACGATGAATGATCCCGGCCCGACGCTCCGCGGCGCGATCACGCTCAGCTCCTCCCAGGCAGACACGGGCGGGAGCGGCATCGCGACCGTCGAGTACCAGTACTCGGTCGCGAACGCAGACACCTGGGTCGGCACGATCTCGCCGTGGGACACGACGCTCGTCAACGACGACCTCTACGACGTGCGCGTCGTCGTCACGGACGTCGCCGGCAACGTGACCGAGTCGGCGCCGGTCGAGGACCGGCGCGTGGACAACACGCCGCCCGAGACCGCGATCGACGATCCGGGCGCAAACGTGCGCTCGACGATCACACTGCGCGGCTCCGCGAGCGACACCGGCTCGGGCGTCCAGCGGGTCGACTTCCAGATCAGCCCCACGGGCGTAGGCTCGTGGACGACCGTCGGCTCGGCGACGGGATTCCCGTACGAGGTGTCGTTCGACACCGGCAGCTTCGCCGACGGCATCTACGACTTCCGCACGGTCGCGACCGACGTCGCCGGCAACCTCAAGGAAGGCACCCCGGTCGTCGGCCGTCGCATCGACAATACGCCGCCGACCGCGTCGATGAACGATCCGGGCGCGAACCTGCGCGGCGCCGTCAACCTGGGCTCGGTCTCCGACGACGCCGGCGGCTCGGGCGTCTCGATGGTGGTCTACGAGGCGCTGATCGGCAGCACGTGGACGTCGATCTCACAGACGTGGGCGACGACCTCGGTTCCTGACGGGCTCTACGACCTGCACGTCGTGGTCACGGACCTCGCCGGCAACCAGACGATCTCGGCGCCGGTCACGGGCCGCCGCGTCGACAACACGAAGCCGAGCACGAGCGACAACGCCCCGGCCGGCTGGCAGGCGAGCGGCGTGACCGTGACCCTGAGCGCGAGCGACTCGGGCTCGGGCGTCGCCAACACGCAGTACTCGGTCGACGGCGGCGGCTACGCGAGCGGCTCCAGCGTCTCGATCTCGAGCGACGGCATCCACACGATCTCGTACTTCTCGACCGACGTCGTCGGCAACATCGAGTCTCCGAAGACCGCGACGGTGATGATCGACACGACGCCGCCCGACCCGGGCGCGAACGATCCGGGCAACTACCTGCGCGGCACGGTCACGCTGAGCGCGAACCCCGACGCCGGCACCGGCGGCGCGCAGGTGACCGAGGTCGAGTTCCAGCGGTCGCCCGCCGGGGCCAACACGTGGACGCAGATCGGCCTCGACAACACCGGCCCCGGCCCGTACACCGCAGGCTGGGTAACGACGCCTGCCGACGACGGTTCGTGGGATCTGCGCTTCATCGTCCGCGACGAGACCGGCCGGGAGACGACCGTCGACATGCCGTCGAAGATCGTCGACAACACGGCTCCGACGGGCTCCATCGGCTCGCCGCTCGCCGGCTCGACGGTGTCCGGCACCGTGAACATCGGCGTCACCGCGTCGGACGCAAACCCGATCGCCTCGGTCGAGTTCTTCGTCCGCGGCAGCTCGATCGGCACCTCGTCGGCCCCGCCCTTCCAGCGCTCCTGGAACTCCGCGTCCGGCCCCGACGGCTCGGCCGGGATCTCCGCGGTGATCACGGACATGGCGGGCAACTCGACGAGCACCGGGACGGTCGGCGTCTCCGTGGACAACTTCGCACCGGCGATCTCGCTCTCCAGCCCGGGCTCGACGATCCGCGGCACCGTGACGCTCGGCGCGTCGGCCGACAGCGACGTCACGCAGGTCACCTTCGAGCGCCGCACCGGTGGCGGCGGCTGGTCGAACGTCGGCGTCGACACCGGCGCTCCGTGGTCGGCGGACTTCGACACGACCGGCCTCAACGGCTCGTACGAGCTGCGCGCGATCGCCGTCGACGCCGGCGCGAACTCGAGCATCTCGAACACGGTCACGACGCTGGTCGACAACACGAACCCGACCGGGCTGCTGACGCGCCCGAACGACGGCGCGAACGTCGGCGGCAACGTCGCGCTCGAGGCGACCGCCTCGGACAGCGGCTCCGGCGTCGGCTCCGTCACTTGGGAGGCGCGGCCCGCAGGCGGCTCCTTCTCGGGAGTGGCGTCGGACTCGAGCGCGCCGTACGCGGCGAGCTGGAACGCAGGCGCCACCGGCACGTACGAGTTGCGACTCGTCGTGGCCGACGTCGCGGGCAACACGTTCACGACGAATCCGATCACGATCGACGTCGATGCAACGCCTCCGGGCGTCACGCTCGGCGACCCGGGCTCGCCGCTCTCCGGCACCGTGAGCTTGAGCGCGGCCACGACGGGCGACGCGACCTCCGTCACCTTCGGGTACAGCCCCGCCGGTAGCGCGAGCTGGTCGGCGATCTCGACCGACGGCTCGGCGCCCTACACGGCCAACTTCAACACGACCAACCTCGGCGACGGCGTCTACGACCTGCGCGCGATCGTCAGCGACGCGCTCGGCAACACGGCCCAGAGCGTTCGCGCCGGCATCCGGGTTGACAACTTCGTGCCGATCATCGTCTTGTCGGTGCCGGCCAACGGCTCGATCGTCGCGAGCGCGAACAGCGTCACGATCACCTCGAGCGAGGACATCGCGGCGCTGACCGGCGTCGAGTTCGACGGCGCGCCCGCCGTCGCGCCGGTCGTCTCCGGCAAGACCGCGACGTTCAACACGGGCGCGCTCGTCAACGGCTCCCATACGCTCACGGGCACCGTCCGCGACGCGGCCGGGAAGACGAGCGCGTTCTCGATCTCGTTCGTGATCGGAGTGCCTGCCCCGGCGCCCGACGCCTCGGGCGAGTTGCCCGGCGCGCTCGACCTCGCGCCCGTGCCGGCGCCGGCGAACTTCCACGGCGTGGTCGAGAGCGACGGGACGCTGACCCTGCGCTGGGATGCCGCGAAGGACGCCGACGGCGCGGCTCTCGCGACCGTCCTCTTCGTCGACGGAATCGCGACGCGCAGCCTCGCGCCAGGCGAGGAGGAGGTCAACCTCGGGCCGTTCGATCCGGCCGACATGCGCTTCTTCTCGATCGCCGCGGTCGACGGCGAGGGCCACGCCAGCACGGAGAGCGTGAAGCTGCGCTCCTCGTCCAACCTCGTCGGCAAGAGCGCCGAGGAGGCGAGCGCGATCCTGGCGAACCGCGGCTTCGAGGTCGGCGCGATCCGCGGCGTGGGCAGTGTCGTGGTCAAGCCGCAACGCGCGGTGATGTCGCCGCTCGGCTCGAAGATCGACCTCGAGCTCGGCGAGGCGGTGTCGCCGCAGACGAAGCTCGTCTTCAACGTCGTCGGGACGAAGAAGTTCTCCTGGTCGCAGCGGAAGTTCATCGCGCTTCGCGTCCAGACGACGCGGCCCTCGCAGGTCACCGCGACGCTGCTCAGCCCCAAGGGCGAGCGCGTCTACCACTGGCGCTTCAAGGTCAAGGCGGGCTCGCAGGTGATCAAGCTGACGATGCCGCCCCAGGTGCGCCGGCCGGGCAAGTACCGCCTCGTCCTCACCATCCAGTCCGGCAGCGAGACCGTCAGGCGCACGATGGTGGTCGAGATCGTCGGCAGGAACCCGGGCAAGGTCGTCACGCCGGACAAGCGGCCGGTCGAGATCGTCCTCGCCGGGAACTCGCACATCCGGCGTGACATTGCCCTCGGCCTCGAAGACGAGGGGATGCGCGTCGTCGCGGCCGTCGGCGACGACACGTGGGACGTGGCGGGCGACTCGAGCCGGAACGTGAAGGTCCTCGTTATCGACGTCGACCGCTACGGCGTGGATCTCGTGCGCGACCTGCGGACGGTCTTCCCGAGCGTTGCGATCATCGCGCTGACGAACGACCCGCGGCGGCTCGCGCAGTCGATCCGCGCGGGGGCGACGGTCGCCGTCCCAAGCACGACGCCGCCGAAGGATCTCGCGAAGCTGATCGAGCGGCTCGCGAAGCGCCGCTAGAGCGCTGCCTCGAGAGCGAAGGCGACCGCGACCGCGAGCAGCGCGGCGCCGATCGCCCGCCGTAGGGTTTCCTCGCTTAAGCGGCCGGTCGCGTGGGCGCCGAGCCAGGCACCCGGGATCCCGCCCGCAAGCCCCGCGGCCAGCAGGCCCCACTCGACCTCGAGCTGCGCTGCGTGCGCGGCGAAACCGGCGAGACCGAGGAAGAAGCCGACGACGAGGTTCGTGCCGACTGCGGTCTGCGCGCGGAGGCCGACCGCACCGAGCAGCGCCGGCATGCGGAGCGTGCCCAGGATGACGCCGATCGCCCCGCCGATCACGCCGATCAGGAAGCCGAGCACGACCGCGGGCGCAAGGCGCGGGCGCTCCCGCGGGCGGGCGCGCACGGGCCGGGCGATCAGGTCGAGGCCGTTCCACGCGAGCACGACGGCGACGAGCGCGTAGAGCGCCCGCTCCGGGACGCGGTCGCTGAGCAGCGCGCCGACGATCGCGCCGGCAATCGACGGCGGAGCCATCCACGCGACGATCCGCCAGTCGACGCGGCCCTCGCGAGCATGGCGCCAGCCGCCGGCCGCGGCGGCGGCCGTGCTGATCGCGATGTTCGTCCCCGCGGCGGAGGCAGGGGAGCCGGCGAGGACGAGGAAGAGCGGCAGGCGCAGGGTCCCGAGCACGAGTCCGACGGCCGCCCCGAGGTAGCCCGCGAGGAACGCGCCCGCCGCGGCTAGCGCGTATTCCCAGGCTTCCAGAGCGGCTCGTCGCGGTCCGCGGCGGCGTTCGCCGCCCGCGCGAGGATGAAGAGCAGGTCGGAAAGGCGGTTCAGGTAGACGCGCGGGAGCGGGTTGACCGGCGCGTCGAGCGCTGCGCGTTCGGCTCGTCGGCAAACGGCGCGCGCGACGAAGAGCCGGGCTGCCAGTTCGGTGCCGCCCGGGAGCACGAAGCTCTTCAGCGGCTCGAGCTGCTCGTTGTACGCGTCACAGTCGGCCTCGAGCCGGTCGACCTGCGCCTGCGTGACGCGCAGGCCCTCCTTGCCGGGCGGGAGGGTCAGGTCGGCGCCGAGGTCGAAGAGCTCGTTCTCGACGCGCGCCAGCGTTTCGGCGATTTGCCCGTCGGCCTCGACGAGCGCCCAGCCGAGCGCCGAGTTCAGCTCGTCGACCTCCCCGCCGGCGTGGATGCGCGCGTCCGTCTTCGGCACGCGGCTGCCGTCGCCGAGGCTCGTCTGCCCCTTGTCGCCGCCGCGCGTGTAGATCCTCGTGAGCCGGACGGGCTCGTCGATACGGCGTGAGCGCACGAGCCTAGCTTAGGCCGCTGGAACGACGTCGTGCCCGAGCCGTGCGCGAGGCGTCCGGGACGAGTGGCGCCCGGAGTAGGCGCGCCCGCCGCAGACCCGGACAACGTCCCGAAGGCCCATGTCTAGGGTCAGACCCCAGACGTGGCTTGGCGGACCAGGTCCGAATCGGCGAAGCGCGAGCACAGCGGCGAACGGTGGAGGCCCGGACACGTACCGAGGGCCCACGTCCAGGGTCTGACCCCGGACCTGGCCGGTCGGGACACGACCGGCCCCGAAGCGTCAGCCCTGGGCGAGCGTGCGGGCCTGGCGCCTCAGGCCGAGGATCGCGCGGGCGATGACCATGCGCTGGATCTCGCTCGTGCCCTCGTAGATCTCCGTGACCTTCGCGTCGCGGTAGTAGCGCTCGACGGGGAACTCCTTCGTGTATCCGTAGCCGCCGAGGATCTGGATCGCCTCTCCCGTCTGTCGGCGGGCCATCTCCGACGCGAACAGCTTCGCCTTCGCGCCCTCTTCGGTGTGCGGGCGGCCCTGCTGCTTCAGCCACGCTGCGCGGTAGACCAGCAAACGTGCGGCATCGATCTCCGTCGCCATGTCCGCCAGCTTGAACTGGATCGCCTGGTGTTCGGCGAGCGCCCTGCCGAACGTGCGCCGCTCCTTCGCGTACGCGCGCGCGACCTCGAACGCGGCCTGCGCGATTCCGACCGCCTGCGCGGCGATGCCGATGCGCCCGCCGTCGAGCGTCTGCATCGCGACGCGAAAGCCATGCCCATCGTCGCCGAGCAGCCGGTCGCGCCCGACGAGCGCCCCCTCGACGACGATGTCGCTCGTCACGGACGAGTTCAGCCCGAGCTTCTCCTCATCGCGCGTCACGCGCACGTGCTCGCCGTCCAACACGAACGCGGAGATCCCACGCGCGCTCGCCGACTCCGGGTCGGTGCGCGCGAACAGGAGGAACGTCCCTGCATACCGCCCGTTGGTGATCCACTGCTTCGCACCCGTGATCCGCCAACCCTCGCCGTCCACTTCCGCGCGCGTTCGCAGAGCGCCCGCATCGGAGCCTGCCTCGGCCTCGGTCAACGCAAAGGCGCCGAGATGCTCCCCGCGCGCCAGCGGGGGCACGAAGCGCGCCTTCTGCTCGTCGGTCCCGAACGTGAGGATCGGCAGCGTCACCGCACTCGTGTGTACCGCTACGGTCACACCCACCCCGGCGTCGGCACGCGAGAGCTCCTCGAGCACCAGCACGTAGGAGAGGAAGTCGGCGCCCGCACCGCCGTATTCCTCCGGAACGCACGCACCCATCAGCCCGAGCTCGGCGAGCTTCACGTACAGCTCGCGCGGGAAGCGGTGCTCGCGATCCCACTCCGCCGCGTGCGGCTCGATCTCGGCTTTCGCGAAGTCGCGCGTGAGTGCCTGGACCTCGCGCTGGTCGTCGCTCAGCTCGAAGTGCACGGCCGGACTATAGTCGCGGCCAGGTGCGCCGCCTGACCGCGCTGGCCGTTCTCGCTCTCGCCGGCTGTGGGTCCGGTGACCCGTCCCCCGAGAGCGTCGTCCGCGCGTGGTCGGAGGCGGTCAACTCGGAGGACAACGCCGCCGCCGCGCGGCTGTTCGCCGAGGACGCACGCGTGATCCAAGGGACGAACGTGCGCCGCCTGCGCACGTTCCGCGAGGCGCGCAACTGGAACGCCGGGCTCCCCTGCTCGGGCCGCATCCTCGTGCTGGAAGTGCGGGGCGACATCGTGCGTGCCACCTTCCTGCTCGGGGACCGCGAAACCACGCGCTGCGACGGTCCCGGCGAACGGGCGCAGGCGGTCTTCCGCGTGCAGCGCGGCAAGATCGTGCTCTGGCACCAGGTCGACCCGGTGCTCGAGCCCGACGAGGAGTCGGCCTGACCTAGGACCTAGACCGCGGCGAAGTCGAGGTGCACGGCGCGGAGCGCACTCTCACACGCACGGAATGCGTCGACGACGTTCGGATCGAACTGGCGGCCGACCTGCTCGAGCACCTCGTTGCGCGCCTCGCTCCACGGAAGCGCGGGCCGGTACGGCCGGTCGCTCGTCATCGCATCGAGCGTGTCGGCCACGGCGAAGATGCGGGCGCCCATGGGAATCTCTTCGCCGGCGAGCCCGTCCGGGTAGCCGGCGCCGTCCCAGCGCTCGTGGTGCGAGCGCACAATGCGGACGCCCTCGCCCTGCAGGAACGCGACGGCGCCGAGCATCTGCTCGCCGAGGATCGTGTGCGTCTGCATCAGCGCCCGCTCCGACTCGTCGAGCGGCCCGGGCTTCTGGAGGATCGAGTCCGGGATCCCGATCTTGCCCACGTCGTGCAGCAGGAAGCCGTACTCTGCGGACGGGTCCTCGGCGAGCTCCGTGTCCATGCAGCGCGCGAGCTCGATCGCGTAGCGCTGCACGCGCTGCGAATGCGCACGCGTGCCGGTGTCCTTCGACTCGAGCGCGCTCGCGAGCGCGAGCACCGTCTCGCGGTACGCCTGCTGAACGAGCGAGCGCTGGGCCCGCTCGATCTGGAGCAGGTGGCGCAGGTCGCGCGCGTAGAGGATCAGCTGCTCCTCCTCGGTGCCGTGCTTGCGCGTCGCGCGGAACGGAACGCCGTAGAGCCCGCCGGCGAGGCGCTCGACCACGGCGAGCAGCTCGAGCGGGCTGAAGGGCTTCGGGACGTACGCGTCGGCGCCCGCGGCGTCGGCGGCGATGCGGCTCCCGCCTTCCGAGCCGGACAGGAGCACGATCCCGATGTCGCGCGTCTCGCGGTTCGCCTTCAGCTCGCGGCAGAACTCGATCCCATCGATTCCGGGCATCAGGACGTCCAGGACGATCACGTCGGGGCGCTCGGCCGTGATCAGCGGGCGCGCCTCTTCCGCGCTTCCCGCCTCCACGACGTCAATGTCGAAGACGTCGAACGTGGTCCGCAGCAAAGCCCGGAGTCCCGCGTCGTCGTCCACCAAGAGCACCCGCACCCAAGCCCTCCTTCGGAAGTCCCAGGGCCTTATCGGCAGAAGGGGCGCTTGACTTGAGTCCTAGTACTCGTAGAACCCGCGACCGGTTTTCCGGCCCAGACGGCCTTCCGCCACGGCCTCCCTCAAAAGGGGGCAGGGCGCGTACTTGTCGTCCCCGAGACCCTCGTGGAGAACCTCCATGATCGCAACGCAGGTATCCAGGCCGATCAGGTCTGCGAGGGCCAGCGGGCCCAGCGGGTGGGCGAAGCCGAGGCGGGCGATCGTGTCGATCGCCTCGGGCTCCGCCACGCCGTCGTGCAGGGCCCAGACGGCCTCGTTGATGAAGGGCATCAGGATCCGGTTCGAGACGAAGCCCGGGAAGTCGTTCGCCTGCGCGGGCGTCTTCCCGAGCTCTTCGGCGAGCGCGACGATCTCGCGCGTTGTCTCGTCGGACGTGTCGTGCCCGCGCACGACCTCGACCAGCTTCAGCACCGGGACGGGGTTGAAGAAGTGCATCCCGATCACCTTGTCGGGCCGCCGCGTCGCGGCTGCGAGCGACGAGATCGGGATCGACGACGTGTTCGAGGCGAGCACCGCCTCCGCCGGCAGCGTGGCGTCCGCGCGACGGAACACGTCGTGCTTGACCTCCGCGTCCTCGACCACGGCCTCGATCATCAGGTCTGCGGGCACGAGGTCGCCGACGGGGGTCACGCGCGCGAGCACCTCGTCCGGGACCGCGCCGCCCTTCTCGGCGAGCTTTCTCAGGCTCTTGCGCATCGTGTCGAGCGCGCGGTCGGTCGCACCGGGCTGCGCGTCGTACAGCGAGACGTTGCGGCCGGAGGCGGCGACGACCTGTGCGATCCCGCCGCCCATCTGCCCTGCGCCCACGACAAGGACGTGCTCGAAGCGCAACTACGAGACCTTGTAGCCGATCCGCTCCAGTGCGCGCACCGCGCGGTCGAGCGCGTCCTCCGCGCGCGCGACCTGCGCAGCGGCACGGTCGTAGTCGAGACGCCGGTGCGCGCGCGCCGCTTCGGCGAGCGCCGCGTAGCCCTCCGCCGCGCGGCCGACGGCCGCGACGATCGAGCGGTGGTACGGCTCCTCGATCGGCCCCGGGGCGGCGCGACCGAGTCCAGCGGCAGCGGCCCGGTACGCCGCCGCGAGCTCGTCGGCGGCGCGCGCCTGCGCGGCGGGCGCACGCGCCTCACTGAGTGAGCGTCGCCCTTCGCTCCGCTGCGTCTCGAGGCTCGTCAGCGCGGTGTTCACGGCGGCCGCATAGCGCTGGTTCGGGCCGAGCGGCAGCGGGTCGGCGCCGCGGAGCGCGAGCGTCGTCGCGACCGACTCGCAGCGCTCGAGCGCGGGCGCGTCGGGACGCGGCGCGAGGCAGGCGATCGTCGCCACGCCCGCCGTCGTCGGGACCGCGTAGACGGTCAACGAGCCCGTCAGACGCCGGTGGCGAAGGTCCCGATAGCGAAAGCCGGCGAGCGAGCCCAACCGGACAGCCTCGCGGTGGGGCGTCCGCTGGAGCAGCTCCACGAACGCGGGCGGCAGCAAGCGGGCGCCCCGCGCCCTGCGGCCGACGCCGGCGACCAGCGACCCCGGCTTCCCTTTCCCGAGCGACGTCAGGCCGACGGGACCCGTCAGCGCGAGCCCCGCGATCTCGGCCGGGCGCGCCGCGGCCCGCCACTCGTCCGTCGGGAAGCTGAGCGCGATCGGTCCCGCGACCGCGACGCCCGTCGGCCCCGCACCCGGCTCGCCGTGCGCAAGGCGTCCGAGCAGGAAGCCGCCGAGCACGAGCGCCAGCGCACCCACGACCACGCCGGCGATTAGCTCGCGCGAGACGCGGCGCTCCTCCTCGACCGCCACCACGGGCGCGCGGCGGAGCACGCCAGGATCGACGATCGTCTCGCCCGAGCGGCGGCGCGCTCCGTCGCTCGCGACGGGCGCCGGAGCGAAGTCCTCGTCCGCGCGTGCGACCCCGCGCCGCGCGGCGTCGACGAGCTCGGCCGCACTCCCGAACCGGTCGCCCGGATCCTTCGCGAGACCCCGTTCGACGACCGCGTCGAGCGCCGGCGGCAGCTCTGCACGGTGCTCCGTGAGCAGCGGCGGCTGCTCCGAGAGATGCGCATACAGGAGCGCGGCCTCGCTGTCGCGCGGGAACGGCACCTCGCCCGACAGACACTCGTAGAGCACCGCGGCGAACGCGTACAGATCGCTCGCCGAGGTCATCGGCTCGCCGCGGATCTGCTCCGGCGACACGTAGTCGAGCGTGCCGACGTACTCGCCGGTCTGGGTCAACCCCGGCTCGCGCGCGTCCTTGATCAGGCCGAAGTCGGCGAGGTACGCGTAGTCGCGGTCGTCGACGAGCACGTTCTGTGGCTTCACATCGCGGTGCACGAGCCCCGCGGCGTGCGCGGCGTCCAGTGCGGAAGCGACCTGATCGAGGATCGTCAGCGCGCGTGCAGGCCCGAGGCCGCCTTCGATCAATTGCTTCAGGTTGCGCCCGCGCACGAGACGCGTCGCGATGAAGAGGCCGTCGTCGCTCTCCCCCGCCTCGTGCACGGTGACGATGTGCGGGTGGTCGAGTGCCGCCTGCAGCATCGCCTCCCGCCGGAACCGCTCGCGGAAGGCCGGGTCGGCGCCGAGGTGCGGCGCGAGCACCTTGAGGGCGACGGTGCGGTCAAGCGACAGCTGCGTGGCTTCGTAGACGACGCCCATGCCGCCGCCGCCGAGAACCCCCTCGATGCGGTAGCCCGCGATGGTGGCGCCGGTCTGCAGCACGGCCATCGAATCTAGCGGCGCGTGTACCGCGCGCAGTCGACAGGGCGCAACCGGCCGGGGCCGAGACAGGCATGCGTGATGCGCACCCCGCGCGGCGCCCCCACGACGGTCACCCGCGCGAACGCCCCGAGCCAGCCCTCCGCGGTGGAGCGCACCTCCAGCACCGTCCCGCGCGCGAGCCAGCGTCCCCGGAGCGAGCCGTTCGCCGCCCGTCCCGAGCCTTCCACGATCTGTGCCTCCCGGGCCGAGCAGCCGCGGGCGCAGCGCACCGCGACCCGCGCGCCCGGGACGAGCCGGGTGAACGAGAGCGACACCACCTGCACACGGCTCGGGAAGCCGAGCAGCCGGTAGTGGATCCGGAAGTCCGGCATCACGGGAAGCTCCGTGCCCACGCTCTCCGCACTGCGCTTCGAGCGCGGCGCGCGGCCCTTGCATGGACCGGGCCGCAGCGCGAGGCTGCGGTATCGGTTGACGTACCGCGGGCTCCGCACGAGGTTTCCGGTCGCGGCGAAGCCGCCGCCGGCGACGTTGCCGCCGAACCCTTTCCAGAGGCAATTCGAGGTCACGAGGTTCGCGCTCCCCCCGTCGCCGTGCACGTTGCTCCGCCCGGAGTAGGCGATCACGTTGTTCACGACCATCGCCTGCGTGGTGCCGGGCCCGAGGTACACCCCGTTCGTGTTGCCGTATACGTGGTTGCGCACGACCGCCACGCGCCGGGCGCCCGAGAGCGCGATGCCTTCGCCGGACGTGCGCGCGACGACGTTGTTCGCGATCGTCGTGCCCGTCGAGTTGACGACGTAGATCCCTTGCGCGACAACGCTTCGCGACGTCGCCTTCGTGCACTCGTGGATCGTGTTCCCGTCGATCGTCGTACCCGCCGCGCCGTCCAGGAGGATGCACGGCGTCCACTTGACGATGTCCGTGGCGGTGATGTCGTTGCGAAGCACGGCGACCCGCTCGCCCTCGATGACGACGACTCCGCGCCGGCGTTCGCCCAGGCCGCGGATGCGCAACCCGCTGACGACGACGTCGCTCGCGCGAATCGCGATCCCGCCGCGCAGGATCGAGCCGTTTCCGAGCAGCCGAACGGGACGCCCCGGAGAACCGCTCTTGACGATCCGCGCTCCCTCGGTGAACGTCTGCGCGCCCGCGAGGCACCCGGTCTGTCCAGGCGTGAGTCGGGACATCAGCTCGGTGATCGTCTTGACCGGTGCGCGCGGCGTCCCCTCCGCGCGATCGTTGCCGCCCGGATGAGCCCAGCCGGCGCACGCCGCGACGGCGGGAGCTGGAGCGACGAGCGCGGCGAGCGCGCAGCAGGCGAGGAGGCTAGCCCGTGCCAACGATCGTCACCGGCTTCGCGGCCGGCTTGCGCGCCGGCGGCCGGGCCTGCGGCGCCGGCGCAGCCTTCGTCGGGGTCGTCGTGGTCGTCGCGCGGGCCTTGCGCGGCGACCTCCGCAGGTCGGGGAGCGGCTCGGCGGCGCCCGGCCGCGTCACCTCGACGGCGCCGGGTGCCGCGGCCAGCGGGACGGCCTGGGCGAGCGCGCCGCTCGAGTCGTCGGTCAGCCAGCCGGCCGCAAAGCCCAGGAAGAAAAGGACGAGGCCCACAGCGCCCGCCAGGGCCGCCAGGGTGCGGGGGTTCTCGGTCAGCATCCGGTAAAGATCCGGGGTTCGCGTTTCGGTTCCCGCTTTCTGCGGGGATCATGCGAACGAGGAAACCTCGAACGCCCACCACGAGGAAAGGAGGCCGTGTGTCGACGATCGGCGCAGAAATGGGCCAGCTCCAACAACTCGGTCAGAGCTTCACACGTGAGAGCCAGACCGTCGCGCAGCTCGTCTCGAGCATCGGCGGTCAGGTGCAGAGCACCTGGTGGAAGGGTCCTGCGGCGGACCGCTTCCGCGCATCCTGGGAGAGCGAGTTCGCGCCGACGCTCCGCCGGCTCGAAGCTGCGCTCCAGCAGGCCTCGCAAGAGGTCCACCGCCGCCACGAAGCGCTGATCCAGGCCGGCAGCTAACCCGCTCCGCGCGGAGGCTGCGGATGCTCGACCTCCCGGCGATAGTCGGCGATCCCGCGGGCATGCGCGCCTACGCGGGCTACCTGCGAAGCACTGCGGGACAGGTGGGCAGCTTCGGGGCGGACCTCTCCGGCATCGTCAAAGGCATGACCTTCGAAGGCCTGGCCGCGGAGCAGTTCTCGGCGCGGATGCAGTCGTTCGGATCGTCGTGTGAGGGCGCGGCGCACGAGCTGCAGGCGCTCGCGTCGCGGGTGGACGCAGCCGCCGAGCGCGTAGAGGCCGCGATCCGGGAACGCGAACGGCTCCTGCGCGAGCGAGCAGCAGCCACGGCGGCGGGATCCTGATGCCGCGCGCGGCCGGAGGCGGCGGCGGCCGCATCGTCATCAATCCGGCCGATCTTCGCCGCGGCTCGAAGCGGCTCGTCGGCGCCGGCGTCGACCTGAAGACGCTCGCCGGACGGCTCCAGAGCGAGCCCCGGCCCGTGATGCCGGCGGACATCGCCGGCGACGTGACCGGCGTCATCCAGCGCGTGGCCCAGCAGCTGTCGCGGCTCATCCACCCGATTCAGGACTCCGCGACGGAGCTCGAGCGGAGGGCGTTCTGGGCCGAGATCGCCGACCAGCTGGCGGCCGGGTACCCGTTGTCGGGCGCGCAGCTCAAGCAGTTCATGGAGGGCCTGCGAGACCAGACGCTCGTCCGGTATGCGGAGCCGTGGCAGGCAGAGTTGGCAGGCGCGTACCTCGCATCGATGTACGCCGACAACTACAAGGACCCGAAGAAGCTGATCGAGCTCGCGGCCATCCTCCAGCAGAACCAGGGTACGGGCGAGTCGAACGGCGCGTTCATGGCCGGCTTCGTCGATCGCTTCGGCACGCGCATGGCCGACATTCCGCGGGTGATCCAGGCGATGGAGTGGACGCCGGGGACGTCGATGGGGAGCTCCGACGATCCGATGGTCGATTGGGAGCTCGGACGCGAGTTGTTCAACGACGGCTACCGGCTGAACGTCGACCCCGTCGAGCTGCTCGGCGCGTTCTCGATGGCCCTCGCGCTCGGAACGGCGAGCGGTCGCGTCTCGAAGCAGGTCGAGCACGACATCGCCTGGGACGAAGACCACTGGGCGGTTGCGCAGCTCATGCACGAGGGCACGTTCGGCGCGAACTTCCTCAAGGAGGCGTTCCAGTCGATCGTCGTCTCCGACATTCAGCGCGACGCGGCGCAGATGGGCCCGGACCTGACCGGCTACATGGCGATCGGGATGGGCGACAACGAGGGCCCGAGCATCCCGACCGACGAGCGTCGGCTCGTCTTGGACGCGCTGCTGCGGAATCCGGAAGGCGCGGCACTCGCCCTCTCGACGCCGCTGCCGGAAGCGGTCCACATCGCCTCGCGCTGGGATCCCGTCGACACACGCGATCCGATCGCGGTGCTGTACGCAGCCGACTGGGACGACGACGGCCAGCTGTTCGCCGATGTCTACCGCTCCGCGGTCGGTCACGCCTGGTCGGCCGACGGCGACGTCCGCACTGCACATCAGCTCACGCAGTCGCTCGTCGACCGGACGATCAACGCCGAACACGGGTGGGAGCCGGTGACGATGGCGCTCGCAGACGACCTCGCCGCTCACCACGTCGACGACCTGTTCGTCTCCGCAGCCGGCGACATCAGCGGCGATCCCGGTGGCGACGGGCGCGCGGGATGGATCCACTTCAACAGTGACGAGCACGAGTGGCGCCTGCTGCTCGGCACGCGGGAGCTGGAGGACCTCTTCCGCGCGATGTCCGATGACGAGACCGCGTACGACCGCCTGCTCGGCGCTGCGGCGGCACACCAGGTGGAGCTGATCGACGCGAACGCGACCTACGACTCCGACCGCGTAAGCGGCAACGGGCTCGCCTGGGCACGACAGATCGGCGCGTTCAACGGCGTCCTGATGAACGCGCACGACCTGCAGAGCTTCGACGAGTTCGACAAGGACAACGAGCGGCACAAGCTCTTCTTCTCGTTCGTCAACTCCGTCGCCGGCGCAGCGGCGACGCATCCACTCGCGGGCGCGGGGTCTTCGTTCGCGATCAGCGTCCTCGAAAACGCGTCGTCGCCGGACGTGAACGACGTGCTCGAAGCTAATCACGACCACAGGCAGCTGCTTACGAATACGATGAACTCCGCAATCGCACTCGGCTATCAGCACAACGGGCTGGTTCACTCGCGGGAAATCGACGAGCTTGCGCGCGGGCGTGCGATCGTCGTGGAAGACGGCGGCATGAAGATCGGTCCACTGAACCGGGAGGAGCTGTCACGGCTGCTCTATTGGGTCGGGAACGACCCCAAGCTCGACGACCTCGCCGGAGAGGCGTGGGACCGCGCCCAGCTCGGCCTCAGCCTTGTCGACCGCGACCTCTGAGCATGTACCGACGCACCACGGCGAGCGTATTCGCACTGCTCGCACTCAGCGCCTGCGGCAGCGATGAGGAGGCGACGCGAGCGCGCGACGCGTGTATCCAGGATGCGCGGAACGCCGTCATGGCACGCGTCGTCATCCGGTACTACGAGCAGGGCAAGCTCGGGCCCAAGGCGAAGATCCGCCGCACGCTGGAGGGCGCGCGCGGCGCTGACGGGAGCACGCCGCGGATCTTCGACGAAAGCGGTCACATGCTGCGCTGGGAGGAGATGGACAAGGAAGGACAGAGCACGCTCCTCGTTTGGTTCAACAACGACCCCAAGGTCGAAGACATCACGCACGAAGAGCGAGACGCCGCGTGGCAGCGCGTGAAGCCGGACTGCGACTAGGACGGACCACGTGCGTCTAGCTGCGAGGTTCGGACCCACGCGGGCGCGGGGAACAGCGGAAGTGACATGAGTCCGGTTTCGATCGACCTGCCGCCGGTACCGGGCGATCCGGCCGGGATGCGTGCGCTCGCGGCCGCGCTCCGCGCGGACTCGGCCGGCCTGGCCGAGACGGCGGCGGCCGTGGCGGCCCGCGTCGACTCCCTCGAGTTCTACGGCCCGGCCGCCGACCGCATCGAGAGCCGCGTCGGCCTCTCCTGCAAGAACTGCGCGCAGGTCGCTGAACGCCTGCTGCTCGTCGCCGCCGCGCTCGAGCGCGGCGCGAGCGAGGTCGAGGTGGCGCAGCGGGTGCGCCTGCGCAAGCTCGAGGAACTGCGCCGCGAGGCGGCACGCTCGGCCGCGGGGCTGCGCTGATGCTGATCCCCGAGTCCGGCAGCGCAAGCGCCGCCGGAACCATCGTCGTCGACCCCGAGGGCCTGCGAGGGGCTTCGGCCTTCCTGCTCGGGGCGGCCGAGCGAGAGTCCACGCTCGCGGGGCGCATCCGCGCGCACCCCCTCCCGGAGCTCCCAGCCTCGCTCGCGGGAATCGGCGCCGAGCTCGGAGCGCTCGCCGCGGTTGTTGCGGCGGAGCCGCCGATCCTCCAGCAGACGGCGCAGGAGCTTCGCGTCCGCGCGCTCTGGGCCGAGATCGCCGACAAGCTGATGGCCGGCTACGACCTCGAGGGACCGCTCCTCGACGAGTTCAAGGTCGCGATGGCGAGCGGGCTCCTGCTCCGTTTCGGCGAGCCGTGGCAGGACGAGCTTGCCAACGCCTACGCGAAGAAGCTCCAGGACGAGTCCCACCACGGCGGCGTACTCGGCTTCTTCGAGGACGTGGGCCACGGGATCGCCGACTTCTTCAAGGGCGCCTGGGACGCGGTCGCCGAGCCGGTCGCGATGCTGTATCGCCTCACCCCGCTCAACTCCGAGTGGACGCGGCAATGGGCGCAGCTCGGCGAGGGCCTCGCGTACGGCGCCACGCATCCGCTCGAGTTCGGCAAGGCGCTGATCGGTATCGACGCCCTCCAAGAGCGCGGCTTCGCCTACTGGCTCGGCAACCTCGTCCCCGCCGCAGCCGCGACCGTGCTCAGCGGCGGCGCCGCTGCGGCCGTGCGAGGAGGCTCGACGACCTCGCGGCTCGCGCGCGCCGGCGCGGCGCTCGAACGGATCACGCCGGGCGCGCGCCTCGTCGAGAACGCGGACGATCTACGCCGCCTCGAGACGGCAGCGGTGCGCGCCGGCCGCCTCGACTACACCCAGGGCTTCGCCGACCAGCTCCGCAACTTCGCAGGCGGAAAAGCGTGGTTGCACGAGGGCCCGCTCGATCGCGACTTGGTGCTCGTGCAGTACTTCGACGAGTCGAGCTCCAGCGCGACGATGAAGTGGTGGACGTCGACGGGGGACGCGAACACGATGGCGACGATCGAAGAGGTTCGCCACCGGCTTGCGCTGCTGCCCGACTGGGGCGAGCGCGACGCCGTTCGGGTCGCGCGCGTGCCGCGCGGAACGGAGGTCGAGTTCCTCCACGGCCAGGCCGCCGAGCAGACGGCGCACGGCCTCCGCTACGCCGGCGGCGCAGAGCAGTTCAGGTTCCGCGACTTCGATGAGCGATGGGTGCTGGAGACGCGGACGATCCCGTGACGGCGCGCTACGCCGAGCTCGCCGAGGAGGCGCTCGAGGAGGCGGAGCGGCTCCGCAACCACTGGGAGCAGGCGGGCAACGCGGACCGGGCGAGGCTCGCGGGACGCCTTGCGGGCCTGCTCGTGGATGCACGCGACGAAGCGCGCCGGGGCTGGCTGCCGCCGCGGACCGGCGGCTTCCCCCTCACCCGCTTCGCCGACGATTACGAGTGGGGCGAGGAGGGCCGGCGCGCCGTCGACTACCTCTACGAGCTGCAGCGGTACTGGCAGGAGAGCGGATGAGCGTTCCGCAGACCTTTCGGCCCGAGAACGAGTTGGAGGACGCGCTCGTGACGGCGCTCCAGGAGGAGCGGCCCGACGCGTTTCTCGCCGCGCTCGCCGAGGCCGAGGTCTACCTGCCTGCGCCGGGCCCCGCTCCTGACGGCGAGCGGCTCGTGTCCGCACAGGAGGGCGACGAGATTCCCCTGCCGCTGCTCGAGCAGGGCGGCGAGCGGTTCATTCCGGTCTTCTCGTCGCCGAAGCAGCTCCTGCGCTTCGTCCCGGAGGGCACGCCGTACCTGCGGCTCCAGGGGCGGGCCCTGGCGTCGATCTGGCCGGACGACTGCCGCCTCGCGCTCAACCCGCGCGGAGAGCTGGGGCTCATCCTTTCGCCGGAGCAGGTCGCTGCGGTCAAGGACGCACCGGAGCGCGGCGGGTCCGGCTTCCTGATCGGCGAGCCGAAGGAAGAGCCGCACGAGCTGCTCGAGGCGATGCGCGCGTTCGCCGCGGCGCGGCCGCAGATCCGCGCCGCGTATCGCGGGCTGCTCGTCCGGCGTGCGGGCGCCCAGCCGGAGCCGGTGATCGGGCTCGAGCTCGACCCGCGCGCGGACGCCGCCCTGATCGTCGACGCGGCAGCGGAAGCAGCGCGCGCCGCCGGCGTCGAACGCCTCGCACTGGTGCCGCTCCAGCCGGGCGTCGACGCCGGACGGATCGGACGCTTCCTGCTCGAGCAGACCGAGCCGTTCTACGTCCGCGCCTGAGCGGCGCTCGCGACCTGCACGAGCTCGACGAGCCCGCGGTCGACGTAGTAGCCGCGTCCCGGCGGAAAGACCGGGTTCGAGCGGCGCGGGAGGCGCGCGCCGAGCAGGTCGCCGTCGACGTCGGGGTCGGGGTCGAGCAGCAGCCCGTGCTCGTCCTTGCGCAGCTCGCGCAGCCAGCCCGCGAACGCGCGCTGCACCGCCTGGCGCTCGGCCGCAGCGATGATGCAGATGCCCGCGTCACGGCCGCGGCGCACGAGCGTCTCCAGCGACGCGGCGCCGAGACTCTCCGCGAGCTCGTCGCCGTCGTCGATCACGAGCGCGGCCGGGCCTTCGAGCTCGGCCAGGCGCGCCGCCGCGGCGTCGCACTCCTCCATCCCGGTCGCTGCGGAGGTCCAGCCCTCGAGCTCGACCAGCGGCGAGCGGCGCGGTGCGAGCAGGTGAATCGGCAGCTCCGGGCTCGACTCGCGGAGCCCTGCCACGACCGTTGCGAGCGCCGTCGAGCGGCCGCTCCGGTACGGGCCCGCAACGAGGAAGTGCCGGTCCGCGAGCGAGACGTGGAGCGGCTCGAGCTCCGCGTCGCCGAGGCCGAGCACGACCGTGAGCGGCTCTTCGGAACGCTGGAGGGCCGATCGCTCGACCGAGGTCGGAAGCGGCTCGACCGGCGGGACCGACGCGTCGGGATGCCGGCGCCGGAGCTCCTCGGCGGCGGCGGCGAGCGCGGACGCCTGCCCCTCGCCGGACGCGTCGTCGCCGAGCAGCGCGATCTGGAGCTCGAGCGCGTTCGGCAGGAAGCCGCGCCCGGGCGGGAGCTGGGAGCCGCGGACCGTCTTCGTCGGGATCCCGAACGCGGCCAGCTCGTCGTCGTCGGCGAGCCGGAGGATCAGCTTGGCGGGGATCAGGCCCGCAAGTGAGCTCGGAACGGCACCGCGCCGGTCGGCAGTGATCGCGAAGTGCACGCCGAGCGGCCGCCCGTCGCCGACGAGGCGCGGGAGTATCTCCACGAGCTGGCCGAGGTTGACGCGCTCGAACGCGGAGACGAAGCCCGCGTAGCCGTCGAGCAGGACGAGGATCCGCGGGACCGGCTCGCCGCCTCCCTTGCGTCGGTATTCGGAGAGCGTGAACACGCCGCTCTGCGCGAACAGGTGCTTGCGGCGCTCGAGCGCGCGGCGGAGCATCCCGAACAGGCGCGCGACCCGCTCCTCGTCCTCTCCGGCGATCACCGCGCCGCAGTGCGGGAGGTCTTTCAGCGCGAGCAGCCCGCGCGTCGCGAAGTCGAGGCCGTACAGGTGCAGCTCTTCGGGGGGCGCCGACTGCGCGAGCGCGAGCGCCATCGTGCGCAGGAGCGTCGTCTTGCCCGCGCCGCTGGCGCCGTACACGAGGACGCTCCCGTCGCTCTCGAAGTCGATCACGAGCGGGCGGCGGCGCTGGAGCGCGGGCTCGTCGATCACCCCGACGGCGATTGCGGCAGTCGCATCGTCTCCTTCGGCGCGCTCGAGGTCGGCCAGCGGGAGCATGGACTCGAGCGGCGGGAGCCAGGGCCGCACCGGCGCCGCGAGCCCTGCCTCGTCCGCGGCCTGAACGGCTGCGGCGACGAGTCGGGCGAGGTCGCTCTCGCCCGCTGCGCGCCCGTCACCGAGCGCGACCGGTGCTCCTTCGAAGCGCAGCTCGCGCACGACGACCGCACGCTCGCGGCTGCGGATCACCGTCGCCCCGCCCGCGTAGGCGGCCTGGAACTCCGTCAGCTCACCGTGCCCGGTGCGTGCGAACGCGCGGCCGGGACGATCGCGCGGGATCCGCGCCGCGTCGGGCGTGCCGATCACGTCCGTGCTCTCCGCCGCCTCGTTCACGCGCAGAGCGATGCGCAGGTTCGTGTTCGCACGGATGTTGTCGCTGACGACGCCGCTCGGCCGCTGCGTCGCGAGCACGAGGTGCACGCCGAGGCTGCGACCGCGCTGCGCGACGTCCACGACGCCTTCGACGAACTCCGGGATCTCGCGCGCGAGCGTCGCGAACTCGTCGATCACGATCGCAAGGCTCGGGGGCGCGGTGTCACGGTCGCGCTCCTCGAGCTCCGCGAGGTCCTTCGCACCCGCGTCCGAGAGCAGGCGCTCGCGCCGGCGCAGCTCCGCGTTCAGCGACACGAGCGCGCGGCGCGCGAGGTGGCCGTCGAGGTCGGTGACGTAGCCGACGGTGTGCGGCAGCGCGACGCAGTCCTTGAACGCCGCCCCGCCCTTGTAGTCGACGAGCAGGAACGTGAGGCGCGTAGGCGGATACGCGGCGGCGAGCGAGGCGATCATCGTCTGGAGGAGCTCGCTCTTGCCGGCGCCCGTGATGCCGGCCACGAGCGCGTGCGGCCCGTCGACGCGGAGGTCGACTGCGAACGGCTCGCCGGCCGCTGCGCCCAGCAGCGCGATGCGTCCCGGAGTCTCAGAGCCCCAACGGTCCGCGATCCAGCGCGCGTCTGGCTCGTCGATTCCGAGCAGTCCGAGCAGCGTCGCGCGCTCCGGCACGGACGCACCCGGGCCGACGGCACTCGTGTCGCGCACCGGAGCGAGCGCGAGCGCCAGCCGGAGCGCGAGCTCGGGCGCGAGACCATCGGCGGTGACGTCCGCGCTCGTCTCGCCCGTGCGCGCATCGGTGTACGCGAGCCGCGAGAGACCGTCGTCGAGCTCGACGATGCCGCGCGACTCGCCCGGGAGGTCGCGGCGCTCGCGGCCGAGCCAGACGGCGGCGACACCCGCGTCCGAGGCGCGGCCGAGCGCCTCGGCAACCAGTGCGCGGTCCGGCGCCACGGCCTCGTCGACGACGAGCAGCACGGCCGGGAGCGGGCGTTGCGCGGCGCCGCCGTACACGCTTTCGGATTCCGCCCGGCGAGCACGCACGAGCTCGGCGATCGCCTCGAGGAGCTCCCGCGACCCTTCGCGGCCGCTCGCGAGCAGCGGCTCGATGGGAGCCGTCTCCGCCCGCGCGTGCGGAAGCCACTTCAACCACTCCCACTCGGCCTGCCGCTCGGGCGCGAGCGCGGCCGCGATCACGAGCTCGCGCGGCGAGTGCAGCGCGGCGGCCTGCGCGGCGAGCCAGCGCCCGAGTGCGCCGACGCGTCCGGCCGGACCACACAGCCCGAGCACGCCGAGGTCCACGAGCGGTGCTGCGACCGGAACACACGGCACCGTCGCGTACCACTCGGCGAGCTGCTCCACCTCGCGGCGCAAGTCGTCCGAGCCGCCGGGCTCGAGGCGCAGCGCGAGGCTCGCGGGACGCTCGGCGCTGCCGAGCCGGAGCGAGAGGAAGTCCGCGTCGTCCGCGCGCCGCTCCCACAGGCCGGGCTCGCGGTTCTGCACGCGCCGGAGCAGCTCGGCCGCCGAAGGCGCGACTGCGCGGCGCCGCCGGACCTCGCGCGCCCGCTCCTGCTCGAGCTCTTCGCGGAGTGCCGCGAGCCGCCGCCGGTACTCGCGCGTGCCGCGGGAGTAGCCGCTCCGGCCGGTCCGGCGCTCCTCGACGAAGCTCGCGAGCGCCATCACGGGCGAGAGCGCCGCGAAGAGCAGCATCGTCGGATAGCCGGTGATCGCGTACAGCGCGACGCCCAGCACGAGCGGCACGAGCGACGCCGCGAGCGGCAGCCGCGAGCGGTACGGCTCGGCGGGCGGCGCCGGGAACGGGCGCACCGCCTGCTCGACCGGCGTCTGCACGCGCGGGGGCCGGTTGAAGGGGACGGTCCCGTCGGGGGCGGGGGCGGCGGCCGGGGCGCGTGCGACGCGGGACTCGAGCTCGAGCAGCGTGCGACCCGCCTGCACGACCTCGCCCGGTTCGAGCTGCCGCGGAGAGCCGGGCTCGAGCGACACGCCCTCGACCGTCGTCCCGTTGCTCGAGCCGAGATCCTCGACCTCGACGCTGCCCCGCTCGTCGACGCGGACCACGAGGTGCTCGCCCGAGAGCGCCCGGTCGTCGAGCGCGAGCGCGCACTGCGATGCGCGGCCGACGCGGTGCTCGCCGGGCGGAAGCGCCAGCCGGCGACCCGCCGCCGCGCCGCCGCCGACCGCGAGCTCGAGCGCGACGGCCGCCGGCTCCGCGGCCGGCTCCCCTCCGGCGACGAGCTCGTCGCCGTCCACGAGGCCGATGCGGGCCAGCGGGTCGTCGCCGCGCAGCGCGCGCCCTGTTCGCGGACTGACAAGGGTGTCGCCGTTCAGGCCCAGCTCGGCGGCGAGCGCGTCGCCGACGGCCTGGGCCGGGGTCTCGGCGTACGCGTCGAGCTCGACGTCGCGCGCGCCCCCGTCCGGCCCGCGCACGACCAGCCGGAGCTGGAGCGGCGTGGAGTCCACGCCGGTCGTGTTCCCGCGGAGCCTGCTAGCCGAACGTGAACGCGTACGCCTTCAGCCCCTGCGCGAAGCGAAGCTCGAGCAGGCCGGTGCGGGCGCTTCGGAAATCCAGCAGCCCGTAGAGCCGCGGGCGGTCGACGGCGACCGTTGATACGAAGCGTCCGTTCAGCCGGACCTGCACGGCGCCGCTGCCGCCGAGCACGAGATAGACGTGCTGCGCGCGGAAGCGCAGGCGCAGGCGCGCGTTCGTGCCGGCGACGATGCGCTGCGGCTCGACCCGCCACCGTCCGGCATAGGCGATCTGATCCAGAAGGAGCGCCGCCGGGAACGAGTACGTCGCTTCCTGATCGACGCGCACGGGGCTACCGGCAAAGCGCGCGAGACGCATGTAGCCGAGGTATGTCTCGGGCGTACGGAGGTCGCGCGGCGTGCTGTCGGCGACCGGCGCCGCCATGTCACCAGACTCGCCCAGCAGGCGGCGGATCGCCTGCTCCGTCTCGTCGTACTGTCCCTCGCCGAAGTGCACGTGCCGGATGCGACCCTGCCGGTCGATCAGGTAGTCCGCGGGCCAGTACTGGTTGTTGTATGCGTTCCAGGTCGCGTACGCGTTGTCGAGCGCGACGGGGTAGCGGATGCCGAACTTCGCGACCGCGCGTTCGACGTTCGCCGGGACGCGCTCGAACGCGAACTCGGGCGTGTGCACGCCGACGATCACGAGACCCTTCGAGCGATACGCCTCATCCCACGCCTTCAGGTGCGGAAGCGTGCGGATGCAGTTGATGCACGAGTACGTCCAGAAGTCGACGAGCACGACCTTCCCGCGCAGCCGCTGGATCGACAGCGGCGGGCTGTTCAGCCAGCGCGTGATCTTGCGGAACTCGGGCGGCCGTATTCCGGTGCTGATGCTGCCGCCGACGAACTGCTCTGCCGCGTCCCGCTCTACGCGCGACTGGAGAGCAGCCGTATAACCCGGCAGCGCCGTCGTGAAGCGCTGGTCGACGCCGAGCGCGATCGCAAGCGCGGTGACCGCCATCGCGGCGCCCGCGGCCGCGCGGATCGCCGGCACGTGCGGCAGCCGCCGGCCCGTGAGCGCGATCACGAGCATCGGCCCGGCGGCACCGAGCGCATAGGCGGTCGTGACGGCGACCGTGCGCGCGCCGAGGTCGCCGCTCGCCGACAGCGCGGTGACGGCTGCGAGCACGGGACCGGCGCACGGCACGAAGACGAGGCCGAGGCTCGCCCCGAGCACGAAGCCGTTCGCGTCCGCGCCGGCACGGCGCCGCGTCAGCGCGAGGAACGGCCGCTCGAGCAGCGCGCCGAGAGGCGGCACGAGCAGCGTCGCCGCGAGCAGGAAGAGCAGCGCGAGCGCAACGTTGCGCAGGGTGTCGGCCGGCAGCCCGAGTGCGTCGAGCAGTGCCGCCCCGGCGAGGGTGAAGGCGGTGAAGCTCGTGACGAGCCCGGCCACGATCGCGTACGACCGCGCGCGCCTGCCGGTCGCGCCGCCGGCGAGCAGGATCGGCAGGACGGGCAGGACGCACGGTGAGATCGCGGTGATCACGCCGGCCAGGAACGCGATGCCGATCAGAACGGCCATCTACTCGTATTGTCGTGGGAGAGCGCCCAGCGTTTCGCTCTTCCAATTGGCAGCGGAGGGTCATATCATCGGCCACGACCGAGGAGGACGAGCGTGGGTCGGAATCGCACCTTGCTGCCGCGCCTCGCGGTAGCCGCCCTGCTGACGATCGCCGGGATCGCCGCGATTGCGTGGTCCGGCGCGGCGGCCGATGCGCGCGAGAGCGCCGCCCGAACGATGGCCGGAACGCTCGCGCAGTACCAGTATCCGCCCGAGCAACGCCCCGGCTGGGGTTGCGGCGAGGACAACCACGTCCACACGGGACCGCCGGGCGCGCAGTACGGCTCGACGCCCCCGCCCGGTTGCTCCCAGTACAAGGGCCCCGACGACAGCCAGTACCAGACGACGCGGCCCGGCTGGGGCTGCGGCGACGACAACCATGTTCACACCGGGCCGCCCGGAGCTCAGTACGGAAGGCTGCCTCCTCCGGGCTGCTCGCAGTACCGCGGCGGCCGCTGAGCGCGCTCGCCCGCGCGCCGCTCTTGGCGCTGCCGTTCGCCGTACTGACCGCGCTCGCGGCGTTCGACGGCGGCTACTACGCTCCGTCGTGGGGCTGGACGGCTCTCGCTCTCGTCTGGGGCACAGCGCTCGCCGTGCTCATTCGCAGGAGCGTCGATGTCGGGCGCTTCGAGGTGGGGTGGTTGGCGGCGTTCGCGCTGCTCACCGGCTGGATCTGGCTCTCGAACGTCTGGTCTGAGAGCCCGACGCTGACGCTGCTGGAGGGCCAGCGTGCGCTCGCGTACCTCGCAGGAGCGGTCTTCGTCGTCCTCGCGACGCCCCGAACCGCCGCCGAAGGTCTCCTCGGCGCAGTCGCGACCGCCGGCGCGGTCGTGGCGGCGTACGCATTCGTCCGTTACGGCATCGCGTCCGACGAATCGGCCTTCGGCGAGCCGGTCGGGTACTCGAACGCGCTCGCCGTGTTCGCCGCGATGGCGGCTCTGCTTGCGCTGGGGTTCGCGCTCCGCTCGAGACAGCTTTCGGTCCGCGTGGCAGCGGCTGCTGCGCTCGTTCCGCTCGGCGCCGTGATCACGTTGACGGCTTCGCGAGGTGCCTGGCTCGCGCTCGCCGCAGGGATCGCGGTCTTCATCGCGCTGAGCGAGCGACGGCGACTCGCGGCGGCGGCGGCCGCCGCGCTCGCACTCGCCGGACTCGCATCGCTGGCGCTCTTCGCGCGCCTGCCCGAGACGGCTCCGCGCGCGACCTCGCTGCGGGCCGACCTCTTCACGCTCGCGGGCCACGACCGCGGGCGCTACTGGGCGGCTGCGCTCGACAGCCTCTCGGACCACGCGTTGCTGGGGAGCGGGGCGGGCACGTTCGCTCGCATGTGGCTCAGGTACCGGGACGCGAACCTGGGCGTCCTCGACGCGCACAACCTGTACCTCGAAGTCCTCTCGGAGCTCGGTCCGGTGGGCCTTGCACTCCTGCTGGCGGCGCTTGCGGTTCCGCTCGCGGCCGCTGTTCGCTCGCGGCGCGCTCCCCTCGTGCCCGCCGCGGCAGCGGCGTATTGCACGTTCATCGTGCACGCCGGCGTCGACTGGGACTGGGAGATGCCGGTCGTGACGCTCTCGGCCGTCCTGATCGGGGGCTACCTGGTCGTGTCGGCGCGCTCCGCGCCTCGCACGCTCGGTGCGCCCGAGCGGGCCGCGGCGTTCGCGGTCGCACTCGGCCTCGGAGCGATCGCGTTCGTCGGTCTGGTCGCGAACGGCGCCCTGACCGCGGCAACCGTCGCGATGGACGAGGGCCGCCCGGGGGACGCCGCCGCCGACGCCCGCCGCGCCGATCGCTGGGCGCTCTGGTCGGCGGAGCCCTCTCGCCTGCTGGCGCAAGCGCTCGTCGCACAGGGGACCCTCCGCCCGGCGCGGACGGCGTTGTCCGAGACGCTCCGCGACGACCCGGGCGACGTCCGTTCGTGGCGGCTGCTCGCGCAGTACTGGCCACAGGAACGACAGCGCGCCTACGCAGCTGTCGCGCGGCTAGACCCTCGCGGCCCGCCGCCCTGGGAACCCTGAACCCGCTCTGAGAGGCCTACACTCGGTGGGTGCGGCGGACCTGGGAGATCGTTCTGCTCTGCCTGCTCGTGTTCGTGACGGCTGCGCCGCCGAGTTCGGCGGCGGTGACCGCGACGACGCGCGGGCGTGCGATCGTCGTCGCAAACCGGCCCTTCTTCCCGATCATGCAGTGGAGCCAGTGCCCGAACGACTTCGGCTCGAGCCTCCTGCTCGGAATCGACGTCTTCATGGGGTCGTGCGAGGACGTGCCCCCGGATGTCGCCGCCGCTCTGCTCGGGCGGCACGGATACGTCGTCCCGCCGATCGAGGTTCGGGGCTGGCTCCGCGGCGCGCGGGTGCTCGGGTGGCACCAGCCGGACGAGCCCGAGAACCTTGGACTCCCGGCGAACGCGCTTGCCGCGCCTCGGCGCGCGCGCGGCCTGACCTTCCTCACCCTGACGTCGGAATTCATGCAGCGCGCTCGCGGACCGAGCGCTTATGGAGCGTATGTCGCACGTGCGGATGTCGTCGGCTTCGACCTCTACCCGATCGCTGCGCACTGCAAGACGCACATCTCGCTCGCCGACGTCTACCTCGGCCAGCGCGACCTGCTCGCGCTCGCACCCGGCAAGCCGACGTACCAGTGGATCGAGACGGGCCCGCTCGACGGTCGCTGCACGAGCCGCGAGCCGGTCACGCCCGAGGAGGTTCGTGCGGAGGTCTGGCTCGCGATCGCGGGCGGCGCGACGGGCATCGGCTACTTCACACACACGTGGACGCGCGGGATGTGGTTCCGATTCGACGTTTCTTTCCTGATGAGTGCCGTGATCGAGCAGACGAACCGCGAGATCCGTGCGCTCGCCCCGGCCCTCCTCTCGACCCAGCTCGAGGCCTCGGCGACCGAACCCGTCTATGCCGGCGCGCGTGCGTACGGCGACACGGTGTTCGTCATCGCAGTGAACGCGTCGGCGGCGCCGGTTGCTGCCGAGATCCGGGTCCCCGCGGACGTGCAACTGAGGACCGCCGACCGCTGGGGCGGGGAAGGTGGCGTCGAGTTCACGGACGGAGCGATCCGCGACACGTTCGGGCCGCTCGAGCCGCGGGTCTACATCTTGCGGCGCTAAGCCCTCTGGCGGCCTAGGATCGCCCGTACGATCGAAAGGAGGTGCGCCGTGGCGAAAGATCTCACGGTCACCGGTTGGGGCGAGGACCGCCCCGGAATCAACGCGTCGGTCGCCGAGGCGCTCGGCAACGCCGGCATCAACATTCAGGGCACGTTCGGCTCGGGCCGCCTGGGTGAGATCCACATCCTCATCGACGACGTGGACGCGGCTCGACGGGCGCTCGAGGGCACGGGCTACGAGGTGCAGGAGCGCGACGCGCTCGTGATCCAGCTCGAGGACTCGCCGGGGGCCTGGGGCGCGGTCGCCCGCCGGCTCGCCGATGCGGGGGTCAACATCGACTTCAACTACCTGGCGACCGGCACGCGCATGGTCGTCGGGCCCGACGACCTCGAGAAGGCCCGCACGGCGACCGGCGGCTAGAAGCTCGAGCTAGACCTCCAGCAGCAGCGCGTCACCCTGGCCGCCGCCCGAGCAGATCGCGGCGAGGCCCAGGCCGCCGCCGTTCCGGCGCAGGTCGTGCACGATCGTGCCGACGATGCGCGCGCCCGAGGCGCCGATCGGATGCCCGAGCGCGACGGCGCCGCCGTTCACGTTCACCTTCGCGGGGTCGGCGCCGAGCATCTTCATCGAGTTGACGACGACGGACGAGAACGCCTCGTTCAGCTCGACGCGCTCCACGTCGTCGATCGACTTCCCGGCCTTCGCGAGCGCCATCTCCCCCGCCTTCGCGGGCGTGCGCGCGAGGAACGCGAAGTCGTCGGCGACGTAGCCCTGCGAAACGATCGTCGCGAGCACCTCGAGGCCGCGCCGCTGCGCGAACTCCTCGCTCGTCACGATCACGCAGCCCGCGCCGTCGTTCACGCCGGGCGCGTTCCCTGCGGTCGTCGTCCCTTGCGGATCGAAGACCGGCTTCAGCGCGGCGAGCTTCTCGAGCGACGTGTCGCGCCGCGGCCCCTCATCCGTGTCCACGCCGTCGAGCGGGACGATCTCGTCGGCGAACAAGCCCTCGTCGATCGCCTTCACCGCGCGCTGGTGCGAGCGGAGCGCCCACTGGTCCTGGTCCTCGCGCGAGATCCCGAGCTCCCGCGACACGAACGAGGCCTGCTCCACCATGTGCCGCTTGTCGAACGTCGACGTGAGCCCGTCGTAGGTCATGTGGTCGATCAGCGTCCCGTCGCCCAGCCGGTAGCCGAAGCGCGCCTTCTTGAGGAGGTAGGGCGCGTTCGACATCGACTCCATCCCGCCGGTGACGATCACGTGGTGGTCGCCGGCGCGGATCATCGCGTCGGCGATCTCAACCGCGCGGATCGACGATGCGCACACCTTGTTGATCGTGTCGGCGGGAAGCTCCTTCGGGAGTCCCGCGGCGATCGCCGCCTGCCGCGCCGGCGCCTGGCCGACGCCCGCCTGGAGCACCTCGCCCATGATCACGTACTCGATCTCATGCGCCTCCAGGCCCGCCTTCTCCAGTGCCGCGCGAATCACGTGCGCGCCGAGCTGTGGCGCCTCGTACCCCTTGAGCCCGCCGCCGAGGCGCGCGAACGGCGTCCGCACGGCCGCAACGATCACCGATCTAGCCATCGTCCTGAGCGTAGCTTGAGCAATCGCCCAGGGCGGCGTATGGTCGCGCGGGACTCCGCGAAAGGAGGGTCAGATGCACGCGCGCGTGAGCACGATCGAGGCACCCCCGGAGCGCCTCGAGGAGGGACTCGACCGAGTGGTCAACATCGTCATCCCGATGCTGCGGGAGGTTCCCGGCTTCGACGGTGTCCTCAGCCTCGTCGACCGCACGAGCGGCAGGTCGTTGACGATCACACTCTGGGACTCCGAGGAGGCGTTGCGGACGAGCGAGGAGCGGGCGGACCAGCTCCGCTCCCAGGCCGCCGAGGAGCTCGGCGCCATGCAACCGCCGCAGGTGGATAGGTACGAGGTCGTGGTCGCCGAGATCACCGCACCCGCACCGACCGCCCGCTGAGCTATGTCGGGCCCGGCCCGCGTCCGCGGGCCGGGCCGCGGCCACGCTCGGCGCAGCCGCGACCCGAAAGGCCCAAGTAACGGCCGTCGGCCTCGACCGCGAAGGTCGAAACGGAATTCGAGCCCGCATTCACCGCGAGCGGTCGAACAGGGACCGAACAGGGACTGTCCCCGATTGCAACTGGGGACAGTCCCTGGTGCCCCGCCTGGAACGGCCGTGGCCCAAACGGCCCCGTCAGCGCGCGAACGACATCCCGGGTTCCAGCCGCTGCGCGAACGCCGCGATCAGGCGCGCGGACGCCGCGACGTCGTCGAGCGAGACGATCTCGGCCGGCGTGTGCATGTAGCGCAGCGGGATCGAGACGAGCCCGGTCGCGACGCCCGCGCGAGAGATGTGCATCGCGTCCATGTCGGTCGACGTCGTCCCCGCCGAGACCTCGATCGTGTGCGAGATCCCTTCGGCCTCGGCGGTCTCGACGAGCAGGTCGAAGACGCGGTGGCTGATCGTCGAGCCGCGGCCGATCGCCGGGCCGCTTCCCAACTTGTGCTCGCCGTCCTGCTTCGGGTCGCCCCCCGGCACGTCGGTCGCATGCGTCACGTCAACGGCGAGCGCGACGGCAGGCTCGACCGCGAACACGCTCGTGCGCGCACCGCCGAAGTCGCCGACCTCCTCCTGCACCGCCGCGATCGCGGCGACGTCGCCCGGCGCGCCGCCCGCCTCGGCGACCAGCCTCGCGGCCTCGAGTGCGACATAGGCGCCGAGCCGGTTGTCCATCGAGCGTGCGGCGACACGGCCGTTGGGAAGCTCGACCGGCTCGCCCGCCACGACGCCCGGATCGCCGGGCCGGACGAGCGACCGCGCCTGCTCGCCGTCCTTCGCTCCGATGTCGATGTGCAGCTCTTCGATGTCGGTGCGCGGCGGCTCCTCGCCGCGCTTCGGCTTGCGGCGGGGACGGCCGACGACGCCCGTCAGCGGCCCGTCCTTCGTCTGCAGCTCGACGCGCTGCGCAAGCAGCACCTCGGGGTGCCAGCCGCCGATCGGCCGGAAGTAGACGAACCCGTCGTCCCCGACGTGGCTGACGATGACGCCGATCTCGTCGATGTGGCCGACGATCGCGAGCAGCGGCCCGCCGGCCGTTCCCGGCACGCGCGCGACCGAGGACCCGAGGGTGTCGCTCGAGACCTCCGCGAACTGCGCCGCAGCCTCGCGCCAGACCTGCGCGGGCGCGGCCTCGTACCCGGAGGGCCCCGGGGCCGTGAGCAGCGACCGAAGCTCAGAAGGCAGCGCCACCGGCCGCGGGAGCGTACTTGACGGATCAACGGCGTGTCCCTACGCTGCGGGCAATGACTCCTTCCCCGCAGAGCTGGTGGGCATGGCGCACCGAGCGGGGCGGGAGCCTGCGCTAGCCCGACTAGCCAGAACAGCCCGTCTCGCTCAAACTTGGCCCCGGAAGGGGCCTTTTGCGTGCCCAATGATCGTGCAAACCGTCATCGCAACCGACCTCCTGACCCCGCTCGGGGCGTATCTCCGCCTGCGCGGCGAAGAGCGTGCGTCCTTCCTGCTCGAGTCCGTCGAGCACGGGCGGCTCGGGCGCTACTCGCTCGTCGGGACGGGCTCGCGGGTCGTCGGCCTCGACGAGGCCGAAGCCTGCGGCGAGCCGGTCGTCGGCTACCTCGCGTACGACCACATCGCGCAGCTCGAGCCCACGGTGACGCTGCCGGAGCCCGGCCCTGACGTCAACGAGAGCCGGTTCATCGTAGCGGACACGCTCGTACGCTTCGACCACGTGTCGGGGATGGCCGAGGTGCTCTGCGGCGACCCAGCCGAGGTTGAGCGGCTCCTCGACGCGCCGCTCGGCCCGATCCCGAACGGGAACGGCCGAGCCGGGTCGATCAAGAGGCTGCCCTCGCGGTACGAGTACGAGCGGATCGTCGGCGTCGCGAAGGACTACATTCGCGAAGGCGACGCCTTCCAGATCGTGCTCTCGCAGCGCGCCGAGCGGCCGACGAGCGCCGGCGCGATCCAGCTCTACCGCTCGCTGCGCCGCGTCAACCCGTCCCCGTACCTCTTCCTGCTCGAGCTCGGCGACGAGCTCTCCCTGATTGGTTCCTCTCCCGAAACGCTCGTCAAAGCCGAAGGTCGACGGGCAAGCGTGAACCCCATCGCGGGCACGACCCGCCGCAGCGAAGGTGACGCCGAGCGACTCCTCGGTTCAGAGAAGGACCGAGCCGAGCACGTGATGCTCGTCGACCTTGGTCGAAACGACCTCTCTCGGGTGTCCGTGCCCGGCTCGGTCCGCGTCGAGCGCTTCCTCGAGCCGGAGCGCTTCTCGCACGTGACGCATCTCGTGAGCGAGGTCGTGGGCGAGCTTCGCGAGGACGTCTCGCACTTCGACATGCTGCGCGCGTGCTTCCCCGCCGGAACGGTCAGCGGCGCGCCGAAGGTGCGGGCGATGCAGATCATCTCCGAGCTCGAGGGCTACCGCCGCGGCGTGTACGCGGGCGCGGTCGGGTACGCCCTTCCCGGCGAGGCCTTCGACACGTGCATCGCGATCCGGACGATCGTGCTGCGGAACGGCGTCGCGTACCTCCAGGCGGGCGCGGGCATCGTCGCGGACTCCCAGCCGCAGGCCGAGCAGCAGGAGTGCCTGAACAAGCTCGCCGCGCTGGAGACGGCTATCGGGCTGGCGGAGGCCCGCAGATGATCCTCGTGATCGACAACTACGACTCGTTTACGTACAACCTCGTTCACCTGTTCGGCGAGCTCGGCTGCGACGTGATCGTGCGGCGGAACGACGAGCTCGACGCGGAGGAAGCCGAGCGGCTCGCTCCCTCGCATCTCATCGTCTCGCCCGGGCCGGGACGGCCGGAGGCGGCGGGCGCGTCGATCGAGATCCTGCGCCGGCTCGCGCCCCGCACGCGGACGCTCGGCGTCTGCCTCGGCCACCAGGCGATCGTCCAGGCGTTCGGCGGACGCGTCGGGTTCGCGCGCGAGCTCGTGCACGGGAAAGCGGCCCAAGTCGTTCATGACGGGCGCGGGATCTTCGACGGCCTGCCCGAGAGCTTTCAGGCCGGGCGCTACCACTCGCTCGCAGCGACCGCGGTGCCGGCTGAGCTCGAGGTCTCGGCGACGACGAAGGACGGCGAGGTGATGGCCGTGCGGCACCGCGAGTTCCCCGTCGACGGAGTCCAGTTCCATCCCGAGTCCGTGCTCACGCCGCTGGGCCCGGACATCGCGAAGAACTTCCTGAAGGCGAGATGATTCAGCAAGCGCTGCAACAGCTCCTCGACAAGCGCGACCTGACGCGCGACGAGGCGCGCGAGGTGATGGACGGCGTGATGCGCGGCGAGGCGACGCCTGCGCAGATCGCCGGCTTCCTGATCGCGCTCCGGCTCAAGGGAGAGACAGCCGACGAGATCGCCGGCTGCGCTGAGGCAATGCGCGCGCACGTGCTCCCCGTCCGGCCCTCACGGACCGACCTCGTCGACACCGCGGGCACCGGCGGCGACGCTGCGCACACGCTGAACATCTCGACCGCCGCGGCGCTCGTCGCGGCCGCTGCGGGCGCTGCTGTTGCCAAGCATGGCAACAGGGCGGTCTCGTCCGCGTCGGGCTCCGCCGACGTGCTCGAGGCGCTCGGGTTCGACCTCGAGCAGCCGCCCGAGCGGATCGCCCAGTCGATCGACGAGCTCGGCTTCGGCTTCATGTTCGCGCCCACGCACCACCCCGCGATGCGCCACGCTGCGCCTGTGCGCCGCGAGCTCGCGACGCGAACGGTCTTCAACGTGCTCGGCCCCTTGACGAACCCGGCCGGAGCGCGCGCGCAGGTGGTCGGCGTGTACGTGCCCGAGCTCGTGCGCACGCTCGCGGACGTGCTCTCGCGTCTCGGCGCACGGCGCGCCTTCGTCGTGCACGGCGCCGCCGGAATCGACGAGCTCTCGCCGGCCGGCCCGAACCTCGTCGGCGAGGTCGTGGACGGCGACGTGACGATGCGTGAGATCGATCCCCTCGAGCTGGGCGTCCGGCGCTGTGCGCCGGAGGAGCTCACCGGCGGCGGCCCGGCAGAGAACGCGGCCGCGATCCGGGCGATCTTCGAGGGGGCCGACGGCGGCCGCAAGGACGCGATCCTGCTCAACGCCGCGGGCGCGATCGCCGCGGGCGGGCACGCGAAGGATCTCGCCGACGGGCTCGGCTACGCGCGCGAGGCGCTCGAGTCGGGCGCCGCCGCGACGCGACTCGATCAGCTGGTGGCCTTCTCGAAGGGAGCGGTGATCGCGTGAGCTTTCGCCGCGCGCTAGCGCAGCCCGGGCTCTCGGCGATCGCGGAGATCAAGCGCCGCTCCCCGTCTGCGGGCGACCTGCGTCCGGACGCCGACCCGGCGCGGCTCGCGGCGGGGTTCGCCAAAGCCGGCGCGGCCGCGCTCTCGGTGCTCGTCGACGAGCGTTTCGGCGGCTCGCTGAACGACCTGCGCGCAGCGCGCGCGGCGACGACGCTGCCGATCCTGGGCAAAGGCTTCTTCACCAGGGAGCAGGACCTGCGCGAGGTGCGGGAAGCGGGCGCCGACGCCGCGCTGATCCTCTTGCGTGACGTCGACGACGAGCGCGCTCGTGCGTTGCTCGCGTGCGCGGGAGAGCTCGGGCTCGAGACGCTGGTCGAGGCGCATACTCCGCAAGAGCTCGGTCGCGCGGTCGCACTCGGCGCCGATCCGATCGGGATCAACGCGCGCGACCTCGGAACGTTCGCGATCGATCGCCGCGCGCAGCTCGAGCTGATCGCGCGCGCCCCACGCGACCGTATCGTCGTCGCCGAGAGCGGCGTGCTGTTCGCCGCGCACGGGGCGGCGGCGGAGCTCGCAGGCGCGGATGCGGTGCTCGTCGGCAGCGCACTGATGCGCGCGTCCGACCCGGCCGCGAAGCTGGCACAGCTGATCGCGCGCCCTCTCGTCAAGGTCTGCGGCCTGACCCGCGAGGAGGACGTCGCAGCCGCAGCCGAGGCGGGGGCCGATCTCGCCGGGTTCATCCTCGCGCGCGAGACGCCGCGGCGCGCGCCGCGCGTGCTCGACGTGCCTGACACGATGCTCTCCGTCGCCGTTTTCGTCCAGGAGACGCACGACAGCGGCGCGGACCTCGTCCAGCTCTATGACCGCGAGAACGGTCACCGCTCGCGCGACGCCGTGCTCCTTCGCGAGGGCGAGCGGGTCGCGCGCGTCGTCGATCTCCCCTGGGAGCAAGGCGATCCGCTGCACTTTCAGCGCGCGGCCGCGCTGGAAGGGCGCGTGATGCTCGCCGGCAGGCTCTCCCCCGAAAACGTTCGTTTCGCGATCGAGGCTGTGCGGCCGTGGGCCGTCGACGCTTCGTCCTCGCTCGAGACCGCACCGGGGATCAAGGACCACGAGCGCATCCGCGCCTTCGTGGAGGCCGCGCGGTGCTGACGTACGGACAGTACGGCGGCCGCTACGTCCCGGAGACGCTGATCCCGGCGCTCGACGAGCTCGAGGCGGGCTGGCGGGCGGCGCTCGCGGACGACGCGTTCCACGCCGAGCTCCACGACCTGCTCACGACCTACGCCGGCCGCCCGACGCCGCTCACCCTCGCAGAGCGTTTCGCGCCCGGCAAGCGGCTCTACCTCAAGCGCGAGGACCTCTTGCACACGGGCGCGCACAAGCTGAACAACGCGCTCGGCCAGGCGGTGCTGGCGCAGCGGCTCGGCAAGCAGCGCATCGTCGCGGAGACGGGCGCGGGCCAGCACGGTGTAGCGACGGCGACGGTCTGCGCGCGCTTCGGCTTCGAGTGCGTCGTCTACATGGGGTCCGAGGACATGCGGCGACAGCGGCCGAACGTCGAGCGCATGTACCTGCTCGGCGCGGAGGTCGTCCCCGTCGAGTTCGGTACGCGCACGCTGAAGGAAGCGACGAGCGAGGCGATCCGCGATTGGATCACGAACGTCGAGACGACGCATTACCTGATCGGCTCCTGCGTCGGTCCGCATCCGTATCCGGAAATCGTGCGCGAGCTGCAATCGGTGATCGGGCGGGAGGCGCGCGAGCAGATCCTCGCCGCGGAGGGGCGGCTCCCGGAGGCGGTCGTCGCGTGCGTCGGCGGCGGTTCCAACGCAATCGGGATCTTCGCGGGGTTCCTGGACGACGACGTGCGCCTGGTCGGCGTGGAGGCGGCAGGCGCGGCGTCGCTCGGCACGGGGCGCGTGGGCGTGCTGCACGGGGCGCGCTCATCGGTGCTCGCGGACTCCGACGGGCAGATCCTCGACGCACACTCGATCTCCGCGGGCCTCGACTACCCGGGCGTCGGCCCTGAGCACGCCTACCTGCGCGACACCGGCCGCGCGGAGTACGTGGGCGCGACCGACGACGAGGCGCTCGCGGCGTTCTCGAGGCTCGCGCGCACCGAGGGCATCCTGCCGGCGCTCGAGCCTGCGCACGCGTTGGCGCGCGCCGCGGAGCTCGCCGCGGAGCTGATCCTCATCTGCCTCTCGGGCCGCGGCGACAAGGACCTTGCGCAGGTGGTCGGCGAATGAAGCAGCTCGCGATCTACCTGATGTGCGGACCGGAGACGCCGACGCTCGCGGAGGCCGCGGTCGAGGGCGGCGCCGACCTCGTCGAGCTGGGTTTCCCGTTCTCGGACCCGCTCGCCGACGGTCCGGTGATCCGCAAGGCGGCCGAAGGCGCGCTCGCGCAGGGGATGCGCACCGGCGCGTGCCTCGAGTGCCTCGCCGCCGCGCGCGAGCGCGTCGACGTGCCGCTCGTGCCGATGACGTACTCGTCGCTCCTCGAGGCGTACGGCTGGGAGCGCTTCGACGCGGACGTGCACGCGGCCGGCGCGTCGAGCCTGATCGTCGCCGACCTCCCGGCAGACGAGCGGCCGGACCTGCGGCGCGTGCAGCTCGTCGCGCCGACGTCGACCGACGAGCGAATCCGGCTCGCCGCCGAGCGCACGGACGGCTGGCTCTACCTCGTCACGCTCACCGGCACGACGGGCGCACGCGACGACCTCTCCCCCGCCCTCGCCGGGCTCGTCCAGCGCGCCCGCGCGACGACCCGCGTCCCGCTCTACGCGGGCTTCGGGATCTCGACACCCGCCCACGCCTCGGCGGCCGCCGAGCTCTGCGACGGGATCGTGGTGGGCTCAGCCGCGCTGGTCGCGGCCGAGGGCGGGCCGGACGCCCTGCGCGGATATGTTGCGTCGCTGCGCTCCGCGCTGGACGCTACGGTCGCCGTCTGACGCTCGTCCTCTTCGACGTCGACGGCACGCTCTTCCTGACACCCGACCGGGTCTACCTCGACGCGCTCGTCGAGAGCGTGCGCGACGTGTGGGGCCACGAGCTGACCGACGAAAGCTTCGCGCGCGCGGAGCACCGTCCGGGCGAGACGGCGATGCAAGGTCTTCGCCATCTGCTGCTCGGCGAGGGGCTCGAGCGCGAAGCGATCGACGCCGAGCTCCGCCGCTGGTGCGGACTCTTCGGCGAGCGCTACGTCGCCCTGCTCGCCCGCACCCACACTCCGCACTGGCAGCTCGGCCCGGGCGCCGTCGAGACGCTCGACGCAATCGGGGAGCACACGCTCGCGCTTCTGACCGGCAACCCCGAGCCGGTGGCCCGGGCACGGCTCGAGCGCCTCGGGCTCGACCGGTTCTTCGCGCCGGGCGGCGGCGCCTTCGGCTGTGAGGCAGAGGAGCGGGCCGAGCTGATCGAGCTCGCCCGCGCCCGAATGGATGCGAGCGCGGCGGAGACGGTGCTCGTCGGCGACACGCCGCTGGACATCGCCGGCGCGCACGAAGCCGGGATCCGCGCCGTCGCGGTGACGACCGGCGAGTACGGTGCGGCCGCGCTCGCCGCCGCGGACGCAGTCGTCGAAGGGCTTCGGGACCTTCCCGGGGCACTCTCCGCGCTCGGCGGCTAGTTGTCCCCCGTCCTCGGGACGGCAGCTCGATCCGGGCGCCGAACGGGGGACAAAACGGCTCTGCTGCACGGAAAACAGGGGACACTGGGGGTCGCTAGGAGGACGAGAACAAGTGCATGCACCGCGCACTCATCGCCCTCGTCGTCGTCCTCCTCTCCGCGCTCGCACTCACCGGCAACGCCTTCGCCCGCGGCGGGAACTACACCTTCGAGGGCGGCTCGCAGACTCAGCGCACCCAGGTCAAGGCGGCGCTCGACGCCTCCGCCTTCGACTGGAGCCTCGTCCCCGCCCAGGTGACGATCCACATCGGCGGCTACGGCGTCTCCCACGCGCGCCCCGGCCACGCCTACATCGACGGCGACCTGCTCGGCGCCGGCAAGTTCGCCTGGGCCACCGTGCAGGACGAGTACGCGCACCAGATCGACTTCTTCCTCTTCAACGACGCGATCCGCTCGCGCCTGACCGGCGCCCTCGGCGCCCGCGACTGGTGCTACGGGGTGGCGGGGCTTGCCCACGGCGACTACGGGTGCGAGCGCTTCTCGTCAACGCTGGTCTGGTCGTACTGGCCCTCGAAGTCGAACGCCTACAAGCCGGCCTCGGCGAACGACGAGTCGGCCGCGATGAGCCCGGCCGCCTTCCGCGCGCTGATGGCCGAGCTGATCGGCGCCCCCCGCAGCGCCGCCGGCGCCCGGCTCTAGGCTTCAGGCCCGGGCCGCCCCTGCCGATAGGCAAGTGGGGTCTGTGATGCCGGCAACTGTCCTAGTGTGCGATGACGAAGAGGTTCTCCGCGTGCTCATCGCCGCGGCCCTCGGCAACGACTACGTGCTGGTCGAGGCACGCGACGGCGACGAGGCCCTCGAACGGGCGCGCGCCGAGCGGCCCGACCTGATCATCCTCGACATGATGATGCCTGGCCGAAGCGGCCTCGACGTCCTGCCGGAGCTTCGCGCCGACCCCGACCTCGGGCCGACGCCCATCGTGATGCTGACCGCGCGCACGCAGGCGGCAGACCGTGAGGCGGCGGCCGCAGCAGGTGCCGATCGCTTTCTCGCCAAGCCGTTCAGCCCGCTGGAGCTGAGCCGCGTCGTCGCGGAGCTCCTGGACCGATGAGGAGCTACCTGATCCCGTCTGCGCGACTGCCGATCGGCCGCCTGACGGCCGGTGTGCTCGCGTTCGGACTGCTGCCGCTCGCCCTCCTCACGTACTTCGCGATCACGCTTTCGAGCGAGGCCGTGGGGCAGGAGGTCGAGACGCGGCTGCATGCGACGGCGTCGCTCAGCGGCAGCGTCGTCAGCCAGGAGCTGACCGGCTTGAGCGACCTCGTGGAGTCGTACGGAAGCCGACCGAGCCTCGTCCAGAGCGTCGAGGCCGGGGACCAGGAACGGGTCGTCCACCACCTCCGCGAGCTTCGCGCGGCGCGCAGCGGCATCTACACGACGTTCCTCGCCAAGCCGGACGGCACGCTCGTGGAGATCGTCCCCCGGACGCCGTCGATCGTCGGCAAGAACTTCGCCTTTCGCGACTGGTACCACGGCGTGACATCGTCCGGCCGCCCGTACGTCTCGGAGCTCTATCGCACCCAGGCGGCAGGCCACCCGCTCGTCGTGGCCGCCGCGGTGCTCATCCGCGACGGCCGAGGCAACCCGATCGGGATTCTGGTCGCCGCCTACGGGATCGGGCACCTCCAGGAGTTCACGGACGACATCGCACGCGCGCAGGGCGTCGTCCTGAAGCTGACCGATCAGCACGGGAACCTGGTCGCGCAGCCGGGCGGTGTCAGGAAGTTGACCTCGCAGCGCGCGGATCCGCGCGTCGGCGCCGCGCTCGACGGCCGTCGCGGGATCACCACCGTCGACACGGCCGACGGCAGTCGCGTCTCCGTCTATGCGCCCGTCGCGTCGTTCGGCTGGACCGTGACGTCGTCGCTGCCCGCGAACACTGCCTTTCGCGCCGTCGGAGAGCTTCGCTCCGCTGTGCTCACGATCGCAGGCGTGCTCGCCCTGTTGCTCCTGGCTGGTGCGGTCGCGCTCTTTCGCAGCCTCGTCGCTCGCCGGAGGGCCGAAGACGCAGCGCGTCGCCAGGCGAGCATCAAGAAGGCCGTGCTCGAGTCGACCACCGAGGGGATCGCCCTCGTCTCGCCCGACCTCGACGTCGCAGTCGCGAACGCCGCGTTCGAGCGCATGCTCGGCGAGATGGTGGGCGAGCCTGTGTCACTCGACGACGAAGCGATCCGTGATGTCTCTTCGCGTGTCGCGGAGCGAACGGCCGATCCCGATGCTTACCGAGAGGACGCGGCCGCGATTCGTGCTGACCCGCAGCGCATCGCGCGCGACGAGTTCGTGATCCGAGACACCGGACAATCGTTCCAGCGCTACACGGCCCCCGTCACGGACGACGCCGGCCAGCCGCTCGGGCGGCTGTTGGTCCTGCGCGACGTGACGGCCGAACGCGAGGCGGACCGGCTCAAGGCCGACCTGCTTTCGACGGTCTCGCACGAGCTCCGGACGCCGCTCACGGGAATCCTTGGGTTCGCAGAGCTGCTCGTGAACCACGACACCGACCAGGAGACGCGCGAGCGCTACCTGCGCACGATTCACGGCGAGGCGATGCGTCTGACGTCGTTGATCAGCGACTTTCTCGATCTCCAGCGGATCGAGGAGGGCCATCTCCGGCTGTCGCTCGAGCCGTTCGACCTGCGTGAGGTGCTCGACCGGGAGATCGAGCTGTTCGGAAGCCAGAGCGACACGCACGACGTCGATTTGCGCACGCCCGACGAGCCTTTGCGCGTCGTCGGCGACCGCGAACGTCTGACGCAGGTACTTGCCAATCTCCTTTCGAACGCGATCAAGTACTCCCCCTCTGGCGGCCGCGTCGAGGTCTCGAGCGAGCGCCGGAACGGGATGGTGCGCATCAGCATCGCCGACTCGGGAATCGGGGTTCCCGCGGACCAGCAGCGCCACCTCTTCCAGAAATTCTTCCGCGTCGACTCGTCGGACACGCGCGAGATCGGCGGGACCGGTCTCGGGCTCGCGCTCAGCCGCGAGATCGTCGAGGCGCACTCGGGCCGCATGGGCTTCGAAAGCGTCGAGGGCAAGGGCTCGACGTTCTGGCTCGAGCTCCCGTCCGGCCCCGGGCGCGCGGACGGCGGGAGCCGCCGCGTGCTCGTGATCGAGGACGACCCGGTGGCGGCGGAGCTTCTCGCGGCGCAGCTCCGGGCCGAGGGCTACGCCGTCGAGAACGTCTCGGACGGCGAGGCCGGGCTCGCCCGGGCGATCGAGGACCCGCCCGCGCTCATCTGCCTCGACATCGACCTCCCTGGGGAGCTCGACGGCTGGCAGGTGCTCGCGCGGCTGAAGGCCGATCCCACCACGTCGTCCATTCCGGTCGTGGTCTGCACGGGCGGGAACGGCCGGGGCAAGGCCGCGACGCTGGGCGCCGCGGACTTCCTGACCAAGCCGTTCTCCGGCGAGCAGCTGCGCGAGACGATGGAACGGCTGCTCCCCCGCAAGCAAGGTCTCGTGCTCGTCGTCGACGACGAGGCGACAGTGCGCCGG
>DASYUZ010000089.1:0-16582 GCA_036000665.1 Gaiellaceae bacterium
TCTGCGCGCCCGGGCCTTGAGCCTCGGGCTCATCGTGCTCGTTCTCTCGATTCTCCCCCTCTAGGGGGAGCACGCGAACACGCGCCGCCGGCGCACACGCCCACCGTTCACCGCCACCGGTGCGCCCTCGGACAGGGCCCCATTAGGAGGATCTCCGTGAGTTCGCGCAGGATTGAAATCTTCGACACGACGCTTCGCGACGGCGAGCAATCGCCCGGCATCGCGATGCAGCCGCACGAGAAAGTCGAGGTCGCCGAGCAGCTCGAGCGCCTCGGCGTCGACGTCATCGAGGCCGGGTTCGCCGTGTCTTCCCCCGGTGACTTCGAGGGCGTGCGCGCGGTCGCCGGCGCCGTCAGCCGCGCAACCGTCGCCTCACTCGCCCGCACCCGCCGCGAGGACATCGACGCCGCAGCCGAGGCTCTCCGCGGCGCTCACCGCTCGCGGCTGCACATCTTCCTGGCCACGAGCCCGATCCACATGGAGAAGAAGCTCCGGCTCGGGCCCGAGGAGGTCCTCGAGCAGGCCGCGTGGGCGGTCGGCTACGCCAGCTCCCGCACGGACGAGGTCGAGTTCTCCTGCGAGGACGCGACGCGCTCCGACCCAGGCTTCGTCGCCCGGGTCTGCCGCGCCGCGATCGCCGCGGGCGCCGACGTGATCAACCTCCCCGACACCGTCGGTTACGCGCTTCCAGACGAGTACGAGGCCTTCATGCGCGAGGTCCAGCGGCTCTGTCCCGAGCTCGCGGGCGTCAAGCTCTCCGCCCACTGCCACGACGACCTGGGGCTCGCGGTCGCGAATTCGCTCGCGGCTGTCCGCGCGGGCGCCACCCAGGTCGAGTGCACGGTCAACGGGATCGGCGAGCGCGCCGGCAACGCGGCGCTCGAGGAGGTCGTGATGGCGCTGCGCGTCCGGCGCGAGACGCTCAACGCGGAAAGCGGTGTGGACACCACGGAGATCCCCGCCGCGTCCCGCCTGGTCGAGCGCTTGACCGGCTACGCGGTGCCGCCCAACAAGGCGATCGTCGGCGCGAACGCGTTCGCCCACGAGGCCGGCATTCACCAGGACGGTCTCCTCAAGGATTCCGCGACGTACCAGATCATCGACCCGCAGGAGCTCGGTGTGGCGATGACGCTGCCACTTGGCAAGCACTCCGGCCGGCACGCCTTCGCCCGGGCCTGCTCCGCCGCGGGCCTCGAGTTGGCCCCCGAGGAGCTGCGGAGCGCGTTCAACCGCTTCAAGGCACTTGCCGATACCGGTGAGCATGTATCGCTCGCCGACGTCTTCGCCGGGGTGACCGCCTCATGAGCCAGAAGCGCTACACGGTCGCTTGCCTCACGGGCCACGGAATCGGCCCCGAGGTGATGGCCCAGGCCTGCCGCATCGTCGACGCGGCCTCGAGGCTGCACGGCTTCGTCGTCGACGCGCAACACGTTCCCTTCGCGGCCAACGCGCTGATGCGTTTCGGCCACCCGTTCCCGCCGTCGTCCCGCCGTGCAGTGCTCGAGGCGGACGCGGTGCTCGTCCCATCCCGCGCGCCCGAGATCCTCGAGGCGCTGGAGTCGGAGCTCGACCTCTGCGCGTCGGTCGACCGCGTGCGCTTCCCGGAGGGGAGCGAGCTCTCGCTGCTCGCGCCGCTCCGAGAGGACGCGTGGCGCTGGACCTTCGAGCGGGCGTTCGCGCTCGCTCGTGAAAGCCGCGCCCGCGTCACGCTCGCCGCCGTCGACGCTCGCTGGGAGGTTGCGGCAGCCGAGGTCGCCGCGCACCACGACGGGCTCGAGGTCGAGCGGCTCGCGCTCGGCGACGCCGTCCATCAACTCGTTTTCGCACCGGGGCGGTTCGACGTCCTCGTCGGCCCACCCGAGCACGCGAGAGCGAACGCCGAGATCGCGGCGTGCCTGTCACGCGACCGCGTCGTCGCCTGGGGACGCCTCGCCGGCGAAGGCCCTGGAGTCTTCGGGCCCGCGCACGGCACCGCTGCCGACATCGCCGGCCAGGACGTCGCCGATCCGAAGTCGATGCTGCTCGCGGCGGCGTTGATGCTCGGCGAGGGGCTCGGCGAGCGCGCCGCCGCCAGGACCGTCTCGTCCGCCGTCGCGCGCGCCGCGCGCAGGGAGTGGAGCCCCTCGACGAGCGGCTTCGGTGACGTGGTCCTGTCCCAGCTCCCGCTGGCCCTGGCGAACAGCGAGTTCTACCCGCAGGTCGCCGTATGAGGATGAACGGCGCAGACGCGGTCCTCCGCTCGCTGGAGGCGGAGGGTGTCGAGGTCGTGTTCGGCCTTCCGGGCGGCGCGATCCTCCCGACGTACGACGCGTTCGCGCGCGGGACCACCGTGCGCCACGTCCTCGCCCGTCACGAGCAGGGTGCGGGCCACATGGCCGAGGGCTACGCGCGCGCCACCGGCCGCGTCGGTGTCGCGATCGCGACCTCGGGGCCCGGCGCGACGAACCTCGTCACGCCGATCGCCGATGCGTGGATGGACTCGACGCCGCTCGTCTGCATCACCGGCCAGGTGCGCTCACACCTGATCGGAACAGACGCGTTCCAGGAGTGCGACATCACGGGGATCACGATCCCGATCGTCAAGCATTCCTGGCTCGTCAACGACGTGCGCGAGATCCCGCACGCGCTCAAGGCAGCCTTCCACGTTGCGCGCACCGGACGGTGCGGACCCGTGCTCGTCGACATCCCGCGCGACGTGCAGGAGGCCGAGCTCGACTTCGAGTACCCGGAGGTCGTCGACCTGCCGGGCTGGCGGCCGCCGCGCCGCGGGCATCCGCGGCAGATCCGCGAGGCCGCCGCGCGCATCGCGGCCGCAGAGCGCCCGATCCTCTACGTCGGCGGCGGCGTCCTCAACGCGGACGCGTGCCCGGAGCTGCGCCAGCTCGCCGAGGCCGGAAGGCTGCCGGTGGTCACGACGCTGATGGCCAAGGGCTCGTTCCCGGAGTCGCACGAGCTCCATTTCGGCTGGCCCGGCATGCATGGGCCGAAGTGGTCGAACTGGGGGCTGAACAAGGCCGATCTGCTGGTCGCGGTCGGCGCACGCTTCGACGACCGCGTCACCGGCAAGCTTTCCGCGTTCGCGCCGGGCGCGACCGTCGTCCACCTCGACGTCGACTCGGCGGAGATCGACAAGCTGCGCTACGCGGACGTCCCGGTCGTCGGGCCGCTGAAGCCCGTGCTCGCCGAGCTCGCGCGCGAGCTCGAGACCGTGCGGCGTGAGCACGCGACCGAGCCGTGGCTCGCCCAGCTCCGCACGTGGCGTGAGCAGTTCCCGCTTCGCTACTCGAACGGGGGCGTGATGCTGAAGCCGCAGCCCGTGCTCGAGACGCTCCAGGAGCTCGCCGAGGACCGCGAGGTCATCTGGACCACCGGCGTGGGCCAGCACCAGATGTGGGCGATGCAGTACCTGCGCTGCGACAAGCCGCGCTCGTTCATCACCTCGGGCGGCCTCGGGACGATGGGCTACGGCATCCCCGCCGCGGTCGGGGCAAAGGCCGCGCGTCCCGATGCCACAGTCGTCTGCGTCGACGGCGACGGCTGCTTCCAGATGACCTGCCAGGAACTGGCGACCTCGGTGCTTGAAGATCTGCCGATTGTTGTCATAATCGTCAACAACGGCCACCTCGGGATGGTGCGCCAGTGGCAGGACATGTTCTTCGAGGAGCGGTTCTCGCAGGTCAACCTCACCCACCACCTGCCGGACTACGCGGCGCTGGCCGAGGCGTACGGCGCGCGCGGGTTCACCGTCGAGAGCGAGGACGAGCTTGCGGATGCGCTCGCGGAGGCGATGGACTGCGGTCGCACCGCGGTCGTCGACTGCCGCGTCGACCCGCGCGAGCACTGCTTCCCGATGATCCCGGCCGGCGCGGCGGCGCTCGACCTCGTCGAGTTCCCGGCCGAAGAGGACGAGCGGGTGTCGGTGTGAAGCACACGCTCTCGGTCCAGGTCGAGAACAGGCCCGGGGCGCTGACCCGGATCACGAGCATGTTCGCGCGCCGCGGCTTCAACATCGACAGCCTCGCGGTCGGCCCGACCGAGCGGCCCGACGTCTCGCGGATCACCCTCTGCGTCGACTGCGACGAGGGCTCGCTCGCCCAGATCCAGAAGCAGATGCACAAGCTCGTCAACGTCCTCCGCATCAGCGAGCTCACGCCTGAGGAGTCGATCGAGCGCGAGCTCGCGCTGATCAAGGTCGCGGCAACGCCCCAGCGCCGGAGCGAGCTGATGGCCCTCTGCGAGGTCTTCACGGCGCGCGTCGCCGACCTCGGACGCGACGCGATCGTCTTCGAGATCTGCGGCACCCCGGACGAGATCGACTCGTTCGAGGAGCTCCTCCGCCCGCACGGCCTCAAGGAGGTCGTGCGCACCGGGCGAATCGCGCTCGGCAGGGCCTCCTCCCCCACTTCGACCTCGCGCCGCCAGCTCGTGCTGCGCTGAAAGGACCACCATGGCCACGATCCACAGCGAAGGAAATCTCGACGTGCTTAGCGGCAAGGTCGCCGTCATCGGCTACGGCAGCCAGGGGCACGCGCACGCGCTCAACCTGCGCGACTCGGGTGTCGAGGTGGAGGTGGGCCTGCGCGCGGACAGCGCCTCGCGCGAAGCTGCCGAGGAGGCAGGCCTCTCGGTCGCGACGATCGCGGGCGCGACACGAGGCGCGCAGGTGGTCGCGATCCTGCTGCCGGATCACGTGCAGAAGGACGTCTACGAGCAGGAGATCGAGCCAAACCTCGAGCCGGACGCTGCGCTGCTCTTCGCACACGGCTTCAACGTCCATTTCGGCCGGATCGTCCCTGCCCCGGGGCACGACGTCGTGATGGTCGCGCCGAAGGCGCCGGGCCACCGCGTGCGCGAGCTGTACGAGGCGGGCGCCGGCACTCCGGGTCTGGTCGCCGTCCACCAGGACGCGAGCGGCAACGCGCTCGATCTCGCGCTCGCGTACGGCACGGCCATCGGCTGCGGGCGCGTCGGCATGCTCGAGACGACCTTCGCGGAGGAGACGGAGAGCGATCTGTTCGGTGAGCAGGCCGTGCTGTGCGGCGGCGTGACCGCGCTGATCAAGGCGGGGTTCGACACGCTCGTCGAGGCGGGATACCAGCCCGAGATCGCGTACTACGAGTGCCTGAACGAGCTCAAGTTGATCGTCGACCTGATCTACGAGGGCGGCTTCGAGTACATGCGCTACTCGATCTCCGACGTCGCCGAGTACGGCGACCTCTCGCGCGGCTCCCGCGTCGTCGACCAGCACGTGCGTGAGAACATGCGTTCGCTGCTCGAGGACATCCAGAGCGGCGCGTTTGCGCGCGAGCTGATCGCCGACGACGAAGCGGGACGGCCGGAGTTCGAGTCGCTGCGCCGCCAGAACGCGGGCGGGCTGCTCGAGCAGGTCGGCGCGGAGCTCCGCGCGCTCGCCGGGAAACGGGGTCTGCTCGGCGCAGAAGCGTCGTCGCATGGCGTCGGTTGACGTCCCCGTAGCGCTTCTCGGATACGGAACGGTCGGCGCGGCCGTCAACCGCCTGCTTGTCGAAGGTGAAGAGGAAATCGAGCGCGCGACAGGGCATCGCCTGCGCGTCGTGCGCGCGCTCGTGCGAGACACGGCGAAGGAGCGCGATTTCGCGCCCGCTGACGGCGTCCTGACGACCGACTTCGACTCGATCTTGAACGACCCCTCGATCGCGCTCGTCGCTGAGGTGATGGGCGGCGTCGAGCCGACGGGGAAATACGTTCTCGACCTGCTGCGCGCCGGCAAGCCGGTTGTTTCCGCGAACAAGCAGCTGCTCGCCCGGCGGAGCGCCGATTTGTTCGCGGCGGCGCAGGAGGGCGGAGTACAGCTCCGCTTCGAGGCTTCGGTCTGCGCCGCGATCCCGGTGATCAAGGTCCTGCGCGAGTCGCTCGTCGTCACGAACGTGCACCGCGTCCTCGGGATCGTGAACGGCACGACGAACTTCATCCTCACGCGCATGGAGGAGGGCGACGAGTACGCGGACGCGCTCGCCGAGGCGCAGCGGCTCGGGTATGCGGAGGCCGACCCGACCGAGGACGTCTCCGGCGCCGACGCTGCCGCCAAGATGGCCATCCTCGCGACGGTCGCGTTCGGCTCGCGCGTCGAGCTCGCCGACGTCGCCTACGACGGGATCGAGGGGATCACCTCGCACCACGTCCGGGCTGCACACCAACTCGGGTCGGTCGTCCGCCTGATCGGTGCGGCGACGCTCGTGAACGGCAAGGTCGACGTCCGGGTCGGCCCGGCGCTCGTTGACCGCCATCACCCGCTCGCCGCGGTCGAGGGGCCGTTCAACGCGGTGATGCTGCAGGGCGACGCGATCCGCGAGATCACGCTCGAGGGGCCCGGCGCCGGAGGAATCGAGACTGCCTCGGCCGTCGTCGCCGACATGGTCAGCGTGCTCGGCACGACCGGGACGGGCTTTCTTCAGGACGACGCATGCTGGCGCTCGCTCGAGCGGCTCCCGCCTGGAGAGCTCTCGACGCCGTACTACATCCACGCCGAGGTGAACGACCGCGTCGGCGTGCTGGCGAAAGTTGCGCGCCAGTTCGCGGTGGAGGGCGTCTCGATCGCGCGCCTCGAGCAGCAGATGCTGAACGGGAGCGCAGCGCTCGACATCGTCACTCACGCGGCACCCGCCGGCCGGGTGGACGCAGCGCTCGACGCGATCGCGAAGCTGTCGGAGGTACGCTCACGCCCGGAGGCGATGCGCGTGATCGCGGAGCGAGGAGTGTGACCAAGGCGCTACTGGAGCGCTACCGCGACGTCCTCCCGCTCTCGGACTCGACCCCGATCGTCACGCTGGGGGAGGGCTCGACGCCGCTCATCCGGGCCGACCGGCTCTCGCGGCGGCTCGGTCTCGAGCTGTGGCTGAAATGGGAGGGCGCGAACCCGACCGGCTCGTTCAAGGACCGCGGGATGGCGGTCGCGATGTCGAAGGCGCTCGAGGCCGGCGCGCACGGCGTGGTTTGCGCGTCGACCGGCAATACCGCCGCCTCGGCCGCGGCCTACGCTGCGCGCGCGGGCATCGAGGCGGTGATCGTCCATCCAGCCGGTGCGGTCGCGAAGTCGAAGCTCGTGCAGGTGCGCGCGGCCGACGCGCGCCTCGTCGAGATCGACGGCTCGTTCGGCGACGCGTTCACGGCGGCGCTCGAGCTCGCGGAGCGCGAGAACTACACGTTCGTGAACTCGACGAACCCGCACCGGATCGAGGGCCAGAAGACGGCGGCGTTCGAGATCCTCGAGGAGCTGGGTCGCGTTCCGGACGTGCTCGCGCTTCCGTACGGCGGCGGGGGCAACACGACGGCGTACGCGAAGGGATTCGTCGAGGCCTCCGAGACGCTGCCGCGACTCGTCCCCGTGGAGGCGCAGCGGCGACGAGAGACGTTCGCGTCGGCGATCCGCATCGCGGAGCCCGTCCACCGAGCCGAGGTCGAAGCCGCAGTCGCACGCTTCGGCGGGGGAGTCGTGTCCGTCTCGGAGGAAGAGATTCGAGCCGCGTGGCAAACGCTCGCGCGCGAGGAGGGGTTCTTCTGCGAGCCCGCGTCGGCCGCCTCGGTCGCAGGCTTGATCGGCGGCGCAGCGGGTCTCGGCGAGCTCGTCGTGTGCGTGCTCACCGGGCACGGGCTCAAGGACCCGGACGCGGTCGAGTGAAGATCCGCGTACGCGCGCCCGCGACGACCGCCAACGTCGGCCCGGGGTTCGACTGCGCGGCGGTAGCCCTCGACCTCTGGAACGAGCTCGAGGTCGGCGACGAGGGCGGCGCGCCCGATCCCGAGCACCTCGCGGTGCAGGCCTTCGCGCGGCTCGCTCCGCTCGACGGGCACTCGTTTTCGTTCACGGAACGCATCCCGCGCGAGCGCGGTCTCGGCTCGAGCGCCGCGACGATCGCGCTGGGGCTCGTCGCCGGCGCGCTGGCCGCGGGGCGCGAGCTCGACCCCGAAGCGCTGCTCGGGCTCGGGCTCGACCTCGAAGGGCATCCAGACAACCTCGCGGCCGCGCTTGCGGGCGGCGTGTGCCTGACGTGGGACGGGAGGGTCGCGCGGATCGCCGACAACGCGCCCGGCGTACCGCTCGCACTCGTCCCCGACGCGCGCGTGGAGACGAAGGCTGCGCGCGCTTCGCTGCCCGACACGGTCCCGCATGAAGACGCAACGTTCAGCGTCGCGCGCGCAGCACTGCTCGGCGCAGCGCTGGCCGGCGGCTCGGAGGACCTGTTCGCCGCGTCGACCGACGACCGCCTGCACGAGCCCTACCGCGCGGCGAACGCGCCGCTGCTCGCGGCGGTGCGCGAACGCCTGCCCGCGGGAGCGCTGGGCGCGACGCTCTCCGGCTCCGGCCCGACGGTGATCGTGTGGGCGAGACCCGGGGATGAGAACATCTGCGCTGCCGAGCTCGCCCAGCGTTTTCCCGACGCCGACGTCCTCCGACTTGCCATCTCTAGTGCAGGAGCAGGCCCGCTATGAGTGATCCGTACACCGGCCCGAGCGATCCAGCGAAGCGCCACAGCGCTGCGCTGACGGACGGCGTCGAGCGCGCGGGGGCACGCGCGATGCTCAAGGGCACCGGCTTCACCGACGAGGACCTCGCGCGCCCATTGATCGGCGTCGCGACGAGCTGGATCGAGACGATGCCGTGCAACCTCAACCAGCGGAAGCTCGCGCAGGACGTGAAGCGCGGCATCCGAGCGGCCGGCGGCACCCCGATGGAGTTCAACACCGTCGCGGTGTCCGACGGCGTCTCGATGGGCACCGAAGGGATGCGCGCCTCGCTCGTCTCGCGCGAGGTGATCGCCGACTCGATCGAGCTCGTCGCGCGCGGCCATCTCCTCGACGGCCTCGTCTGTCTCGTCGGGTGCGACAAGACCATCCCCGCCGCGGTGCTCGCGCTGGCACGCCTCGACCTTCCCGGGCTCGTGCTCTACAACGGCTCGATCGCGCCGGGCCGGTTCCGCGGCCGCGACGTGACCATCCAGGACGTGTACGAGGCGATCGGCGCGCACGCCGCCGGAACGATGAGCGCCGAAGACGTCCACGAGCTCGAGAGCTTCGCCTGCCCGGGCGCGGGAGCGTGCGGCGGGCAGTTCACGGCGAACACGATGGCGCTCGCGCTCGAGTTCCTGGGCATCAGCCCCGCCGGCGACAACGACGTGCCTGCAACGGATCCCGCGAAGACGGGCGCGGCGCTACGCGCCGGCACGCTGGTGATGACGCTCGTCCGCGATGACGTACGCCCCTCCGCGATCCTCACCCGAGAGGCGCTCGAGAACGCGATCACCGCGATCGTCGCGACCGGCGGCTCGACAAACGGCGTGCTCCACCTGCTCGCGATCGCGCGGGAGCTCGGCGTGCCGCTCGAGCTCGACGACTTCGACGAGATCGCGTCGCGGACACCGGTCGTCGCCGACTTGAAGCCGTCCGGGCGCTTCGTGGCGACCGATTTCTACCGCGCGGGCGGGCTCGGCCTCGTCGCCCGCGAGCTCGTCAAGGGCGGGCTTCTCCACGAGGACGCGCGCAACGTCGACGGGCGCACGCTCGGCGAGATCGCCGCTCAGGCGCAAGAGACGCCGGGCCAGGAGGTCGTCGTCCCGATCGAGACTCCGCTCAAGGAGACCGGCGGCCTGCAGATCCTGCGCGGCAATCTCGCCCCGGGCGGCTGCGTCGTGAAGCTCGTCGGGCACGAGCGGAAGCTCCATCGCGGTCCCGCGCGCGTCTACGACTCCGAGGAGGACTGCTTCGCCGCCGTGTCCGCCGGACACATTCGAGCGGGCGACGTGGTCGTGATCCGCTACGAGGGGCCCGCGGGTGGTCCGGGAATGCGCGAGATGCTGCAGGTGACCGCGGGCCTGGTCGGCGCAGGTCTCGGCAACGACGTCGCATTGATCACCGACGGCCGCTTCTCCGGGGCGACGCGCGGATTGATGGTCGGCCACATCGCTCCGGAGGCCGCGCGCGGCGGCCCGCTCGCGGCGGTCGAGGAAGGCGACACCGTCGTGATCGACGTCGAGGGCCGCGAGCTGCGCGTTGAGCTCCCCGACGGCGAGCTCGAGCGGCGGCTGGAGTCGTGGACGGCGCCGCCGTCGCGCTACTCGTCCGGCGTGCTCGCGAAGTACGCCGCGCTCGTGTCATCCGCGAGCGAGGGCGCGATCACGCGCGCGCCGCCCGTCCTTTAGAGCTTCCAGCGTGTCGGGCTGAGCGACCAGTCCGCCTGGTCTGATGAGGTTTCTGTTATCATTGTGGCGTGGCAGCTTGGGCGCTTCTTCGCGAAGCTCGTGCGCTCGCAGGTCTCAGCCAACGGGCGCTGGCCGCGCGCGCCGGGGTGGCACAGTCAGAGCTGGCGCGGATCGAGAGCGGGCGCCAGGAGCCGAGCTTCTCGCGTCTGGAGCAGCTGGTGCGTGCCGCCGGCTACGACCTCAGAATCCGGCTGGTCCCCCACGATTTCCACGACGACCAGCTGATCGATCAGATGCTCGCGCTACCGGTTGAAGAGCGGCTCGCCAGCCTGGAAGAGCAGAGCGAGTTTTTCGCGACCGCACGCGTATTGCCACGTGGCGCGCGACGCTAGCGATCCGACCGCGCCTCTGGCGCCACTCCGTCCGGGGCACCTCTTGCAGGCGCTCCAGCACCACCGGGTGCGCTTCATCATCCTCGGCGGGATCGCTGAGCGCATGCTCGGTTCCCCGCGGACGACCGAGGACTTCGACATCTGCCCCGCGACCAGCCGCGCGAACCTGACGCGCTTGGCCGCGGTCCTCAATGAGATCGACGCCCGCTGGCTTCCTCCTGGCTTGGAGGAGACGGGTTTTCCGCCGGTCGAGCCCTGGAACGCACGCAGCTTCGCCGCGCAAACGAGTCTCGCCTTGATCACTCGCTACGGCAGATTCGACATCTGGTTGCGACCCGACGGCACCGATGGCTTCGAAGACCTCGTCAAGCGAGCAGTCGACGTCGAGGTCGGCGGACAGATGGTCAAAGTCGTCCACCTCGACGACAGCATCCGGATCAAGCGGGCAATTGGCGGGACGAAGTATCTCGCGCAATTACCGTTGCTCCAGGACCTGCAGCGGGAGCGCCGTGCCCGCGGCCTCGACTAGCACGCTCGTACCGCCGATACCCCGGCTTGGCCTCAGCGCCGGTCGTTTACCCGTAAAGCACGAGCCGGTCTCGGTGGACGATCTCGAGCCCGCGAGGACGGCCGTCGAGTTCGTCCGAGTCTGCGCTGGCGAGGCCTTTCGCGAACGCAGCACCGTCCGGCGTTGCGAGCTCGACCGCGTCGCCCGGAGCGAACGAGCCCTCGCAGCGCACGACCCCCACGGCCAGCAGGCTGCGCCCTTGCGTGACAAGTGCTTTCTTCGCTCCTTCGTCGACGATGAGCGTGGCCGTCGCGGGCTTCGCGTAGCGCAGCCAGAGCCGGAATGCGTTCGCGCCCGCCTCGCCCGGCGCGAATCGGGTGCCGCGCTGCTCGCCGGCCACGATCGGCGGAAGCACATTGCGGCCGCGGCCCGACGCAATCACGCTCGGGATTCCCGCAGCTGCGGCGAGACGCGCGGACGCGATCTTGCTCGCCATGCCGCCGCGGCCGAACGTGGTCGTAGCTCCGACAGTCACCGTCGCTGCCTCGTCGCCGTCCGCGAGCGGCGTCGCACCGGGCGTTGCGGGATGCGACGTGTAGACGCCGTCAACTTCGGTGAGCAGAACGAGCAGCCGGGCGCGCACGAGGACGGCGACCTGCGCGGCGAGTGCGTCGTTGTCTCCGAACGTGATCTCGTCCGTCGCGGTTGCGTCGTTCTCGTTCACGACCGGCACGACGCCGAGCTTGAGCAGCGTGTCGAGCGCGTTGCGGGCGTTGACGTAGCTCACGCGCTCGGCGAGGTCTGCGGGTGAGAGCAAGACTTGCGCTGCCTCGAGACCTTGTCTGCGAAGTGCTGAGTCCCACGCGCGCTGCAGCAGCACTTGACCGACGGCGGAGGCTGCCTGAAGTCGCGGCGTTGCCCGCGGCCGCTTCGCGAGACCGAGACGTGGCAGGCCGAGCGCGATCGCCCCCGACGAAACGACGCAGACCCGCTCTCCGCGGCGCGCGAGGTCGCCGATCTCCGCAGCGCGCGCGTCGAGGAGCGAACGCCGGATCCGGCCCAACCCGTCCGTGACGAGCGACGAGCCGAGCTTGACGACGATCGTCACCGCTGCTGGGTGCCGTCTCCCACGACTCGATACTGCCGCAGCCAGAGGTCCTGGTACGACACCGGGCCACGCGGGCCCGGTGCCCAATCGACGTTGATGCCGGTCTCGGGCGTGCCGAGGAGCGCGAACCCATCGGTGAAGCGCGTGGTCGCGTTCCAGAACGCGGCCGTGCCGCGGTACGTGTCGAGGAACCTCTGCGCCGCAGCTTCGTCCTCCGTCACGATCGAGGCGGCGAGCCCCGACGTCTGCTCGTTGGCAATGCGCACGGCTTCCTCCAGGCCGTCGACGACGTCGAGCGTCACGGTGCACACGCGGTCGGGGTCGCTCGCCCACTCGTACCCGAGGGGCTCGTCGAGCGGCAGCACGCCTGCGCGTTCGGGCCCCCGCACCTCGAGCTCGTGCTCCGCGAAGATCGCCAGCAGCGTCGGCAGGTGTTCTGTCGCGTCGCGGTCGACCAGCGCGAGGTTGAGCCGGTTACAGACGCCGAGCCGGTCGAGGCTCGCGCGCGCGATCGCGGCGACACGCTCGGGCGAAGCAGCGCTGTGGACATAGAGGACGCCGCCCCCCTCGGCGTGCGCGAGCGTGCGGACGCCGTTGAGCGCCGCGCGCTGCGCGAGCGCCGCGGTCGAGGCGCCGCTGCCTCTGAGGACGACGAGCGGGATCAGTTCCGGCAGCGAGACGAGCGCCTCCGCGCCCGCACGGTCTGGTGAGCGGACGAGACCGACTGCGCCCGGCGGCAGACCGGCTTGCTCGAGCGCGGGCCGAAGCACGCGGTCGACGAGCGCCGTAACCGTGCCGAGCGCGGCGCCACCTGTTCGGAGAACGGCGGTGTTGCCGCTCTTCAGCACCTGTGCTGCGACATCGGCGGCCACGTTGGGGCGCGCCTCGAAGTTGGCGCCGACAACGCCGATCGGCACCCGCCGCTCCGAGACGCGCAGGCCGTTGGGTAACTCCCACGAACGCACGTCCCGCTCGATCGGCGGAAGCTCGGCGGTAGCCTCGAGCGCCGCGGCGATCGCCTCGATCCGGTCCGCGTCGAGGCGAAGCCGGTCGAGCGCACCCGCATCCAGCCGTCCCTCCGCGGTCGCGAGATCCGCCTCGTTCGCCTCCAGCAGCTCGTCCCGCCGCACCCGGAGCAGGCGCGCGGCTCCCCGGAGCGCCTCGTCCGCACGCGCCTCGTCGAGCTGGGACAAGGCTGCGTTCGCGTCCTGGGCCTCGCGCGCGACGAGCGCTGCGACTGCGTCGTTCGTGTCGATCGTCACTCCATCAGCCTGATCGCTCAGGTGAGGGTGGCGCTGGACATCTTGCTACTTTAGTATGCAAAGCGAAAGGGCGGGCTCGTCCCGCTCGCATCAAGAGAGGTCGAGGGAACCGGCCCGATGACGCCTCGGCAACCTGCTCGTGGAGCAAGGTGCCAAGCCGGCCGAGCTTCGGCTCGGACGATGAGAGCGAGACGAAAAGGAGGATCACGTTGCCTGCCACGCACCTTTGCTGCCGCGCTTGCGCGAACGAGTTGCCGCTCGAGGGTATCGCTAGCTGCCCCCGCTGCTTCGGCCCACTCGACCCCGTCTACGACATCGACGAGTTGCAACGGTCAGCGACGCGCGAGCGGATCGCCGCCGGACCACCGTCGCTCTGGCGCTACGCGCCGCTGCTTCCCGTCGAGCCTCCGGAAGAGCCGCGTCTCGCGCCCGGCCTGACGCCGCTCGTTCCCGCTCCTCGGCTCGCCGCCGAGCTCGGGCTCCGCGAGCTGTACCTGAAGCTCGACACCGCCAACCCGACGCATTCGTTCAAGGACCGCGTTGTCGCCGTCGCCTGCGCGAAGGCACAGGAGCTCGGCCTCGAGACGATCGCCTGCTCGTCGACCGGCAACCTCGCAAACGCCGTCGCCGCGCGCGCCGCGGTCGAGGGGCTCGACGCGGTCGTGTTCTGCCCGACGACGCTCGAGCGGGAGAAGCTCGTCGCGACGGCGGCGTACGGCGGGAGGATCTACGCCGTCCGAGGCAACTACGACGCGTGCAGCCGGCTCACCGTCGAGCTCTCGTTCGAGCTCCCGTGGGGCTTCGTCAACGTCGGGCTGCGCTCGTACTACGCCGAGGGGTCGAAGACCGTCGCATACGAGATCGTCGAGCAGCTCGGCTGGGAGCTGCCGGACGCCGTCGTGTCGCCGATCGCCTCGGGCTCGCTGCTCTCGAAGGTGGCGCGCGGCTTCCGCGACTTCCGGGGGCTCGGGCTCACCGAGGGTCCCCAGCCGCACATCGTCGGCGGACAGGCGGCAGGTTGCGCGCCGGTTGCGGCCGCGTTCGCCGAGGAGCGGCCGGTCACGCCGATCCGCCCGGACACGATCGTCCACTCGCTGGCGATCGGCAGCCCGCCGGACGGCGAGGAGGCGATCGCCGCAGTCCGCGAGTCGGGCGGATCGATCCACGCGGTGGCCGAGGACGAGGTCGGCGTGAACATGGTCCTGCTCGCCTCGACAGCCGGGGTCTTCGGCGAGACGGCAGCCGGTGTCGCACTCGGGGCGCTGCGCGAGGCGATCCGGACCGGGACGATTGACGCCGACGACCGGGTCGTCCTGCTCGTCACCGGTGACGGGCTGAAGACGCTCGCGCCCGTCGTGGAGCGCTTCGACCCGATCGAGATCGAGCCCGACGCGGACGCGCTGCTCTCGGCGCTGGGGGTCTCCGCGTAGTCGCTTTACTTCGTACAGCGCGTGCGGTAGGCTCGACCGAGTTCGACTCTCTCCTCCTCAGCGAGGCGGCGGGGCGCCCCCAACCCGCCGCCTCCGCGTATTCCCACGGTTAGCGTTAGCGCGTGCTGCGCGTCGTCTGTCTGCCGGGGGACGGCATCGGCCCGGAGGTCGCCGCGGCCGCCGTCCGCGTGCTGGAGTCGCTCCCGCTCGAGGTGGTCGTCGAGGAGCGGCCCTTCGGCGGCCACGCGATCCGGGAGCTCGGCGACCCGCTTCCCGCCGAGACGCTCGCGGCCTGCCGCGCCGCCGACGCCGTCCTGCTCGGCGCCGTCGGCTCACCAGAGTTCGACGCTGCGCCCGTCCGGCCCGAGCAGGGTCTGATCCGGCTCCGCGGTGAGCTCGACGTGTACGCGAACCTCCGCCCCACCCGCGGCGGTGACGTCGACCTGCTGATCGTGCGCGAGCTCGTCGGCGGGCTCTACTTCGGCGCGAGCGGGCGGCGACCCGACGGCTCCGCGTTCGACACGTGCGAGTACTCACCGGCGCAGATCGAGCGAATCGCGCGGCGCGGGTTCGAGTTCGCACAACAGCGGTCGGGCCGGCTCACGTCGGTCGACAAGGCGAACGTGCTCGAGACGTCGAGGCTCTGGCGCGAGGTGGTCACCGACGTCGCCCGCGACTATCCGGACGTGCAGCTCGAGCACATGCTCGTCGACAACGCCGGCCTCCAGCTCGTTCAGAACCCGACCCGCTTCGACGTTCTCGTCACGGAAAACACCTTTGGCGACATCCTCTCGGACGTCGCAGCCGGAACGTGCGGCGGCCTCGGGCTCGCGGCGTCCGCGAGCCTCGGCGACGCGCGTCCGGGCATCTTCGAGCCCGTGCACGGCTCCGCGCCCGACATTGCCGGTCGTGGGATCGCGAACCCGGCCGCGATGCTCCGTTCGGTCGCGCTCCTCCTCCGGTACGGGGCGGCGGAGTCGGAACTGGCTGTCGAGCTCGATCGGGCAGTCGATTCGGCACTCGAGTCGACACCCACCCGGGACCTCGGTGGCACCGCGACAACCGTGGACTTCACCGGAGCGGTCCTGCGCGCGTTTGACCGCGCCGCCGCATAACTTTACTCTTTACAGCGTGCCCGTCAGCCCGTCCCAGAACGGCCACCGCCTCCAGCCGCCGCCACCCGTTCGCACCGGCTCGCTCTGCAGCTGCGAGCGCCCGGTCCCCCGTGAGCGCGCGGAGTGGAAAGGAGCGGCGCGGACATTCTGCGAGCGGTGTGGGCTGCCCATGCCGCTCACCTGGCGCTGAGCCTGCCTAACCCGGCGACGACCCTCTGCCGTACGTTCGTTTGTTCAAGCGCCGGCGCTTGAGCGCGGCGGTCAGCGCAACGGCGCGAAGGAGTCGCTGCCGCTGCTGGTCCGGTCCGGAAGCTCCACGATCTTAAGAGCGAGGCGCTGCCCGCCGGGACGCCAGATCGCGACCATCTCCTTGCCACCGCCCTCGGCCAGCAGCACGAGCCGGCCGTCGTGCGTCCAGGCCATGGTCGTGCGCTTGAGCGACACGAACGCCGGCATGCCGGGAACCTGGGTCAGCTTCGCCGTCTTCGTGTCGAGCAGCCAGACATCGAGAGCCTGCTGTCCTCCTCCGTGCCACGCCGGATCTCCGAATGCGAGCGCAATGAAGCGTCCGCGAGGGTCGACCGCGGGCTGG
>DASYUZ010000090.1:0-18741 GCA_036000665.1 Gaiellaceae bacterium
TTCTCGCCGGTGAGCTCGCCCAGGGAGATGTTGAAGCGCTCGGAGACCGTCTCCTGGATGCGCCGGATCGAGACCTCTGCGGCCTCGCCCTGCGGGAAGACGTCTTTCAGCACCTCCTGGGCGAGCTCAACCGTCATCGGCCGACCTGTCAGTGACGAGAACGCCACGACGCGGGTCAGCGCGCCTTCAAGCTCGCGGATGTTCGTTTCGATCCGCGAGGCGATGAACGTCAGCACCTGCGGGTCGGGGACGTGGATGCCGTCCGTCTTTACTTTTTTACGAAGGATCGCGATGCGCGTCTCGAGATCGGGCGGCTGAATGTCCGTGATCAGCCCCCACTCGAAGCGCGAGCGCAGCCGCTCTTCCAGCGTCGAGATCTCGCGCGGCGGGCGGTCGCTCGACATCACGATTTGCGACCCGGCCTCGTAGAGCGAGTTGAACGTGTGGAAGAACTCTTCCTGGATCCGCTCCTTGTGCTCGAAGAACTGCACGTCGTCGACGAGCAGGAGGTCGTACGTGCGGTAGCGCTGCTTGAAGCCCTCGATTCGCTTGTCGCGTAGCGAGTTGATGAAGTCGTTCATGAACGTCTCACTCGTGACGTACTTGACCGACAGTTCGCTCGAGTGCTGGGCCACGTACTGCGCGATCGCCTGCATCAGGTGCGTCTTCCCGAGGCCCGTGCCGCCATAGATGAAGAGCGGGTTGTAGGCCTGTGCCGGCGCCTCGGCAACTGCCAGCGCCGCCGCATGGGCGAAGCGGTTCGAGGAGCCGATGACGAAGAGATCGAAGACGTACTTCGGGTTGAGGCCCGACTCGCTGCGCCGCGGAGGCAGCGGAATCTGGGTCTGGATGGTCTCGGGCGCCCCGGTTTCGAGCACCCGCAGCTCGACGCGGCGCTCGTGACCCGTCGCGTCGCGAACGGCCGCCTTGATCAGCCCAAGGAAATGCCCCTCGATCCACTCCCGCGCGAAGTCGTTCGGGACGCCGAGGACGAAATCCTCGTCAGACAGCTCCTCGCCGTCGACGTCCGCGAACCACGTGCGGTACGTGGTCTCGTTGAGCGCCCCCCTGAGTCGACCCGATACCTCGCCCCATAGGCTCGCCGCAGTCAACTCGACTTGGGGTTCCAACGGATTGAGTTTGCTCCTTGGGGCGAGGACGGGCGGCGAGCGAGCGACAATACCAGCCTTCACGCACCGTCACAACACGCACACCTCTGGATGAAAACGCGTGTGTTTGCAGGGGTTTTCGTGCGTCCACAAAACTCTCCACACCTGTGGAACGTTGCGCGTTTTCGCGCGCTCTGCAGGCGCTTCACCTTGTGGAAAACTGGTGCGTAGAGTGCTTGTCTATACTGGCCGATCGCCCCGCAAGGGGCGCGAATTTTGTCTCAGGTGGACCTGTGAAGCGGACGTATCAGCCCAACGTGCGTCGACGGAAGCGCAAGCACGGCTTCCGCGCACGCATGTCGACCCGCGCGGGCCGGATGATCCTCAAGCGTCGCCGCGCGCGCGGGCGCAAGCGGCTTTCCGCGTAGCGACGTGCAACGCCGGCACCGTCTCTCGCGCTCGAGGGACTTCGACGCCGTCTACCGTCACGGGCGCTCCGTCTCGACGCGCTTCCTCGTTCTGTACTGGTTTCCGCGCGAGGCGGATGAGGAGGCTCGGCTCGGGATCGCGGTGCCGAAGCAGCTCGGCGGCGCGGTCGTGCGGAACAAGATGAAGCGCCAGCTGCGCGAGACCTGGCGGGCGATGCTCGACCGCGTCCCGCCCGGGAGCGACTATGTGCTGATCGCGAGGCCTGGGCTGCCCGAGGCGGTCGAGGCGCGCGGCTTCGACTGGCTGCGCGAGCGCGTCGACGAGGTCCTGCAGAAGGCGGCCGCGTGAGGCACGTCGCGGTCGGGATCGTCTACGGCTACCGGTTCACGCTCGGGCGCCTGGTGCCGGCTGGCACCTGCAAGTACCACCCGAGCTGCTCGCAGTACGCGATCGATGCACTGCGGAAGCACGGGCTCGTGCGCGGCTCTCTGAAGGCGGCGTGGCGCCTGCTCCGCTGCAATCCCTGGAGCCACGGCGGAGTGGACTACGCGTGATCCAGCAGCTCTTCATCCTCGAGCCGATCGAGAAACCGCTGGCCGCGATCCTCGAGTGGCTGCACGCCTCGCTCGGGCTGAGCTGGGCGTGGTCGATCGTCGCGCTCACGGTCATCGTCCGGACGATCCTCCTGCCGCTCACCGTTCGTCAGATCCACTCGATGCAGCGCCTGCAGCGCCACGCGCCGGAGATGAAGGCGCTCCAGCAGCGCTACAAGGGCGACAAGCAGAAGCAGCAGGAAGAGCTGATGAAGTTCTACAAGGAGAACAAGATCAACCCGGCTGCGTCGTGCCTGCCGATCGTGTTCCAGATCCCCGTCTTCCTCTCGCTCTTTTTCGTGCTGAAGGGCTTCGAGAAGGACATCTTCCCGAAGTATCCCGGCTCCGATCTCGGCTGGCTGGGCATCGTCCACGACATCACCGAGCCGCTCAGCTCGGACAAGTTCTCCGCGGTCGTGCTGCTGATCCTCTACGCCGGGAGCCAGACGACGTCGACGCTCTTCATGTCCACGACGATGGAGAAGACACAGCGCTACCTGCTGCTGGCGATGCCGCTCGTCTTCCTCTTCTTCGTCGTGAATTTCCCGGCGGGGTTGATGATCTACTGGGTGACGACCAACCTCTGGACCACGGGCCAGGGGCTCGTGACGCGACAGCTCCGCCCGGCCCCGGCGCCGGTGCAGAAGCGCAGCTCGCGGACGCCAGCGCGCGGTGAGGACGGCGGCGCGCAGCCGAAGGGTGAGACGCCGAAACCCGCGGCCAAGGGCCAGGCGGCGCGGCGCGTGAAGCGCAAGAAACGCGCCCGACGGTGAGCGCACCCGTCCAGGTCGAGACCACCGGTGAGACGGTCGGTGAGGCGAAGTGGGCGGCTTTGCGACAGCTCGAGAAGCTGCTTCCGGGGCTCGACAAGACCGCCGTGCGCTTCCAGGTCGTCTCGGAAGGCGAGCGCGGTCTGCTCGGAATCGGCTACGCGCCGGCCCGCGTCGTGGCGGTCGTCGACGAGGCGGCCGACGCGGTCGCGCGCGACGAGAGCGAGGCCGGGACGCAGGCGCGGGAGCTCGTCGAGCGTATCGCCGAGGGGATCGGCGTGCGCTGCCGGGTGGTCGTTCGTGAAGACGACGAGTCGCTCACCGTCACCTGCGCGGGGCCGGAGCTCGGGCTCCTCATCGGCAAGCACGGCCAGACGATCGACGCGATCCAGTACCTCGCGAACGCGATTCTGCGCCGGACCGGCCTCGAGAAGGACGTTGTCGTCGATGCGGCCGGGTACCGCGAGCGCCGGCGCGCCACGCTCGAGTCGCTCGCGGTCCGGAGCGCGCAGCGCGTTTCCCGCGAGGGCGAGCGAGTGGAGCTGGAGCCGATGACCGCGGTGGAGCGGAAGATCGTCCACCTGCGCCTGAAGGACTTCCCGGGTGTCGTGACGGGCAGCGAAGGCACGGAGCCCAACCGCTTCGTCGTCATCAGCCCTGAGTAGGGACGAGCGGCTCGAGCGCTGGGTGCGCGAGTTGATCGCGACCCCGGGGTTGACCGCGATCGACGAGTACGAAGCGGCCTGGCGCGAGCACGTCGAGCGCTCGCTCGAGGGCCTGGAGGCGGTGCGCCGGTACGAGGGCCCGATCGTCGACGTGGGATCGGGCGGCGGCTCGCCCGGAATCCCGCTCGCTGCGACGCTGCCCGACCGTGAGGTGACGCTGCTCGAGTCGCAGGAGCGGAAGGCCTCGGCACTCGAGCGCTTCGCGCAGTGGTTTCCGAACATCCGTGTGCTGCGGGGCCGCGCGGAGCAAGCAACAGACTGTTACAAGGTCGCCGTCGCTCGCGCGCTTGCCTCGCCGCCGGTGGCGGTCGAGTGGTGCCTGCCGCTCGTCGAGGAGGGCGGCGCGGTCGTTCTCTACCTCGGGCCGAGCGCCGACCTCGACGCCGTCGCGCGTGCTGCGGAGCAGGTCGGCGGCGGCCCGCCCCAGCACGTCGGAAGCGTCGTTGTCGTGCCCAAGATCGCGCCGACTCCGCCGGGCTTTCCGCGCCGCCCCGGCGTTGCGAAGAAGCGTCCGCTTGCCTGAGTAGTCTGGCCGGGTGGCGCGGATCTACGCGGTCGCGAATCAGAAAGGCGGCGTCGGCAAGACGACGACCGCCATCAACCTCGCGGCCTGTCTCGCCGAGGCGGGTGAGCGTGCGCTCGTCGTTGATCTCGACCCGCAGGCGAACGCGACCTCGGGGCTCGGGGAGCGCGCGAACGGGATCTCGAGCTACGACCTCCTCGACGGCGCACCGCTCGGGGAGCTCGCGAAGCCGACGCGGTTCCGGAACCTCTTCCTGGTCCCGTCGAAGGCGGAGCTCGCAGGCGCGGTCGTCGAGCTGTCGCGTCGAGATGACGGTGACCGCTACCTCGCGCGGACGCTCGCGGAGGGCACGGACCGTTACGCGTACGTCTTTCTCGACTGCCCACCCTCGCTCGGGCCGCTGACCGTCAACGCGCTCGCTGCGGCCGATCGCGTGCTCGTTCCGGTGCAGGCCGAGTACTACGCGCTCGAGGGTCTGGCCGAGATCCTCCGCTCGATCGAGCTCGTGAAGACGCGCCTCAACCCGCGCCTCGGCGTCGCGGGTCTCCTGATCACGATGGTCGACGGGCGCACGCGTCTCGCGGCCGACGTCGAAGACGAGGTGCGGCGCCACTTCGGCAACCTGGTCTTCACGACAACCGTTCCGCGTTCGGTGCGCCTAGCCGAGGCGCCCTCGCACGGGCTGCCGGCGATCGTGTACGACCGTCGCTCACCCGGCGCGGACGCGTACTGGAAGGTGGCGATGGAGCTTGTCGAGCGCGCCTAACCGCAGAGGCCTCGGCAAGGGCCTCGAGGTTCTGATCGGCGGTCGCGAGGGGACGGAGCTCGCGCGTCTGCCCGTCGAGCAGATCCACCCGAACCCGCGCCAGCCGCGCATGCGCTTTGAGCCCGAGGCAGCGACCGGGCTCGCGTCCTCCGTCCGGACGCAGGGACTGCTGCAACCCGTGGTCGTCCGCCCGCGCGCCGAGGGCGGGTGGGAGCTGATCGCCGGCGAACGCCGTTGGCGGGCCGCGAAGGACGCGGGCTTGAAGGACGTGCCGGCGCTCGTACGCGAGGCCGACGACCGCGATACGCTGCTCCTTTCCCTCGTCGAGAACGTCGCGCGCGAACAGCTCTCCCCCGTCGAGGAAGCGCGCGCGTACGCACTCCTGCTCGACGAGTTCGCGCTCTCGCTCGCGGACGTCGCCGAGCGCGTCGGCAAGGCGAAGCCGACGATCTCGAACCGCGTCCGCCTGCTCGACCTGCCGGAGGAGGTGCTCTGGATGCTCGCCCGCGGGGAGCTGACAGAGCGCCATGCGCGTGCCGTGCTTGCGGTGCCGGACCGCGCCGGCCAGAAGAAGCTCGCGAAGCGGATCGTCGAGCAGGGCCTCTCGGCACGCGCTGCAGAGCGTGCCGCACAGGACGCGGGGGCGAAGCGGAAGCCCCGGAAGAAGACCTCCGTCGACCCCGCCCTCGCCGAGCGGTTGCGCGTTGCGTTCGAGCGCGCGACCGGCTTCAAGGCGCGGGTCGCACCCGCCCACGTGGAGGTCGAATTCCGCGACGAGCACGAGCTCGAGGAACTCGTCGAGGCACTCGAAAACCTCGCCCCGTAGCCGTATCCGCGGCTCCGGCTCGACCGTTATTCGTGGAGATGGTGGGCATCTGGACGCATCGAGACCTGGAGTCGTTCGAGGCGATCTCGCAGAACGACGACGCCCGCCGGATCTTCCTGAAGATGGCGCAGATGTCCCAGGACGGCCGCCTGCCGGCATTTCTCACCGAGCTCGCCGGCGACCCTGAAGTGGACGACGACACGGTCGGCACCCTCACCGAGCTCGCCACCGACCGGTCGTTCCTGCTTGCGGTGGAGGACTATCTCCGCCGGACGCAGGTCTTCCACTAAGTCGGCAGGCCGCTACACTGAGCGCCGCTCCCGGGCGATTAGCTCAGTCGGTTAGAGCGCCGCTCTGATAAGGCGGAGGTCCGTGGTTCGAATCCACGATCGCCCATTGACGCCGGCCGAGTCCCGGCGTTCCTCGTTTGAGGGACGCTCTCGCGAGGGATCCCCGGCGTGTCGGGGCAGACCGATCACCCACCCGAAGCATCTGCGGCTATGGCAATCGGCGACCACGTCCTCTACAACGGTCGGCGGTACCTCTTGATCGGGATCGACCCGATGAGCGTCACCGACCGGCGGGCTGAGCTCGAGGATCTCGAGACTCGCGAGCGCATCCGCGTGCCGCTGGACGCGTTGCAGGACGCGCCGCCGCGCGACGACGACTCTGCCGGGGTTTAGGAAAAAGGGCCTGAGCTAGACTCAAGCTCAGAGGCCGGCAGATGCAGGAGATGGACATCTACGGGGTCAGCTTCGACCTGGTTGGCAAGCAGCCGATCGTCCTGCTCAAGACGAAGGACGGCAACAAGTACCTGCCCATCTGGATCGGGCAGCCGGAGGCGGCGGCGATCCTGATGAAGTTGCAGGGCGCCTCCACGCCGCGGCCGATGACCCACGACCTCGTCACCGACATCCTCGGCCAGCTCGACGCGCAGGTCACTCGCATCACCGTCACCGAGCTGCGCGACAATACGTTCTACGCGCAGATCACCGTGCAGATGGACGGGAACGAGATCGACGTCGACTCGCGGCCTTCTGACGCGATCGCGCTCGCGATCCGTGCCGAGGCGCCGATCTTCGCGGCCGACTCGGTGATCGAGGAGTCCGCGATCGAGTTCGAGGGCGAAGAGGTCAACGAGGAGGAGATGGTCGCGGAGTTCAAGAAGTTCCTCGACCACGTCACGCCCGAGGAGTTCGCAGTCGAGGACGACGAGTCGCCGGAAGAGCGCTAAGGAACTAGCCGCTCCGCTTGAACGCGACGGGCTTTCCGACGTCGCGCAGCACGATCAGCCGCAGGGGGTAGTCGACGTGGGCGTCGACGGCTTGGCCGAGGCGCGGCGAGCGCTCTCGCGCGACGATCACGACACGCCCGCGCTGCTCGGTGACGCTCTCGACGTCGATCTCGTAGCCCGTGCTCGACCGCGGGCCGAGCGCGAACAGCACCGCGAGTTCGCGCTCGAAGTCGATCGGCGGCACCGGCACGGCCGCCTCGACGTGATCGTGGAGGTAGCGCGCGAACTCAGTGCGGTTGCGGAAGACTTCGTACGTCGGCCGGTCGAGCTGGACGCGCGAGAGTTGTGCGCTCTCGTCACGCCAGGCCAGGGCCTCCGCGCCGGAACGGACCCACAAGCGGGTGTAGCCCAGCCAGGCACCAGCGAAGCCCGCCAGGGCGACGGCTACCAGTAGACGTAGACGGTCCGTCCCCACGGGTTCGTCGCGAAGAGGCGAGGTGCGATCCACATCGGCACGCGCACGCAGCCGTGGGAGGCCGGGTATGCGGGCACCGACGGGTAGCCGTGAATCGCGAATCCGCCGACGAAGTACAGCGGGTACCAGAGCACCCAGTCCCAGCCGACGACCTTGCGGTAGACGTGGAACGTGCCGAGCGGCGTGTTGCCGGTCGCGCCGGTCGAGACGTGGACGACGAGCACGACCTTGCCGTCCCGGACGACAAAGAGCACCTGCCGTCCCTTGCTGATCTCGATGTGCGTACCGTCGTACCGGGCGCGCGGGGCCTGCGCGCGGGAGAGGAGACGCCAGAGCCGCGCGTCCACCCGGCCGGTGCGTGCCAACCCGTGCACCTTCTGGAAGGCGATCACCGCCTGGGTCGTGTCGAGGCCGTAGTAGCCGTCGACCCACGGAAGCGCGAATCGGAGCTCGCTCAGGCGCTGCTCGAGCACGCGCACACTCGCCCCGCGGGAGCCGAGCGCGAGGTGCGGCTCCACGACGCTCTCGCGCAACACGCGCGTTGCCGGGGCCCACCCCGGGCGCGGGACAGCAGCGAGGACGATCCGGAAGCTCGTCGCTTGGCGCGTGCCGAGCCCGATCCGGGCGGAACCTGCGAAGTCACGGGCGACGCTGCGGCGCCCGTCTCGGCGCACCTCGATCCGCAGGGAGCCGGCGGGCTCGACTCGGGCGTCGAGCCGGAGCGGCCACCCCACGACGCCGGTACCGACGATGTGTGCCCTGATCCGCGGGCGGACAGCGAGTGCGACGGGCAACGACGCGAGCTCCCCGGCGCGCGCCTCGTACGTCGCCGGAGCCTCGGCCCGGATCCGCAGCGAGAAGCCGCCGTCGGGGCCGGTGGTCGCGCTTGCGAAGGGAGTCCCGTCGCGGAGGATCGTCACCGGTGCGCCGACGAGCGCGGGGACGACATGCCCGCGGAGGACTGTCTGGTCGCCGTAGGTCGCAGCAGCGGGAGCGGTCAGCTCGAGCGTGAACGGCGCTGCGGAGGCTGGAGCTGCGACCACCAGGGCGACGAACACGACAAACCTGCGCACGCGTCAGTGGCTCGCTTCGACCGCCGCGGCGACGAGCGCGATCCCGTTGAACGTCGCGTGGAGAAGCATCCCCGGCACGATGCTCCCCGTCACGCGCCGGAGGAAACCGAGCCCGACACCCAGCGCGAAGATGAGCGGGAACGCCTGCACCAGCCCGTGTGCCAGCGCCCACGCGAAGGCACTGCCGGCGATCGCGACCGAGGGTCCGAACCGCACGAGCAACGAGTAGCCGAGCCCGCGGAACATGAGCTCCTCGGCGACGGGAGCGCCGATCACGACCGCCGACGCATTGAACCCGTACACGACCCAGTCGGGCGGCGGCCAGCGGTCCGGGAGCAGACCCTGTTCCTCACCCGGGTTCAGGAACTGATCGACCAGTACGCTGAACACGAAGACGCCGACGAGCACGGCGACGCCGATCCCGATCGTGCGACCCCAGGAGGGCGGCGACCTCAGGGCGAAGATCTCCCGCTTCGGCGCGCCGATCGCGATCAGCAGCGCGACGCCGACCATGAGCCCGAAGCCGAACATCGACGAGACGAAGAAGGACCAGTGATAGAGCGGCTCCTCGTCGGAGTCCGACAGGCCAGAGAAGTTGCCGTAGTACGAGATCGCGGAGAAGACCGCGATGAACGCGAGCCAGGCCGCAAGCCGCCCGCTCACGCCCAGGACTCCAGCAGCGAGGCCAGCGGCGCGGGCGCGAACGAGATCCCCGCTGCGCGGGCGCCTGCTTCGTCCGCGGCCGTGTCGCCGACGTGCAGCGTGCGCTCAGGGACGACGCCGAGGCGCTCGAGCGCGAGCCGGAAGATCGCGGGGTCCGGCTTCCGTGCGCCAACGTCGGCCGACGTCGTGACCGCGATTCCGAGCGGTGCAAGCCGCTCGTGCAGGCTGATGTCCCAGTTCGAGACGACCGCGACGGCGAGCCCCCGCGCACGCAGTCCATGCACGGCTTCCACCGCCCCGTCGATCCAGGTGAAGTCGAGGGCGCTCATGAACTCGTCCGGCGAGAGTGAGGATCCCAGCTCCGCGTTGAACACGCGCGCGCACTCGGCGCGAAGCTCGCGCAGCGAAGCCTCGTCGCGCGCCTCGACCGAGTGGCCGGCGTAGTAGTCGACCTCCGTCCTGAAGGCCCTGTCGATCGCGTCGCGCTCGAACCCAGGAGCGACGCGGGCGAACGAGCCCACGGGGTCGCGGAGCTCGAGGAGCGTCCCGTAGGCGTCGATCGTGACCGCGTCGAGCGCGGCCGGGCTTACGACACCCACTGCCAGAGCGCCCACTGCGTGACGGCGACGCCGAGGAAGAGCGCACTCGTACCCAAGATCACCGCGTGCGCGCGCGGCGTTCGCCCGAGCGAGGCGAGCGCGAGAAAGAACGGAAACACGACGAGACCGAAACGCGGGAGCGAGAGCAGCGGCCAGCGCTCGCTCGGCACGCTCAGCGGCAGCGCGATGCTGAGCGTGGCGAAGACGCCGTAGGGCGCGCCGAACCGGCGCCAGGCGACGATCGTCAGCGCGGCGAACAGGACGAGCGCCACGAGACCTTCGACGTTGACCGCGGTGGCGTGGAGCGGTGCGCTTCCGGTGGGCGTATCGCCCGTGACGACGACGCGGATCCCCTCCCAGATCCCGCCGAGCGGTCCGGCCGGCGAGAGCTGCCGGTGCCAGACGTCCTGCGCGTGCACGAACGCCCACGGGTCGCCGACCTCGCGCCAGAGGAGAAGCGGGTACAGCGCGGCGAGCGCCGGTGCGGCCGCGAGCGAGAGGAGCGCGCGGCGGCGCTCCCCCGAGCGCCAGGCGACGAGCGCCACCGCCGGCAGCAGCGCGACGCCGAACGGACGGGTCAGCAGTGCGAGCCCGGTCGCGATTCCGGCGCTGAGGAAGCGACTTCGCTCGGCGAGAGCGAACGCCGCCACCGCGAGCAGGAGAAACAGGCCGTCGCTGTAGACGGCGAGCAGGAACAGCGTCAGCGGGAAGAGCGCCAGGTACAGCACGGCACGGCGCGCACCGTCGGCGCCGAGTCGCGGCTCCGCGAGCCGATACAGGAGCACGAGGGCCGCGAGCGAGGCCGCGAGCGAGATGAGCACGCCCGCGAGCACGTAGTGGCCGAGCAACACGCGGCCGAGCACCCCAACCAGCGCCGGGTAGAGCGGGAAGAACGCGGCGGACGAACGGTCGTAGCCGTCCTCGGCGATGCGCAGGAAGAAGTCGCTGTCCCAGCGCGCCCAGACGTCGATCCCGTAGCCGAGCTCGTGCAGGCGCGGGCTATCCCAGCGGTCGGCCCGCGGGTGCCGGTTGGGCTCGAAGGCGAGGAACGCGAACACCGCCGCGGCCCAGATCGCGCCCCGCGTCCAGAGGAAGATCTCCACCGCCGGGTTCCGGGTCGCGCGCAGGCCGGGGAGCGGGCGCTCCACGGGCGCCTCCGAGACTCGTTGACCCGCGGCCACTCTCGACTCGATCATACGGGCGTGCCGTCGCAAGACTTCACGCCCGACCAGGCGAACGCGCTGCTTGCCGAAGTCCGGCCGCTCGCCGAGCGCCTCGTCCGCCACCGCCGGGTCCTCTCCAGGGCGCAGGCGGCGCGCACCCGGATCGTGTCCAGAATCGCCGGCAACGGCGCCGGCATCGATGCGGGCGAGCTGGCCGAGCTCGACGAGCGCATCGGCAAGGAGTTGACGGGCATCGCACGCTGCGTCAACGCGATCCACGAGCTCGGCGCCGTCGTCAAGGATCCGGACGAGGGACTCGTGGACTTCCCGTCGCGCGTCGACGGCCGCGAGGTGTACCTCTGCTGGAAGCTCGGCGAGGACGCGATCGAGTACTGGCACGGAATCGACGAGGGCTTCGCCGGCAGGAAGCCCTTGTAGGTCGGGGAAGAGTCGCCCGTGGAGTGGAAGCGGATCGTCATCGCCCTGACCGTCGTGGTCGTCTCGGCGCTCGTCGCGAAGCTCGTCGACCTGCGCATGGCGCGCCAGGACCTCCACCCTGCAGCCGCGACGCGCTACCGCGTGCTCCGGCGCACGATCTCGATCGCGATCGTCGTCGTCGGGATTCTCTCGGCGCTGCTCACGATCCCGGCGGTGCGGGCCGTCGCCGGCGGCGTGCTCGCGTCGACCGCCGTCGTCGGTCTCGTGATCGGTTTCGCGGCCCAGCGGACGCTCTCGAACTTCGTGGCCGGGATCCTGATCGCGATCTCGCAGCCGCTTCGCCTGGGTGACCTTGTCACCGTCGGGGACGACACCGGCCGGGTGGAGGAGATCGGTCTCACCTACACCTTCATTCGCCTGGCCGACGGCGCGCGGCTCGTGATCCCGAACGACGTGCTGGCCTCGGATACGATCCGCAACTCGACAATCCGGACAGTGGACACGGTGGCTGAGATCAAGGTGCAAGTGCCGCTCACGCAAGACGTTGCCGCCGCCGTGGACGCGCTCCGGCAGGAGGTCGCCGAGTACGAGCGAGCCGAAGTCGTGCTCGCCGGCCTCGAGGGCGGGGCGATGATCACCGTTCGGGTGCCGGCGCCGCCCGGCAGCGCAGAGCAGCTCGAGCACGAGCTCCGCCTCCGGGCGCACAAGCGCCTGCGGGCCGAAGGCGTCTTCGCATGAGCCCGGGGCCGCGCCGCGGTGACGCGGACCTGCCGGAGCTGCTCGAGCGCCGGCGCAGGACCCGCCGCCGCGCGCAGCGGCGGCGCAAGCAGCGGCTGGCCCTGCTCGCCCTGCTGGTGCTCGGAGCGATCGTCGTCGCGCTGCCGGCGGGTGGCGTCACCGGCGCGGCGGTCATGTGCTCAAACGTCGACCTGGACACTCTCAGCCCTGTCGAGATCGGCGAGAACTCGTTCATCTACGCGGCGGACGGCAGCTTCCTCGGGTCGATCCCTGCCGAGAAGAACCGCCAGCCGGTCCCGCTCGCCCGCATCAGCCCGTGGATGCCGAAGGCAACGATCGCGATCGAGGACCGCCGCTTCTACGATCACGGCGGCCTCGACGTCGAGGGCATCGCACGCGCGGCGGCGAAGAACCTCAGCGCGCACCGCGTCGTCGAGGGCGGCTCGACGATCACGCAGCAGCTCGTGCGGAACCTCTATCCGATCACGAGTGAGCGGACCGTGCAGCGCAAGCTCAAGGAAGCCTGTCTTGCGATCAAGCTCGACCGCTCCTGGACGAAGCAGGAGATCCTCGTCGGCTACATGAACCAGGTCTACTACGGCAACCACGCGTACGGTGTCGAGGCCGCAGCGCGCACATACTTCTCGAAGCCGGCGCGCAGGTTGTCGATCCAGCAGTCGGCGCTGATCGCGGGCCTGACGCAGGCTCCTTCGAGGGACGACCCGTTCGTCAATCCGGAGCGCGCGCTCGCCCGCCGCGACCAGGTCCTCAGGGCGATGCTGCAGACCGGCGCGATCACTCCGGAGCAATTCGCCAAAGCCCTTGCAAATCGAGACCTCGGACTCAAGGCGGGCAAGCTCTACCACCTGATCCGCGAGCCGTACTTCTTCTCGTACGTTCTAAAGGAACTCGAGGCGAAGTACGGCGCTGCGACGATTCGCACAGGCGGCATGCGCGTGTACACGACGATCGATCGCAAGCTGCAGCTCGCCGCACAGCGCGCGATCAGGGACACGCTCTTCTACCGCAGCGACCCGGCCGCCGCGCTCGTCTCGATCGATCCTGGCACCGGGGCGATCAGAGCGATGACCGCGGTGATCCCGAACAAGAAGAAGAACCAGTTCAACCTTGCCTCGCAGGGCAAGCGGCAGGCCGGATCGACGTTCAAGACGTTCGTGCTGACCGCCGCTGTCGAGCGTGGCGTGAACCCGTCCTCGACGTACTACGACTCGCACCCGTTCACCTATCAGCCCGACCCGCTGACGCCGCCATGGGAGGTGAAGACCTACGCGGACGACTACTACGGGTCGTCGAGCATCGAACAGGCGACGCTCCGCTCGGACAACACGGTCTTCGCGCAACTCACGCTCGACATCGGCCCCGAAGCGGTCGCGGACGTGGCGCGGCGCATGGGCATCACCGTGCCGCCGGACAAGGTCTTTCCGTCGATGGGCCTGGGCGCGCTCGACGTCTCGCCGCTCGAGATGGCTTCTGCGTACGCGACGCTCGCCGCGGGCGGAATCCACTCGAAGCCGATGGCGATTCGGAAGGTGATCCTGCCCGGTGGGAAAGAGGACACCGACGCAGGCTGGGGCGTTCCGAAGCGCGAGCGCGTGCTCCCGGATTGGGTCGCGTACGAGGTGACGCGGATCCTCGAGCAGAACGTCTATGCGGGCACGGGCACGAACGCGCAGATCGGCCGTCCCGCGGCAGGCAAGACCGGGACGACGGACAACTTCGCCGACGCGTGGTTCTGCGGCTTCGTGCCGCAGCTCGAGACGACGGTCTGGGTCGGGTATCCGCAGGCGCAGATCCCGATGCGCTTCGTGCACGGGATCTCGGTCGCCGGCGGCACGTTCCCGGCGGAGATCTGGCGGCGCTTCATGAGCGTCGCGATGGAGAACCGGCCGGTCAAGTTCTGGCTGCAGCCGAAGCACAGTCCGGCTTGGAAGCCCTTCGAGCACAAGCAGTACGCGCTCGGCGACGGTGGAGGGTCGTACACGCCGGCACCCGCAGTGACGACCACGAAAGAGGCCCCGCCGCCGCCGACCGAGGCGCCGCCGCCTCCTCCGCCGACCGAGCCGCCGCCGCCTCCGCCGCCGACCGAGCCGCCGCCGGCGCCGCCTCCACCTCCGACCGAGCCGGCTCCACCTCCTCCTGAGCCCGCAGCGCCATCGCCCTGAGGGCGCGCCCGCGGTCGTCGCGGGAGTCGTCGTCCTCACGCTCGTCGCTGCCTGCTCCGCGCTCGCGTGGCGCGACGACGCGCCGCTCTCGCCACGGCGCTTCGGGGCCACGGTGGGCGAGCGGAAGTGGGCCTGGATCTTCCTCGGCCTGCTGGCGGCGGCGTTCGTCGCCTACGTCGCCGGGCTCGCGCTGCTTCGTCGGGGCGGCGGTCGCAGGGGCGTCGTCGCACTGGCCGTGGCGATCCAGCTCACACCGCTCGCTGCGCCTCTCCTCCTCTCGAGCGACGCGTACACGTACTGGATGTACGGCGACATCGCGCGCGCCGGGGGGGACCCGTACCGCGACGAGCCGCGCGAGTACGCCCACCTGCCTGCGTACGAATGGATGGGCGCAGCCTGGCACGACCGCACCTCGGTGTACGGGCCGGCGTTCACGCTGGCCTCGGAAGCAGTAGACGGCCGGAGCCACACGTATGCCGCGTGGGCGTACAAGGTTGCCGCGGCGGCGGCGATGATCGCGGTCGTCCTGCTCGCGCTCCGCCACTCGGCCTTCGCGGGGGCGTTCGTCGGCTGGAACCCGGTGCTCGCGGTGCATTTCGCAGGCGGCGGCCACAACGACTCCTGGATGATCGCGCTGGTCCTCGAAGCGCTTGCGCTCGGGGCGGCCGGTCGGCGTCAGGCCGCCGGCGTCGCGTGGGCGCTCGCGATCTTCGTCAAGTGGATCCCGCTCATCCTGCTGCCGCTCCGCGCGCTCGAGGCGCGCGCAACGCGCCGGGCGGTGGGACACGTCGGGTTCGCCATCGCCAGCGTCCTGCTGATCCTGGTAGCGACGTGGCAGTTTGGGCGCGAGTGGCTCGACGCCATCCTGCCGCTCGCGAGCAACGTCGAGCTGACCTCGAGGTACGCGCTGCCGCACCGTCTTTCGCAGCTCGGCGTCCCCGAGTCCGTTGCGATCGGCGCGTTCGCCGTCGTCTTCGCCGCCGTGTACATCGGGCTCGCGCGCGAAGCATGGCGCGGCCGCGCCCGCCTCGCGCTTGCCGCGGGCGCGCTCGTGCTCTGCTCGCCCTACGTCGTCGTGTGGTACCTCGGCTGGGTCGTCCCGCTTGCAGCGCTCGAGGAAGATCGGACCGCGCGTGTGCTCGCCCTCGCGCTCACGGCGTACTTGCTTCCGCAGACGATTCGCGTCTGAAGACGAGGATGCCGTCCTCCTCGAAGACAAGGCGCCATCCCGGGTTGCGGCGGAGGCGTGCAAGTGCGTTCGCGTACGGAAGCGGCGCGATCCGGTCGAGATAGCCCGGCGAGCGTTCGTCCGCAACGACCCACGTCGCGTCGGCGAGAAGCGGGAAGCTCAGCACGCGACGCCGGGCCGAGACGTGCGCGCCCAACGAGTTCGAAGCGCTGACGACGGCATCGTCGGGGAGAAGCCGCAGCGCGCGCGTCGCCACGCGATCGTGCTCGGTGACGCGCCACGCGTGCGCCTGGAGATCCTCTCCGCCCGGGAACGCGCTCCAGACGGGGATCGCCCCGAGCACGTAGCTCGAGGCGAGCACGATCGCGACGAGGCCGGTGCCCAGCGGGGCGCGCGGCGCAAGCCGTTTGGCCGCGAAGATCGCGGCCGCGAAGAGCGCCGGGATCTCCGCCGCCGTGTAGTGGAAGTGGATCGACGTCTGCGTCCGCGTCGACGAGAGCAGATTCAGGGCGAGCTCGGGCACCGCGGGCAGGAGCGCGAGCGGTGCCGCGAGCGGAAGGAGCGCGAGTGGAAGGAGCAGCGAGGCGAGATACCTCAGCCCTTGCAGGTCGAAAGCCGCGCGGAAGAGCGTGAGCGGGTCGGTGACCGCCGTCCGCAGGATTCCGCCTGCGGAGCCGCCGACTTCGCGGTAGCGACCGTAGAAGCTTGCGCCGGCGCCGTCGTTGAAGTGCGGGATCACGACCTCGACCGCGACTACGCTCACCGCGGCACCGGCCATTGCGATCGCCGCGCCGAGCACCCAACGGCGGCGCGTCGCCGCGTACCAGAGGCCCATTCCGGCCACGACCAACCCGATCTCCTCCTTCGTGGCCGCCGCAGCGACTGCGCAGGCCGCGAACGGGAGCACCCGCTCTTCGTCGAGGAACCAGAACGCCGCGAGCAGCAGCGGGCACGCGAGCGCAACCGGGTGGAACTCGTTCAGCGTCAGCCACTGCGTCGCCGGGTAGAGCAGGTAGGCAAGCGCGAAGCCGAGTGCGGCGCGCTCCGAGCCGAGATGCTTGCGCGCGAGCAGGAAGACGGGCAGTGCGCCGAGCGCGATCGCCATCGACTGGACGACGAGCAGGACAGCCGGGCTCGGCCAGACGAGCCACAGCGGCGCGAAGAGGACGAGGATCGGGTCGACGTGGGACGCGAGTCGCGACGTCTGCTCGCCCGGCAGGTTGGTCACCGCGAGCGGATGGCCGTGCGCTGTCGACCAAACCGCCTGGACCATGTTGCCGAGGTCGAAGCGCCCCGTCTCGTAGGCGTGGTGGCGGAGCACGGAGAGCGCGCCGAACCCCGCGGCGTAGGCGCAGATCGCGAGTCCAAGTAACAGTCTGTTACTTGGAGCGGTCACCGCGCACTCTCGACGATCTCGCGCCAGCGACGGCCGAGGACCTCCTCGCTCGCCTGCGCCCGATACGCTGCGAGCCCTCCCTCCGCGAGCGATGTACGCAGCCGCTCGTCGCCGGCGAGCCGCACCATCGCTGCCGCGAGTGCCTCAGCATTCGCCGCAGGAACGAGCAACGCGCTCGTACCGTCGACGAGCAGCTCTCGCGCGGCCGGCGTGTCGGCGGTGATGAGGGGGGTCGCACAAGCGAGCGCCTGGAAGGCCTTGTTCGGGATCACGCGTGCGGCCTTCTCCGTGCGGCCGAACACGCCGAGCGCAAACCCGGCGGACCGGTACTCGTCCGGGAGCCGCTCGTACTCGAGCCACGGCACCCACTCGACGTTCGTCGGTCGGCCGGCGAGGAGCCGTTCGAGCTGTCCGCTCCCGACGATCCGAACGGGCACCTCGGGCGCGAGCCGTGCAGCCTCCAGGATCGTCTCGACGCCGTGCAGCGGGATCAGCTTGCCCACGAAGAGTGCGTGTGCGCCACGGTCCGTCGTCCCCGGCGAGAAGAGCCGCTCCTCTGCGCCGACGAACGCGACCTCGACCCGGTCGAGCCCTGCGAGCTCGGCGAGGAAATCCGCGTGTGCGCGCGTGTCGGCCACGACGAGGTCCGCGGCCCGCAGCGCGCGACGGTCGAGCGCGCGGAGGGCACGCGCCGCGGGCGATCCCGGTCGAAACCGGCGCCGGTCGGCGACGAACGTGTCCGAGAGCGAGACGAGCGGATTGAAGACAACCGGTGCCCCGTGCGCCGCGCGCCGCGCGGCCCAGAGGTCGGCGTGTCCGGGATACCCCACGAGCACGGCGTCGTAGCGCCCCATCGGCCGCGCGCCCAGCAGGCGCAGCTCCGCCCGTGCGAGCCGGAGCGCCGCGCGCAGACCCGCGCGCCACGCCTCCCACTCTCCCTCCCACACCGGCTCGTGCCGCTCGTCCACTTCCACGCCCGCGCGCCGCAGGCAGGCGATCACCTGCGCGTTCCGCGGGTAGTTCCGCTGGTACGTGCCGAAGTACAGCGCTCTCAGGAGAGGATCTCGTCCACGTGCAGCTCCTCGGGATCGCGCTCGACCGCGCGCTCCTCGTGGTGCGTCGTGATCATCTCGCCGATCAGGCCGAGCGAGAGGAACTGCATGCCGACGACGACGAGCAGGACGCCGAGCGTCAGGAGCGGCCGGTGGCCGATCGCGTGCCCGGCGAACCAGAGGGCCGTCAGGTAGAGGCAGATGAGGAAGCCGGCGAAGCCGAGCGCGAGCCCGAGACCGCCGAACAGGTGCAGCGGGCGATGGCGGTAGCGGCCCATGAACGTCACCGTCAGCAGGTCGAGGAACCCGCGCAGGTACCGCTCCATCCCGTAGCGCGAACGCCCTTCACGGCGCGGCCGGTGGTTCACGGACAGCTCGCCGACGCGGAAGCCGCGGTAGTGCGCGAGCACCGGGATGAAGCGATGCAGCTCGCCGTAGATCGAGAGCCCGCGCACGACCTCCGCGCGGTACGCCTTCAGTCCGCAGTTCATGTCGTGCAGGCGCACACCCGACACGCGCCCGGTCACCCAGTTGAACACGCGCGAGAGCACGCGCCGCGACAGCGGATCTCGCCGCCGCGCTTTCCACCCCGAGACGAGGTCGAAGCCTTCGTCGAGCTTCGCGAGCAGGCGCGGAATCTCGGCGGGATCGTCCTGCAGGTCGCCGTCCATCGTCACGACGATGTCGCCGGTCGCGTTGCGGAAGCCGGCGTCGAGGGCTGCCGCCTTGCCGAAGTTGCGGCGCAGGCGCACAACACGGACGTTCGGCTGCACAGCGTGCAGCCGCGTCAGCGCGGC
>DASYUZ010000091.1:0-11212 GCA_036000665.1 Gaiellaceae bacterium
CGTCGCGTGCCGCGGAGAACGCCTTGAAGAGGCTACGCGCGATCCACCGGTTCGCGCGGTAGACGTCCGCACGGATCGCGAGGAGGTGCATGATCGGAAAGATCCCCGTGGCCTCGAAGTAGGCGCGCTCCTGCGCCGGGACGTCCTCGAAGAGCCGTTTGGCGCCCCGCGGCGCGCGCGGCGAGTAGATCGCGTCGATCTCGTCTCGCGCGAGCAGCTCCGACAGCGTCGTTCCGGACGGCGCGGCCTCCACGCGGATGTCGTCGGGGAGCTCGAGCCTGAGCTTCTCGACGCGTCGCTGGTCCTCGAGGCCGCCGGTGACGTACGTCACATCCCGCACCGGCACGCTGTGGTGCTCGGCGAGAATGCCGCGGATCCACACGTTCGCGGTCAGCTGGTACTCGGCGACGCCGACGCGCCCGCCCCGCAGCTCCTCGGGCCGCTCGATGCCCGACCGCACGTAGATGCCCGAGTGGCGGAACGACCTCGACGGGAAGACGGGCACCGCGACGAACGGCGGGTCGTCGCTCCGGCGCGACACGACGTACGAGCCGAGCGAGAGCTCCGAGACGTCGAACTCGCGGAACCGCACCATCCGGAAGAACGTCTCCTCAGGCGGCAACGCTATGTAGTCGACGGTCAGGCCCTCGGGTCGGATACGTCCCTCGAGGATCCCGCGAGTGCGGTCGTAGTCCCAGCAGGCGAGGGAGATGCGCACGGCGGCCGATCAGTGCACCGGGAGCTCGAGGCCGGGCACGGACAGCCGCTGGTCGAGGCACGAGATCTTCGCCACCGCGGCCGACGCGGGACGCACCTCGCCGGCGGTGTTCGGCGAGTTGTCGCGCCGGTTGCCGTCGGAGCTCGTCACGCAGAGCGTGTGGCCGAGCAGGAACGGGCTCGTCGGGAACTCGAGCGGGCCGCCATTCCGGAGCTTGGCCGCGTCCGGCGCGTTGCGGAAGAACTCGGTCACGTTGCCGTTCTTCGACACGACGACGAGCGCGTTCCGCTCGTTCGCGGCCGCCCAAACGTTGCCGGCGGTGTCGAGCGCGATCCCGTCCACGCCTTCGAGGTACACGTGCTGCACCCAAATGTTGTCGAGGCAGAGCGTGTTCGCCGTGAAGGTCGTGTCACAGCCGGTGGTGGCGCGGTCGAGGTCGACGCGCCACAGTGCCCCGCGGGCGGTGTCGGCGACGATCAGCGAGCCGTCGTGGTCGAACGCGACGCCGTTCGCCACGAGGGGCTGCGCCGTCCCCGGCGGGAGCGTCCGCGCCTCACGGCCGACGCCGACGCTGTTCGCCATCGGCTGGATCCGGAACACCTCCGTCGCCACGCCGCTCGTGTCGATCCGCCACACGCGACCCTGGCCGGTGGTGCCGTCGCCCGTCCAGATGTTGCCGTCGCGGTCGAACGCGAGCCCGTTCGTGCCCGGCACGCCGTTCGCGTACACGGTCGCGGTCGGCGGGTCTGCGGCGTTCGGCGCAACGACCAGGATCTGGTCGTCGTCGGAGAGGTAGAGGCGGCCGTCGGGGCCGAAGGCGATGCCGCTCGGCGAGCAAGGTGCCGGCGCCTTCCCGACGACGACGACGGCCCCGCCGCCGGTCGAAGCAACGCGGTAGACCGGGCACGGGTCGGCGTTGCGGCCCGTCGAGTAGACATTGCCCTCGGCGTCGCCGGTCAGGCCCTCGAGCCCCAGCGGGCTCTTGAAGACCGTGGTGAAGCTCGCCTGTGCAATCGGGTTCCCCGGTCCGCGCCCGCCGGCGAAGGCGGCTGTGGCCAGTGCCGCGACGACGACGGCGGCGGCGGCAAGGACGAGATACGTGGTACGCACCGTGATCCTCCTTTCGCATCTGCTGGTCAAAGGAGCTCGTTGAGATCGTCGACGTTCAGTTCGCGCATCAGCCCTGGCAGGTGCGAGACGAAGGGCAGCTCGACGCCGGCGTCTTGCGCCACGGCGAGCGCGACCTCGAGATCCTTGTGTGGCCACCGCAGCCGGTGCTTGCCCCATTCGGCCAGCGGGCGGTTCGCACCGCTGCCGATCGCCAGCGCCTCGCGCAGCTTCGCGAGATCGACGCCGAGTGCTCGGCCGAGCCGGAGCGCCTCCACATCGGCGCGGATGCACGCCCAGAGGAGGATGTTGTTTGCGGTCTTCGCGACCTGGCCCGCGCCGACGTCGCCGACGTGCACGACCGCCTCGGCGACCGGCGCGACGGCACTGCGAAGCCGGTCGACGGCTGCTTCCGGCCCGCCGCAGTAGAAGACGAGCTGCCCCTCCTCGGCACCGCGCTCGCCGCGGACGAGCGCCGCGTCGATCACGTCGACGCCTCGCTTTGCCCCTTCGTGCGCGAGTTCGCGGCACGTGTCGGGTCGCACGGACGAGCAGATCGCAACAAGCGTTCCGGCGCTCTCGAAGCAGGCGGCAACCGCCTCGCGCACCTGCTCGTCGTCGACGACGATCACGAGCACGACGTCGGACCGCGAGGCGACGTCCGCCGCGCTCGCGCCCTCGGTCGCGCCGGCCGCGACGAGCGCGCTTCGCGCCTCGTCGCTCGGGTCGTAGACGCTGACGTTGCGCCCGGCCGCCAGGAGGTGCCGGCCGATCGGCGCACCCATGCGACCTACGCCGAGCACCCCGATGCGCTCACCGCTCAATGGTCAGACCATAAACTGCGCGGCCGTGAGCGGCACCCGGTACGGCTCGGACGTAATGGTCGACGCGATCAAGGCGTGCGGCTTCGAGTACGTCTCGATCAATCCCGGCTCCTCGTTTCGCGGCCTGCATGACTCGCTCGTGAACTACGGCGGCAACGAGCCGCAGATCATCACGTGCAACCACGAGAAGATCGCAGTCGGGCTCGCGCACGGCTACGCGAAGGCGTCGGGTCGGCCGATGGCGGTGATCCTCCACGACATCGTCGGGCTGCTGCACGGGACGATGGGCATCTACTACGCCTACATCGATCGCGCGCCGGTCGTCGTCTTCGGCGGAGCGGGCCCGATGGCGTACGAGCGGCGCCGGCCGAACATCGACTGGATTCACACGGCAAACGTGCAGGGAAACGTGGTGCGCGACTACACGAAGTGGGACGACCAGCCGGCCTCCATCGCGTCGGTGCCGGAGAGCGTCATCCGCGGCTATCGCGTTGCGACGGCCGCGCCGCAGGGTCCCGTCTACATCGCGCTCGACGCGGGCCTGCAGGAGGACGAGGTCGCGGAGGACGTACCGCTCCCTGACTGGGAGCAGCTGAAGACGCCGTCGCGGATCGGCCCCGACCCGGCCGCGCTCCGTACGCTCGCCGAGCGGCTGTGCGCGTCGGAGCGCCCCGTCCTCGTTGCCGGGTACGCCGGCCGCGACCCGAACGCCTTCGGGCAGCTCGTCGAGCTCTCGGAGCTGCTCGGCGCCGGCGTGACCGACATGGGCTGGCGGCTGAACTTCCCGAACCGTCATCCGCACAACGTCACCGGCTCCGACGCGGTCGAGGACGCGGACTGCCTGTTGTTCGTCGACGTCAAGGACATGGGGAAGTGGACGCAGAAGCTCGACAGCACGACGCGCCGGATCACGAGTCAGATCCAGCCGCGGGCGACGGTGCTCGACGTCGGCTTCAACGAGCTCAGCATCTCGGCGTGGTCGCACGACTTTGCGCAGCTGCACGAGACGGATCTCCAGGTGACCGCGGACACGTCCGTCGCATTGCCGCTGCTGCTCGACCTGTGCCGCGAGCTGAACGGTGACGCGCGCGAGGCGTGGCGCGGCCGGCTGCGCGAGCTGCACGAAGCGACGTGGGAGGCCTGGCGCGGCGAGGCGGAGCGCGACGTTGCCCTCTCGCCCGTCGCGACGTCGCGGCTCGCCGAGGAAGTCTGGACGGTCGCGAAGGACCACGACTGGGTCCTGACTGCGGGGACCGCGAGCGAGTGGGCACCGCGGATCTGGGACTTCGACCGACCGTACCGGCACCCCGGCCGCAGCCTCGGCACGGCGACGCAGATCGGCATCTCACTCGGCGTCGCGCTCGCCCACAAGGGCTCCGGGAAGCTCGTCGTCGACCTGCAGCCCGACGGCGACCTGATGTTCGACCTCGGCGCACTCTGGATCGCGGCGTACCACCAGATCCCGATGCTGGCGGTGATGTTCAACAACCGCGCCTACTACAACGACTGGGAGCACCAGGAGCGGATCGCACGGCACCGCGGTACAGACGTCGAGCGCGCGTACATCGGGATGGAGCTCGATCGCCCGGCGCCCGACTTCGCTTCGGTCGCGCGGGCGCTAGGGTGGCACGGCGAGGGGCCGATCGACGACCCGGACGCGGTGCAGGACGCGGTCCGCCGCGCCGCCGAGGTGGTGCTCACCGAGCAGCGCCCCGCGCTCGTCGACGTCGTCTGCCAGCCCGATTGAGAGGAGAGCCGATGTCAGAGGCCGAGTCTCCCGAGGAAGAGGAGCTGCCGGAGTTCGACCACCTCGACCCGCTGAAGCGCGACCCCGACGACGAGGCCCTCCCGGGCCTGGATCCGATCGTGTCGCCCGTTCCGCCCGAGTAGTTAGGTTCAATGGTAAGACCGTTCGTGCTACTGTCCCCGGGTTCGAGCCGTTTGACGACGAGGAGGATCTGATGGGCGAGTGGCCCGAAGACATCGACATCCCGGAGCAGGTCTTCATCGCCGACAACGCCGACGCGTCGGAGATCGCGGCGCGCGACGAGTTCAACCGCCAGAACCCGCCGCTCCGCGGCCTCGTGGTTCCCGAGGACCTGCGGACGATCGAGCTCGTGAAGCGCCCGTGGCGGAACAACAAGGGCCTGTGGTTCGAGCTCGCCGAGAACCGCGTCCTCTCGTCGCACCTCGCCGAGCTCGCGCCGGGGGGTAACTCCGTTCGCCACCGCCACACGACCGAGGCCGTGATCTACATCGTCAAGGGCCGCGGCTACTCGATCATCAACTACGAGGGCCAGCCGGAGGAGCGGATCGAGTGGTCCGAGGGCTCGCTCTTCTCCCCGCCGGTCTGGGCGTGGCACCAGCACTTCAACGCCGATCCCAATGAGCCTGCGCGGTACCTCGCGATCCAGGACACGGGCCTCGTGCGCCACCTGCGCTTCCACCAGATCGAGCGCCACCCGACGCAGCTGAAGATCGGCGAAGGGACCGACTACCTCGTCGACGCGGTCGCCGCCCCGAGCGCGCCGACGACGGAAGTCTCGCAGGACGCGTAGGGCGCGACCGGGCAGCGAGGGGCGCTGTGGCCACCGTCGCCGCTGAGACAAGAGCCTCTCCCTACGCCGATCGCCTGCGCCGGGTCTTCTCGGCGCGCACACTCATCGTCGGCGTCGTTCTCGCCGCTGTCGCATACCTCGCGGTCGTCCCGCTCGGCTTCCTGCTCTGGCAGACGTTCGTCTCGAGCGGGCACCTCACGCTCGAGCGCTTCCGGGACGCCTACGGCAAGGTCGGCCTCAGCGAGATGGCCCTCAACTCGCTCGCGTTCGCGGTCGGTTCGACGTTGATCGCGGTCACGTTGGGCACGACGCTCGCGTACTTGATCGTGCGCACGGACGTGCCGTTCAAGCCGCTGATGATGGCGGCGTCGCTCGTGCCGCTGATCATCCCGGGCGTGCTGCACACGATCGCCTGGATCTTCCTCGCGAGCCCGCAGATCGGGATCCTGAACCAGAATGTCATCGGCCCCCTGACCGGCGGGCGCGCGTTCGACATCTTCAGCATCCCGGGGATGGTGATGGTCGAGGGACTGCACCTCGCACCCCTCGTCTTCCTGCTGATGGTGGCCTCGTTCCGCTCGATGGACCCGTCGCTCGAGGAGTCGGCGATCATGAGCGGCGCGCGGCTGCCGACCGTGATCCGGCGCGTCACGATCCCGCTCTCGCGACCCGCCCTGTACGCCTCGATCCTGATCATCGTCGTGCGCGCACTCGAATCGTTCGAGGTGCCCGCGCTGCTTGGCCTGCCGGGCGGCGTCTGGGTCTTCACGTCGCGGATCTGGCGCGTGCTCAAGGACAAGCCGCCGGACTATGGAGCGGCGGGCGCGCTCGCGATGTCGCTGCTGATCATCACGTCGCTGCTCGTGTTCTGGCACTCGCGCCTGGCGAAGCGCGGCCGCGCGTACCAGACGGTGAGCGGCAAGGGCTTCCGGCCGCGTCCGGTCGAGCTCGGCATCTGGCGCTGGCCCGCGACGTTCCTGATCGTCACGTACTTCGTCGTCGCAGTCGTCCTGCCGCTGTCCGTGCTCGCGTACGCGTCGACGCAGCTCTTCTACTCGCCTCCTTCGCGGTACACGCTTTCGCACATGACGCTCGACGCGTACAGGAACGTGATCCACACCGACCTCTTCGCAAGCTCCGTGAAGAACTCGATCATCCTGGGGCTCGGCTCCGCGACGACGGTGATGCTGCTCGCCGCCGTGGCGTCATGGGTCGTGGTGCGCACGCAGCTTCCGGGCCGCTGGCTGATCGACGACCTCGCCTTCCTGCCGCTGATCGTCCCGGGCCTCGTCCTCGGCGTCGCGATCCTCTTCGTCTACCTGCGCTCTCCGATCCCGGTTTACGGGACGCTCTGGATCCTCTTCCTCGCCTACCTGACGCGCTACATCCCGTACGGGATGCGCTACGCGTCGACGTCGATGTTCCAGATCGGCCGGGAGCTGGAGGAGTCGGCGATGACGAGCGGCGCCGGCTGGTTCCAGTCGTTCCGGCGGATCCTCCTGCCGCTGCTCGTGCCGGGCCTGCTCGCGGGCTGGATCTACATCGTCATCGTCTCGGTGCGCGAGCTCTCGAGCACGATCATCCTCTACTCGCCGGGGAAGCAGGTCCTGTCGATCGTGATCTGGGAGCAGTGGCAGAACGGCGAGTTCCCCGAGCTCGCGGCGGTTGGGATGATGATGGTCGGCGCTCTTGTCCTTCTCGTCGCGGTCGCGTACAAGCTCGGTGCCAAGATCGGGGTCAGGGAGGGCTGACCGGTGCTCACGATCACACAACTCGTGAAGACGTTCGCAGGCGGGCGCGGCGAGCGCGGCCGCGTGCGCGCGGTCGACGACGTCAGCTTCGAGGTCGAGGACGGAGAGCTCTTCACGCTGCTCGGCCCGTCGGGCTGCGGCAAGACCACCACCCTGCGCTCGATCGCGGGGCTCGAGACGCCGGACAGCGGCGAGATCCGGGTCGCCGACCGGGTCCTGTTCTCGTCGATGCAGCGGGTTCGCGTGCCCGCGAACGAGCGCGGCCTTGGGATGGTGTTCCAGTCCTACGCGATCTGGCCGCACATGAATGTCTACAAGAACGTCGCGTTCCCGCTGCAGGTGCTGCCGCGGCGCCGGCGTCCCGGACGGAAGGAGCTGCGCGAGCGCGTCGAGCGAGTGCTCGCCGCCGTGCAGCTCGACCAGCTCGCAAGCCGCGAGGCGACCGACCTCTCGGGCGGCCAGCAGCAGCGGCTGGCGCTCGCGCGCGCGCTGGTGATGGAGCCGCCGCTCCTGCTTCTCGACGAGCCGCTGTCGAACCTCGACGCGAAGCTCCGGGAGGACATGCGCTTCGAGCTCAAGCGGCTTCAGCGCGAGCTCGGGATCACGGGCGTCTACGTCACCCACGACCAGGTCGAGGCGCTGGCGATGTCGAACCGCGTCGCCGTCATGCGCGCAGGGAAGATCGAGCAGATCGGGCGGCCGCGCGAGGTGTACGAAGCGCCGAAGTCGCGCTTCGTCGCGGACTTCATCGGCACGTCGAACTTCATCGACGGCGTGGTCGCGGCGCGCGAAGACGGGCTCTACCGGGTGCAGACGCCGGACGGCGAGCTGCGCCTTCGCTCCGACCTCGACTTCGCGGTGGGCGACGCCGTCGTCGTCGCCGCCAGGCCCGAGCACCTCACGATCGAGGCCGGACGGTCGTCGAACGGGCCGCTGCCGAACCGCTGGCGCGGCCGCGTCGAGGCGCGTGCATTCCTCGGCGAGTCCGTTGACCACGTGATCTCCGTCGGCTCGCGCGAGATCCGTGCGCGCTGCAACCCGTCGATCTCGATCCCCGCTCCGACCGAGGTCACGGTGACGTTCCCCGAGGAGGCGTGCTCGCTGATTCCCGCGGGTGAGTAGCCGGCGCGTGGCGCTGCGGGCGCTCGCGCCCGTCTACGCGTCCGTCTTCCTGTTCACCGCCGGGATGAGCTCGCTGCAGATCCTGGTCCCCGTGTACCTGTCGCGGGCGGGCGAGCTGGGGCCCGCGGCGATCGGGACGATCATCGGCGTTTTCGGCATCGCATCACTCGCGGCGCGGCTCCCGGTCGGGCTCGCGTACTCGACTCGTCGCTCGACCGCGTTCCTCATCGCCGGCGGCGGACTGTCGGCGCTCGCGTTCGCGCTGATCCCGCTCACGGAGAACGCGCTCGTGCTCACCGCGCTGATGGCGCTGAACGGGCTCGGCTGGTCGATCGCGAGCACGTCGCAGCTCGCGCTGCTCGTCGCGCGGCCGCCCGGAGGCGTCTCGACCGCGGTCGCGATGGGGTGGTTCGCGGGCGCAACGGCATTCGGGAACATTGCGGCGGTCCTCGGCGGCTTGAGCGCGGACACGATCGGGCTGCGGCCGACGTTCTTCGCGCTCGCCGCGACACCGCTCGTCGCCGCGGTCCTGATGGTGCGCGGCGTTGCGGCTTCGGCGGTCGTGCGGCGGGACGAGCCCGAGCGGCCGCTCGAGCGGACGCGGCTGTGGCGCTCGCTGGCGGGCATGCCGCTCGCCGTCTGGGTCGGCGTGCTCGTGATGTTCTTCATCAACGCGCTCAACGCGCTCACGAACACGTTCCACCCCGTGCTCGCGCTCGCGTCCGGGCTGACGCTGACGCAGATCGCGGCGTTGTCGAGCACACGCTCGTGGGCCTCGTCGTCCTCGCGCTTCGGGTCGGGACCGCTGTTCTCGCGCTTCGACCCCGCGGGACTGACGCTGCCCCTCGTCGTCCTCGGCACGATCGCGACGGCGTTCATCCCGTCCGTTCGGACGTCGTTCCTGCTCCAGTTGCCGCTCTTCGCGCTCGCCGGCGTGTCACGCGGCCTGCTACGAGTGACCGGCTCGGCGGACGCGTTCGACAGCGCCGCGGGCGACGAGCGGCGCCACGGGCTGATCGCCGCACTTCTCTACGGCGGGCTCGACGTGGGGAAGATCGTCGGCCCGGTGGTCGGCGGCGTCGTGGCCGGGATCTGGGGGATCGCGACGATGTTCCAGGTCGTCCCGGTCGCGTTCCTCCTGCTCTACCTCGCACTCGCCGTGCCCGCACGGCGTGCGGTCGCGACGGCCTAGGACGGCCGGCGTGCGGCCACGAGCGCCGTGTAGAACATCCGCCACGGCACGTCCGGCTGCTCGAACCCGGCCTCCGCCAGCAGCTGCGCGTGCAGCTCCGGCGGCGCCAGGGGGTAGTCGTGCCGATGGGGCTTCAGCGCCTGCTTGCGCTTGCCCGTGAACTGCGCGCGGATGCGGCGGTACCGCTGCTCCCAGTCGCCGGCGGGGCCGATGTGGTCGAGGTTGAACAGGAAGCCGCCGGGCGTGACGACCTCGAACAGCCTGCGGTAGAGCCGGGCGAGCGAGTCCGGCGAGAAGTGGTGCAGGACGCGCGAGGTCACGACGACCTGGGCGGGCTCGAGCCGAAGCTGGGCCGGCTGCTCCAGGTCGGCGAGCTGATAGCCGACCCGGTTGCCGAACGGCGCGAGCAGCTCGCTCGACAGCTCGCGCATCTCCTCGTTCAGATCGATCCAGGTGCCCCGCGCGTCGGGGAACGTGCGCAGGAAGAGCTCGAGGTACGGGCCGGTGCCCGACCCGAGGTCGACCACGTGCTCGACGTCGATCCCCGAGTCGGCAACGAGCGCGGCCGAGAGCTTCCGCGGCAGATCGAGCATGTCGGCGAGGACGTCGTCTACCGCCCACTGGGCCGCATACTCGCCCGAGCGCCACGAACCGAGCTGCTGTTCGGCTTCCAAGACCTTGGGTATCCTATACGTCTAATGGATAGACCATTCGCGTGGAACGCCTCGATCAGCTGCTGAGCTCCGCCGCGGAGGGACGGGGCCTCGGCGTCGTCCTCGCGCTGGCCTTCCTGCTCGGGCTTCGGCACGCCGCCGACCCGGATCATCTCGTCGCCGTGTCGACGCTCGTCGCGACGACGCGCGAGGGCGGCTCGCGGCTGGCGGCGCGGCTGGGCGCGGCGTGGGGAGTCGGGCACGCGCTCACGCTCCTCGTCTTCGGCCTCCCGGTCGTCGTCTTGGGCGCGGTCCTGCCGGAGCCGGTGGAGCGCGCAGCCGAGGCGCTGATCGGCGCCGTCATCGTTGCGCTGGCCCTCCGGCTGCTCGTCGCGTGGCGCCGCGGTGCCTTCCACGTGCACGAGCACGAGCACGAGACGGGCCGGCACGCACACGTCCACTCGCACGTCGAGCACGGCGCCCATGCCCACAGACACCCGGTCCGCAGTGCACGGCAGGCCTTCGCGCTCGGGACCGTCCACGGGCTCGCGGGAAGCGCCGGCGTCACGATCCTGCTCCTCGCGGCCGTGCCGGCCGAGACGGCCGCGCTCGCGCTCGGCGTGCTCGCCGCGGGAACAGCGGTCTCGATGACGATCCTCTCGACGGCTCTCGGCTCCACGCTCGGGCGCTCGGGCGCGCGGCAGGCCGTCGCGCGCGGTGTGCCCGTGCTCGGATCGGCGGCGCTCGTCTTCGGCGCCTGGTACGCGGTCGCCGCACTCGCCGGCTGAGGGCGTCGTTACGCTCCCGCGACGTGGCTGAGATCGTCTCGCTGCGAGAAGGAGTCGCGAAGACCGTCGCGGACGGCGACACGGTCGCATTCGAGGGTTTCACACACCTGATCCCGTTCGCCGCTGGGCACGAGGTGATCCGCCAGGAGCGGCGCGGGCTCACGCTCGTGCGCATGACGCCGGATCTCGTCTACGACCAGCTGATCGGGGCGGGCTGCGCACGCAAGCTCGTCTTCTCGTGGGGCGGGAACCCGGGCGTCGGGTCGCTGCACCGGTTCCGCGACGCGGTGCAGAACGGCTGGCCGGAACCGCTCGAGATCGAGGAGCACAGCCACGCGGGGATGGCGAACCGCTACGCGGCCGCCGCGTCGAACCTGCCGTTCGCCGTGCTGCGCGGCTACGTCGGCACCGACCTGCCGCACCACACGCAGACGATCCGCTCGATCACATGCCCCTTCACGGGCGAGGCGCTCACCGCGGTCGCCGCGCTCGAGCTCGA
>DASYUZ010000092.1:0-5840 GCA_036000665.1 Gaiellaceae bacterium
GCGACGCGGCCCGCGCCGTCGGCCGTCGGAATCAGCGTCTGCGTGACGACGCCCTGCAGCGAGCCCGCGATCTGCATGCGCACCTGCTCCTGCTGCTCGGGCGGGAAGACGTCGATGATGCGGTCGACCGTGCTCGAGGCACTCTGCGTGTGCAGCGTGCCGAGCACGAGGTGGCCGGTTTCTGCAGCGGTCAGCGCCGTCGCGATCGTCTCGAGGTCGCGCATCTCGCCGACCAAGATCACGTCGGGATCCTGGCGGAGCGCCGCGCGGAGCCCCTCGGCAAAGCTCGAGGCATCGACGCCGATCTCGCGCTGGTTGACGATGCACTTCTTGTGCCGGTGTACGAACTCGATCGGGTCCTCGATCGTGAGGATGTGCTCGGCGCGCGTCCGGTTGACCTCGTCGATCAGCGAAGCGAGCGTCGTCGACTTACCGGAGCCCGTGGGGCCCGTGACGAGCACGAGGCCGCGTGGCTTCGCGGCGAGCTGGTGGAGCGAGGCGGGCAGCCCGAGCTCTTCGAGCGTCTTGATCTCCTCGGGGATGACCCGGAAGACCGCGCCCACCGACTCGCGCTGGAAGTAGACGTTGACACGGAAGCGCGCGAGGCCCGGGACGCCGTGCGCGAAGTCGAGCTGGCGCTTGATCTCGAAGTGCTTCTGCTGCTCGCTCGAGAGGATCTGGTACATAAGCAGCTGGGTGTCCTCGGGCGTGAGGGCCTCGATCTCCTCCATCCGCTCGATGTGGCCGCGCACGCGACACGCCGGCTTGGAGCCGACGGACAGGTGCAGGTCGGAGGCGCCTCGCGCCGCCATCTGCTCGAGCAAGTCGTCGATGGAATAAGTCACTGGCATGGGATGGGCTCTCCCTCGACCGAGCTATCGGCAGCCTCTCGACCCACCTTGAATGCGGCTTCACAGGCGGTCGCTCCCCCACGGCGGGGGATGGAATCCCTCAGACGAGGCTAACCCCTCGCCCCCGTGCAGACCGATGTCTCGGGAGCCACTCCACGTTCCACGTCCAAGAAGGAGTAACCGAATTGGCTTCCATGCTTAAGGCGCGCCTGGCTCGTGAGGAGAGCGGCTTCACCCTCATCGAGCTCCTGGTCGTCATCATCATCCTCGGCATCCTGCTGGCGATTGCGGTGCCGTCGTACCTCAGCTTCCGCGACCGTGCGAACAACTCGGCCGCGAAGGCGAACGTGCGCGCAGCGATCCCGGCCGTTGAGGCGTACAACGCCGACAACTCGAAGGGCTACTCGGGGATGACCCTCACCGCCATGCAGGCGTACGATCAGGGCGTCAAGAACGTCACGATCGTCGGCGCGTCGAACACGACGTCCTACTGCATCAAGAGCCAGGTCGGCACGAAGATCTGGTCCAAGAAGGGCCCCGGCGGCGACATCACGACCACCGTCTGCACCGGCCCCTAACCACGGCCTGAAGCGAGACTCGAGCGAAGGGCGCGGGAGACCGCGCCCTTCGTCGTTCCGGCATCCCCCAGGGCGGGGGAGAGGATCCCTCGTTAGGGGCTGCGGCGCTGCGGGTGAACGCCGATACGTGATCGGCACGTCCGTTTCTCACCCAGAAGGAGAACAATCAATGATTTCCATGCTGAAGACGCGCCTGGCTCGTGAGGAGAAGGGTTTCACCCTCATCGAGCTTCTGGTCGTCATCATCATCCTCGGCATCCTGCTGGCGATTGCGGTGCCGTCGTACCTCAGCTTCCGTGACCGGGCGAACAACTCGGCGGCGAAGGCGAACGTCCGCGCAGCGATCCCGGCCGTCGAGGCCTACAACGCCGACAACTCGAAGGGCTACTCGGGGATGACCCTCACCGCGCTGAAGTCCTACGACCAGGGCGTCAAGAACGTCTCGATCGTCGGCGCGGCGAACACGGTCTCGTACTGCATCAAGAGCCAGGTCGGCACGAAGATCTGGTCCAAGAAGGGCCCCGGCGGCGACATCACGACCACCGTCTGCACCGGCCCCTAAGAGCTGGACTGTTCTGTTCTGAGCGAAGGGCGCGGGAGACCGCGCCCTTCGTCTTTGCATCCCTCTTTCAAGTGAGGCCGGGTGCGTGCCGATAGCCCAGATGTGGCAGTTGACGCCCTCACCACCAGGCGCCTGACGACCCGCGCCCGCTCCCTACCGCTCGCCGTGCCCAGCGTGGCCGTGCTCGCTGGGATCGTGGGCCTCAGCGCGGTGATCCGCTTCGTCCTCGCGCTCGCGCACCCGACCCCCCTTCTGTTCGCTGACGAGTACATCTACTCGACGCTCGCGCACGGGCTCGCGACCACGGGCCACCCGACGATCCGCGGCGAGGCGGCGAGCTTCCCCGCGCTGCTGGAACCGGTCCTGACGGCGCCGTTCTGGCTCTTCGGGGACGCCGGGGTCGCTCTGCGGCTCACGCAGGCGCTGAACGCGATCGCGATGTCCCTCGCCGCGGTCCCGGCGTACCTCATTGCACGGAAGCTCGGGCTCAGCGCCCGCTTCTCGCTCGCATCGGCCGGGCTCGCGGTGCTGACCCCGGCGTTCTTCTACGTCGCCTACGTACTCGGCGAGCCGATCGCGTACCCGCTCGTGCTGGGCGCCGTCTACGCCGGTATGTGCGTGCTCACCGAGCCAACGCGGAAGAACCAGCTCGCGTTCATCGCGCTCGCCGGGCTCGCAACGTTCGCCCGGATCCAGTTCGTCGTCCTCCCGCTCGCGTTCCTCGGCGCCGCGCTGATCGCCCGCCCGAGGTTCCGGGGCATCCGGCTCACGCTCGGGCTCTTCGCGCTGGGCGGCCTTGCGCTCGCCGTCAAGGGTCTCGGCTACTACGCGGGGGTCCGCGACCTCTCGCTTGACCCGGCCGGCCTCATGCACTGGGTCGGCGTGGACGCGATGCTGCTCGCGTACTCGGGCGGCTGGCTCCTCGTGCCCGGGGCACTGGTCGCGCTGGCGACTCCCAAGGGGCGGGCGGAGCGCGCGTTCGCCGGCCTGACGGTCTTCCTGGCCCTCGGGCTGCTCGGAGAGGCCGCGCTGTATGCCGCGAACTCGGAGCTCGCGGCCGGCGGACGGTTCCAGGAGCGCTACCTGTTCACCCTGCTCCCACTCCTCGTCCCTGCGTTCGGGCTCTCGCTCCGGCGCGCGGGCCGTGCGCGGCTTGCGGTCCTCACGCTGTCCGCGCTGCTGATCGCTTTGTCAGCGCGGTTTCCGCTCTCCGGCTGGACCGACGAGCACGGGCGGATGGACTCACCTTTCCTGATGGGCGTTTTCCGGCTCGAGAAGGCGGTCGGCTACGCGAACGGCTCGCTGATCGTCGCCGTGGCAGTTGCACTACTTGCGGCCGGCGCAACGGCCGTCGCCTACCGGCCGTCGGCGTGGCCTTCAGCGCTCGCGGTCGTGGCCGTGCTGCTCGGGGCCGTGGGTCTGGCCGCGTGGACGCTCGACGCGAAGTACTCGCAGCGCGCGCGCGCGACGTACTTCCCGGCGGACGCTCGCTGGGTCGACCACGCCCAGCTGGGCGACGTCACGGTCGTGAACACGCCCGGTTCGGGACGCGAGCTCACGCTCGAGCAGATGTTCTGGAACCGGTCGACCAAACGTCTCGTGCGGCTGCGGCATGCTGAGAGCCCCGACGTCTTCTCTGTGCCGCAGGTGCGGATCCGGCGGGACGGCGCCCTGCTCGTCGAGGGACGGCCGCTCCGCACAGCGCTGCTGATGAACGAGTATGCGGTCACGGCCGAGCTCCGCGGCGCCGAGAGCGTCGCGGCGACGCCGCTCTTCGAGCTCTGGAAGCCCATTGGGACGCCGCGCCTGCGGATGCTCGCGGGCGGCCGGTTCTTCGACGGCTGGCTCGCGAACTCGGGCTACGTCCGCGTCTGGGGGTCGCCCGGCTCGCTGCGGCTCCGCCTCTCGCTTCCGGACCGCGCGCCGGCGACGCGACTCGTGTTTCGCGCTCGGGGGCTACGGCGGACGGTAGAGGTCGCTCCCGGGTCGACCCGGGTCGTCACGTTCGAGGTTCCGGCCGGCGTCTGGACCCTGCGCTGGAAGGGGCCGCTGAACTACCTGCCCGACGGCCGTCCCGTCAGCGTCCGGGCCGACGAGCTGAGGCTCACGCCGCTTCAGGTCGACGGCCGGAATGCCGATATCTAAGCCGTGAATCTGACGGTCTCTGGTCCGATCAAGGTCTTCGCGGTCGTGGCGGCGCTCGCGGCCGTGGCGCTCGTCGGCGGGATGATGTTCCTCGGCCGCCCGCCGGCGGAGGCGGACGCGGCTCCGATCGTGCTGCCCACGAAGAAAACCGGTCTCCTCAAGGCGATCGGGAAGGCGAAGGTTGTCGGAGCGAAGGCAAACGCTTCGGCGGCGAGGCCCGCCAAGGTCGCCGCGGGCGCGAAGGCGAAGGCGGCTGCGAAACCCAAGGCCACGAGAGCAGCCCCGGCAGCGAAGGCGCCGGCGAAGGCTGCCAAGGTGCACGCGAAGCCGAAGCTTCCACCGAAGGCGCAGGCCGAGAAGCACTACCGAGGGATCGCGGCGAACGGCCTCCCGATGCGGATCGCCGTCGCACTCAACAGGCATTCCGTCGTCGTGGTCGCTGTCTGGAGCAAGGGCGGAAAGATCGACGAGATGGCGCGGGACGAGGCCGCGCGGGGTGCCGGAGCCACAGGGGCTGCATTCGTCCCGCTGGACGTGCTCGGCGACGCGCGCGAGGCCGAGGCGCTCACGTTGAAGCTCGGCATCGTCCTCCACGCGCCCGGCGTCCTGATCTTCACGCGGCCGAACGTGCTCGCACTGACACTCGACGGCTTCCGGGATCACGAGACCGTCGCCCAGGCGGCGGCGAACGCGCTCCGGTGAGCGACGCCGCCCCCATCGGCAGCCTGCGCGGCCCCGCCGACGCGGCTACCGCGGGCTCGGAGCTCTTCGTTCGTCATGCACGCAAGGACGGCCGGTCAGTGGCGATCCTGCGCGCGGTCGACCACGGCACGTCGTGCGTGGTCGAGGCCGAGGTCTTTCCCGCAGGTTCCGGCGGCACAGGCGCGGACGTCACCCGCCCGGGGCCCTACACGTTCGCAAGCGCGCACGAGGCGACCGCGTTCGTCACCGAAGCGGTTCAGGCGCTGATGTACCTCGGCTGCGACATCGCAGCGGAGTGACGTCGGCGGTGACGTTCTAGACGGTAGAGCTTCGCTCCTGCCATCAAGAAAATGAACGCGCTCGGGCGAGGGTGCGTGAGGCGCTGACTGGCTCGGGCGTCTCGACGAATGCACTGAGCCCTCTGAGCCCTCCTTCAAAGTTTGCGAGCAATGCCGGCGGCTGATACAGCCGCCCCTGCCATCCCGCGACGAGGCCGGAATAGCTGCTCCAGGGCCATTCGGTCGGTCTCTCACAGATCTGGGCGCGAACCGGCTGCAGCGCGACGTACCGATACTGCTCGAGCAACTGCTCTTCGCTCTCCGCGAGCTTGTGGTGGTATCGCCCCTGAAAGACGTGGCCGGTCAGTGCGTATTGACCGTTGAACGCTTCGGCGTAGCGGGAGTTGAGCTCTTGCATTCCTCGGGCGATGTTCGGGTGCGGCGTCGTCACGAGTAGGTGGTAGTGCGTCGTGAGCAGGCACCACGCGTGGCACTCCCACTCGAACCGGTCGATCACGTGCAGGAGGCGCGAAAGAAACAGCACGCGATCGTGGTCGCCACGGTAGATCGCGGCGCGTCGGTTCCCGCGCGTGTTCACGTGGTAGATGGCGCCGGCGAACTGAGGGCGAGGCGGGCGCGGCATTCGAACGACTGTACGCGCCCGTCCGCGCGGCGAACGCGCGTCACGCCAACTTGTCACGAAGTTGTTGCGAAGGACACGTCG